>NZ_JAGEMN010000001.1:1692989-2031587 GCF_017921835.1 Sporosarcina sp. 6E9 | reverse complement strand
TTCAAACCGAATTTTCGGATGACGGCGATTTTGGTTTGTTATTGGATGAAATACGACAAAACTCACTGTATCATTCGGATATTCAAATCGACGAAGATGATCAAATTATCACTTTATCAACATGTGACTACGAACTCGATCCGCGTGAAGGGCGATTAGTGGTACATGCCAAATTGGTGAAAAAAGAGTGAGGAAAAGCGTTTAGTAAGCACATTTTGGGACACCTTTTATGCACACCTTTAGTACACCTTTTAGGTACCTGTGCAAGACACTATTCAGTTAATACACTGCAATTGCATAAATTGAAAACGGGATATCGACAAGATAACACTTTGTCGATATCTTTTTTGTTTTTATTCGAGTTCGCGAATAGTCATAATTGCGCCTTGCACAGGTACCTCCTTCTCCTTCTCATCTAACGCCTCCAACACAACCAACTGAACTGCCTCCTACTGAGTAATAAAATAGATTGACAAATAATTGTTTGTGTTTTATGGTGTGTATAACGACATACACACTAGGTGTTTTTAGGGGGAGAGTTATTTGGGAGATTGGAAACAAGCGATTGCGCTAGCAAGATTTGAACTTCGACATTCTAAGAAAGCACTTATTACATCGGGACTTATGTTGATTGTTTATTCATTTTTCATCATTGAATCAACATCCGCTTATTTAGAGAATTGGTTTATGCTGTTTGATCTTTTGTTCTTAATCACTATCGGGGTTGCTGCAATGTGGGCAAAGCCGAAGACGTTTCGATTGGAAAAAAGTGATGATAATTCATTTAAGAAATCATACTTTGTCATGCTCTATCAGCTGCCAATACGAAAAGAAGTTTTGATTAAAAACTTATTTGTTATTTATTTTGTATACTCGATTCCGTTTCACGCATTATTTTTAATCTCGATTTATGCATTTTCGGGTACGATGCAATCCTTTATGACGCTTCCAGAGTATATTGCCTTTTTTATTATCTGGATGTCCTTTGGAATTTATTGGGGGGTTATGTATCCTATTGCTGATTTAGGGGAAGTGACTAAATCAAGCACATTCAAACTGTGGCTTTATATCGCATTGTTTTTGGCGTTCGTTGTTGGTGTGTTTCTTCTATTTAATCAGTATACAGGTCAAGGTATTGTGTATTGGACGATGGTGGTTGCGAAAAAATGGCCACTGTTATCGTCAATTTTATCGATCATCGCCGCTTATCTTGGTACAACGTTAGCACTTCGACGGGCGACCAAAAAAATTAAGCAAATCGACTATTAAGGGCGTGTGTAAAATGGAACTTCCGATTCAATTATCAAAGGATTCTCGGGAACCGATTTACTTTCAAATTGAAGAGCAAATTAAAGCTTTAATTGCAAGTGGGCAATTGAATGCAGGAACTGTGCTGCCTTCAATTCGTGCGTTGTCCAAAGATCTTGAAGTAAGCATCATAACAACGAGACGCGTCTATCAGAATTTAGAGCAACAGGGCTTCATTCATTCGAAGCAAGGGAAGGGGTCCTTTGTTGCAGAAATCGAAGAAGGACTCCAAAAAGAAGTAAAAATAAGTGCAGTGGAACTGGCATTTGAAACTGCTATTGAAACAGCATTACGTCATGATTATTCAATCGTGCAAGTGAAAGAGATTTTTGCTGAAGTGATGGAGAAATACGAGGGGAAATAGGGAGGAATCGTAATATGGAGCATGCAGTAGCGATACGTGATGTTCATAAAACCGTGGATAATTTTCAATTGAAATCAATTCATTGGGAAATTGAAAAGGGGACAATATCCGCACTTATCGGAAAGAACGGTGCTGGAAAAAGTACACTTTTGAATTTAATCATGAATTTAACGAAAACAGATGTTGGGGACATACAAATACTGGGACAATCAGTGTCTCGAGAAGATGATTCCTGGAAGCCAAAAGTTGCTTATTTACCGCAAAAACCACCCATAATTACACCTTTTACTGGACAAGAATTAAGAGATTTAATTGCCCAATGGTATCCGACGTGGGACGAATCGTTTTTTCAAAGAGCCGTAGCGTTATTTGGTATTGATTTAACAACAAAATTCAATAAATTATCGCCAGGTGCGCAACAGCAATTGAACCTAGCACTCGTAATCGCTAGAAATGCAGAGGTTCTAATTCTTGACGAACCGACAGCACATCTAGATATACCATCTAAGAAAATTTTAGGTGATTTACTCGTAGAATGGATGGATCTTGGCGAAAGAACGATTATTCTCGCGACGCACCAAATCGAAGATATTCAGAAGTTAGCAGACTATCTCGTCTTTATAAAAGATGGATGTATTCAGGAGAAGTTTGAAAAAGAAGCGTTAACTGACATGTATAAACGCTACTGGTTTTCACAACCAATTGAATGTGGATTTGTGCCAGGCGAGGTAGAGCGTAAAGGAAATTCAATCGTAACAAATAGGCCGATCGAAGCTGAAGATTATTTCGAACATGCGGAGCTGGAGTGGATAACTGTTCAATCACTCGATCTGGATGAAATCGTAACGATGTTGTTAATAAAGTGACTGGGGGAGAACTGCAAATGACAAACGTTTTAACAGTGAACAATCTGGGGAAATCTTTCAAATCAAAACAAATCATCAAAGATATTTCGTTTGAAGTGCAAAAAGGGGAAATCATGGCGATTTTAGGTCCAAATGGTGCGGGGAAATCAACGACAATCCGCAATATTATGGGCATTATGTATCCAGATGAAGGCAGTATTGAATTCAATGGTTACGCCAAAAATGAGATTCCGCGTCAGAAAATCGGTTATTTACCGGAAGAACGCGGCTTGTATAAAAACGTGAAAGTGATGGATATGATTTTATATTTGGCGGATTTGAAAGATTATCCAGTGAAAAAAGCAAAAGCGCGTGCACTGAAATATTTAGAGAAATTTGGATTAGAAGGTAAGGATAAAGTTTCCGTCGAGGAATTATCCAAAGGAATGGGACAAAAAGTACAATTCATTGCCTCAATTATTCATGAACCAGAGCTGCTTATTTTGGATGAACCTTTTTCGGGATTAGACCCAGTGAGTCAAGAAACTTTCAAAGAAGAGATTCGAACGCTTGCAAATAATGGAACATCGATACTTCTTTCTTCCCACCAGATGAATGTCGTAGAAGAATTATGTGATCGATTGTTTATGATTCATCGCGGTGAAAAAGTGATTTATGGTGCGATGGAGGACGTGAAAAATGAATATGCAAATTTTAAATGTACGATTAAAGGACGAAATGCTATTTCTGTATTAGAAACGATTCCGGAAGTTTTGCGCATTGAGCAAAATGAAGATGTGTCTGTGCTTTATTTGTCCCCGGAAGTTGTTGTTCCGAAGTGGCTCAAAAATTTGCCGGAAACTTTGACGATTCAAGAGTTCTCGATTGATAGAATTTCACTTCATGAAATTTTTATAGATATTGCGACAGATCAAAATCGATTGGCTGAAGGAGTTGAAAGTTATGCGTAATAGTTTAAAGGTAGCCAAATGGGAAATTAAGCGCAACTTGACTAATAAATCATTTATAATTTCATTGCTCAGCACACCCGTTATCTTTTTGGCGTTCTTTTTCGTTCCAATGTTGTTTAATCAATCAGACTCTGACGAGAATAGTAATGTTCAAGTCTTTTTGTATGATGAAATAGGTGTTTGGGATGAAGTCGTAGAAGTGGTAGATGCTGCAGACAAAACAAATTGGACATTGGTTCAGACAGAGATTCCAGAAGCAGAGATGCGAAAAGAATTGATGGAGAAAGAGCATAGTGTCTACCTCGCAATGACCGAGGAGGCACTTGAGCAGGGCCAAGTCAAAATGTACATGACTGATGATATAGATGACTCATTTCCTTTTGAGGCATCGATATTGGAACAGCCGCTTCGGGAACTACAAATGGAGAAGCTAGGGCTAACAGATACACAAAAATCAGCTATTATGAACCAGGTAACGATTACAGCGATAGACGCCGATGAAATGGAATCGATCATCCAAGAAGAGGAAAGCGGCGTTGCTTCAAATGAAGTAGATCCATTAGAACGGATAATTCCTGGTGCATTTGCTGGCTTAATTCTATTCTCTATTGTCATGACAGGTATGATGATATTCCAATCGGCTTCACAGGAAAAGAAAGAGAAAGTCGCAGAAATCATTTTATCTTCATTGACACCGGCGGAATTGATGCAAGGGAAAATTATTGGTTACTTTGTCCTTGGCGTTACGCAAGTCATCGTTTGGTTAGCTGTGGCACTACCGGCGATGGTATGGCGTTTCGATATCCCGCTACTGGAGTACTTACTCGTTCCGGAATTAATACTTCTCTTATTTATCGCATTCGCAGGTTATCTGCTCTTTGCCGCGATTTTCGTCAGTATTGGCGCAACGGTGGAAGATTTGACAGCAACGAGTAATTTTCAAGGGATGGTCATGATGTTGCCATTCTTGCCAGCGATTTTTATCGGCCCCATCCTTTCAAATCCAAGCGGACTCATTGCACAAATTGGCTCATTCATCCCAATCACTGCACCGGCAGTCTTACTCGTCCGCCTTTCAGTCCTTGAAGAGTGGCCATGGATCGAACTTAGCATTGCAGTCGTCGTTCTGCTCTTCAGTATCTGGCTATTTATGAAATTGGCAGGAAAGGTATTCAACATGGGAATTATGATGTACGGAAAAAATGCCACACCAAAAGAAATTTGGAGATGGCTATGGACTTGAATTGAACGGATTAGGTTAGAAATTTTTTTGGTACCTGTGCAAGACACTATTCAGTTAATACACTACAATTGAATAAGTTGAAAAAAGGATATCGACAATATACACTTTGTCGATATCTTTTTTTGTTTTTATTCAAGTTCGCGAATAGTCATAATTGCACCTTGCACAGGTACCTCAAAAAGCTACCTCAAAAGGGGACGCTCACTAGGGGTAGCTCATTAGGTGGAAAACAAAAGGGTGTTGTAGAAGAGGTACTCTAAAAGTACCTCGAAAAGGTAGCTAAAAAGAATGTTTTAATAGTTAAATTTATTTATTTTATTAAATCGCTCGTATTTTAATACATAAAGGGTTATAATTATAACAAACAATTGAAATTGTAGGAGGGTATACATATGAATAGAAAAAATGTATTGATTATTGGAGCGGCAGGGAGAGATTTCCACAATTTTAATGTGTATTATCGAGATAATGAAGCGTATAATGTGGTTGCTTTTACGGCGGCGCAAATTCCTGATATAGATGGACGTAAGTATCCAAGCGAATTAGCTGGTGAACTATATCCAGAAGGGATCCCGATTTATTCACAAGATCAATTAGCGGACTTGATAAAAGAGTTGCAAGTGAGTGAGTGTGTTTTTGCTTATAGTGATATTAGTTATGAAGATGTGATGGGCGTGAGTGCGATTGTGAATGCGGCGGGTGCTAATTTTACAGTGCTTGGTCCGAAAAGCACGATGTTGAAAAGTAACAAGCCCGTTATTTCTGTATGCGCAGTACGAACTGGAACGGGTAAAAGTCAAACGGCGCGAAAGATTATCGAAACATTACTTGAGCATGATTTGAAAGTCATTGCGGTTAGACATCCGATGCCTTATGGCGATTTAAATGCGCAACGTGTTCAGCGTTTTGCGACAGTAGAAGACTTAAAGAAACATAATTGTACGATTGAAGAAATGGAAGAATATGAACCACATGTGGCACGCGGAAATATCGTTTATGCAGGCGTTGATTATGCAGATATTTTAACGGCAGCGGAAAATGATCCTGATGGTTGTGATGTTATTTTATGGGACGGTGGAAATAATGACTTTTCCTTCTACGAACCTGATTTGGCAGTGACTGTGTTGGATCCGCATCGACCAGGTCATGAATTAAAATACTATCCTGGAGAAGTTTGTTTAAGAACAACCGATGTTGCGATTATTAATAAAGTCGACAGTGCATCTGCAGAGGCTGTGCAAATCGTAGAAAACAATATTAAACTGGTAAATCCGAACAGCGCCATTATTAAAGCAGAATCCTTAATTACAGTCGATCAGCCTGAAAGTATTATTGGAAAACGTGTATTGGTCGTTGAAGATGGCCCGACGTTGACACATGGCGAGATGAATATTGGTGCGGGGATTGTTGCGGCTAAGCGTTTAGGTGCGAAAGAAATCATTGATGCACGCCCATTTGCAGTGGGTACGTTACTTGATACGTATGAGAAATATCAACATATTGGAAACGTGCTTCCAGCGATGGGGTACGGCGAACAGCAATTGAAGGATCTTGAAGAAACTATTAATAATGCTGACTGTGATGCAGTGATTATTGGCACGCCGATGGATTTATCTCGAATCATTTCGATTAATAAACCCTATACACGTGTTCACTATGAACTAGACGAAGTGGGTACACCGAATTTAAGTGGTGTTTTGAAAGATTTTATTCAAGAAAATAATTTGATCAATAAAACCACTATTAAATAAAGAAAAACAGGAAGTCGACCCAATTAGCTGTGGGTAGACTTCCTGTTTTTTTCGCAATATTGAGTGTTTACAAGTTTTCGTCTGCAGCTTTGATCATTTCTTCAATCATCTGGCTGGCGTTTTCAGCTGCCGTTATGATGAAGTCTTCATACTTTACATCTGCCTCGCCGCTGGCATCGTCCGAGATTGCACGAATAATAACGAATGGCACTTCATTCAAATGTGCAACATGAGCAATTGCTGCGCCTTCCATTTCTACAGCGTGTGGAGAGAAGTTTTCTGCAATCCATTCTTTTTGTTCAGCACTCGCAATAAACTGATCGCCAGTTGCGATTCTTCCTTGAACGACTTTAATATCCTCAGGTAATCCCTCAGTTGCTGATTGTGCGAGTTGAATTAATTTTTCATCCGCTGTGAAATAACTTGTATCCATGCGCGCAATCACGCCCGGCTTTTCGCCAAATGCAGTGATATCAAAATCATGCTGGACAGCGTCCGTTGAAATGACGATGTCTCCAATGGTTACATCAGTGGTTAGACCACCGGCAACACCTGAGTTGATGAGATAGTCAACACCGAAATGATCGACTAACGCTTGCGTACAGGCAGCCGCATTCACTTTACCGACACCTGATTGAACCAAGACAATGTTTTCACCGTCTAATGTTCCTTTATAAAATTCCATTCCTGCTATCGTTTCAGTGCTTTCAATGTCCATTTTATCGCGAAGAATTTCAACTTCTTCAATCATCGCTCCAATAATACCGATAACCCGTTCCTCTGGTTGTTCCGTAGAATCTTCTTGTTTCGGAGAACAGCCAATTAACATAAATGCTGCAATCATGATGATCATAAAGAATTTGAGGCTAATATTGTTTTTCATGGATGTAAATTCCTCCTAATTAGTTTAAAAGACGAACGATTAATAAGTTATCTAATATATCGTTCGTGGTCGCTCAGATAGTATATAACGGAAATTGAAAAGATGCAACCCATTTCGAAAATGAAATGTCGGGCGAAATTTTGGTACCTGTGCAAGACACTATTCAATTTATTCACTACAATTGCATAAAGTGAAAAATGGATACCGACTAGATAGCACTTTGTCGGTATCCTTTTGGTTGATTATCCGTTGTGGTGAATAGTCATAATTGCACCTTGCACAGGTACCTCCAAAAAGGTACCTGCAAAGGGGTACTTTGAAAACTCCTCATTGCGATATTCCTTCGGTAGACTATAAACCTAGATAAAATTGAATATATATGGATAATAACGGCAATCATTGATATGAAGCGATAAACAGTGTTGTAAGGAGGAATAGAAAGTGGCAGATAAACCGACAGATGTGAACGGAAAAAATGATATGAGTCGCCGTGCTTTTCTAAAGAATTCCGGACTTGTTGCCGGGGGGTTAGTTGGTGGCTCTTTGGTTGGCGGGTTGTTGACGAATCAGTTTCAACAGAAACCGACAGAGACTGAAAATAAACATATGAGTGGTGGTTTACAGGAAGCGCGGGTATTTATCAATCGTGCTGAAGACTTCGCGATTTTATCAGCTGCGACAGAACGAATTTTTCCAAAAGATGATTTGGGTCCGGGCGCTATAGAATTAGGCATACCTTTCTTTATTGACAAGCAACTGGCAAGCGAGTGGGGGACGAATTCGAAGGAGTATATGAAGGGGCCCTTTATCACAAATATTAAATCGACAGGTAATCATAATGTCAGTCGGGATCAGGATAGTCAGGGACCGAATGCAGGAACTCAAGTACCTAGTCCCACACCACGGTACCAATCCATATTGAACCGAGGGGAAATTTTCACGGTGGGCCTACGGAAAATAGATCAAGTAGCTCAAGATGATTTTGGGGCAAGGTTTGTTGACTTAGAACCGGACCAGCAAGATGAAGTACTACGCATGTTTGAAGAGGATAAAGTTGAG
Source organism: Sporosarcina sp. 6E9 (assembly GCF_017921835.1). NCBI lineage: Bacteria > Bacillati > Bacillota > Bacilli > Caryophanales > Caryophanaceae > Sporosarcina > Sporosarcina sp. 6E9. The sequence goes on along the minus strand of NZ_JAGEMN010000001.1, from coordinate 2,023,163 downwards.
ATGAAAGGGATAGGGTCTGCGAACTTTTTCTATTTACTTCTCCAAACTACGATTGAAGGCGCGTATGCGGATCCGGTTTACGGCGGCAATAAAGACATGATGGGATGGCGGATGAAAGAGTATCCGGGTCCACGGATGAGTTACCTGGATACGATTGAAGATGAGGAATTTATCAAAATGGAACCAGAAAGCTTGCGGGATTACCAGGGTCATTAAGAGGAGGTGAAAATAGATGGTTGTTAAATTAGATAAAGTGGATGTAGTTGTTGTAGGGACGGGTTGGGCAGGTGGTGTCGTCTCGGCTGAACTCTCAAAAGCGGGCTATAAAGTGGTCGCGTTGGAACGCGGAAAAAATATTACTCGGTCAGATTACATAGGGGTAAAAGACGAGCTGCGTTATACGAATCGCTATGAGATGATGCAGAATCTGTCTACTGAAACAATTACCTCTCGAAACTATATAGATGAAGTTGCGTTGCCGGTTAGAACGCGTAAGGAAGTAATGGTTGGGACTGACTTAGGTGGTGGGAGTGTCCATTGGGCCGGCGCCACCTACCGTTGGAAGCCATATGATTTTGAGATTAGAAGTAAGACAATTGAGCGTTATGGGAAGGATAAAATTCCCAAGGACATGACGATACGGGACTGGGGAATTACTTATGATGAGATGGAAAAGTATTATGATCAATGGGAGAAAACAGCAGGGATTTCAGGCGAGCCAGATCCTATAGGAGACAAACGCTCGAGTGATTATCCGAATCCGCCAATGAAGAGTTCGCCGGCGGTTAATCTATTTATGGACACGACCAAAAAGATGGGGTACCACCCATACCGGGTTGCTGCAGGTAATCTGTCGCAAACTTATACAAATCCCGATGGTGAAACGCTGAATCAATGTATGTTTTGTTCATTTTGTACGCAATATGGCTGTGATTTTGGAGCGAAGTCGGATCCTTTAGTGACAGTAATTCCGACGGCTGTTAAGACTGGAAATTTTGAGGCAAGAACTGGTGCCTATGTCAGGCGTGTCATATACAAAAACGGCAAAGCGACAGGTGTCCTTTATTCCGATACGATGACTGGCGAAGAATTTGAACAACCAGCGGATGTCGTGGTATTAGCCGCATTCACGTTTGCGAATAATCGCTTACTCTTATTATCCGGCATCGGACGCCCATATGACCCGAAAACGAAAAAAGGTGTAATTGGAAGAAATTTCAATGGTCAATTTAATATAACTTTTCTCGGTGCGAGAGGGTATTTTAAAAACAAGAAGTTTAATTATTATATGGGTGCAGGTGCTTTAGGCGGGACGATGAGTGATTTTGCGGGGGATAATTTCGATCATTCGAATTTGGACTTCATTAATGGTGGTGGAATTGAACTAAGGCAATACGGAGACGGCGCCATTGCGACAAATCACGTCCCAAAAGGCACGCCGGCATGGGGACCAGAATTCAAGAAAAACTCCATTTATTACGCGAATCGCTCACTCAATATATGGTATACGATGGCAACGATGTCTTATTGGCATAACTTTGTAGACTTGGATCCAACGTATACGGATAGTTTCAATGATCCACTATTGCGCATTACTTATAAATATACCGACCAAGACCGCAATATGGCAAAGTTCGGGATTGAGAAATGCCAAGAAATCATGGAAGAAATGGGCGCAGACATTGTGGACGTGGATGAAGTTCCAGACGAGTTCGACCATATCTATGACGGCGGTCATTACGCGGGCGGCGTCATCATGGGGGACGACCCAGAAACATCTGCAGTGAATAACTATTTGCAAATGTGGGACGTCGATAACCTCTTTGTGGTAGGCGGATCCGCCTTCCCACAATTTGCAGGCCATCACCCAACCGCAACAATCGGCGCATTAGGCTACCGCGCATCCGAGGGAATTATCAAGTACTTCAAAAACGGCGGTCAACTCGTCGAAGCGGAAAAGAAGAGTAGGGTGGTTTAAATCTTTTAAGGGATTCGTTTTTAAGGTGTTGTTTTATTGGTACCTGTGCAAGACACTATTCAGTTTATACGCTACAATTGCATAATGTGAAAAAGGGATGCCGACAATATGCACTTTGTCGGTATCTCTTTGTTTTTTTATCCGCCATGATGAATAGTCATAATTGCGCCTTGCACAGGTACCTACTGGTGCTTTTTTGAGGTGCGGTATTCGACCTTGACGCTTGGATAGGAAGTAATACAATGAAAGAAGAGTGGGGGAGATTATGTGAACAATAAAAATAAAACGGTTGTGCGGTCCATGGATATTTTGAATTTGTTCATCGATCACGGGGCGTTATCGTTCCAAGAAATTATTGATTTATCGGGGATTCCGAAAACTTCGGTTTATCGCATGCTAAGGTCATTAGAAGAAATGGAGTTTTTAGAGAAAGGCGCGGATGGCAACTATCGCCTAGGCCTTTTATTTCTCAAGTTCGGCAACCTCGTTTCTGACAGGCTTGACCTTCGAAAAGTTGCCTATCCTATAATGCAAGACTTACATAATGATTTAAAAGAAGCGATCAATTTAATTGTGAAGCGCGGAGATGAGGCGATTTATATCGAAAAGATTGATACCTACCAAAAAGTTCGGTTATATACAGCGGTCGGAAGAAGCAGTCCTTTATATGCCGGCGCTTGTTCGCGGGTAATTCTATCTCATTTACCCACTTCAGAAATCGAAAGCTATTTGGATTCTGTTGAGTTAAAACCTTTCGCAGCGGGAACCATCACCGACAAGAATCAATTAATGGAAACCATCCAACAGACTAGGCAAGCTGGGTATACGGTGAGTCACTCTGAATTGGAAAATCATTCATCAGCCATCGCGGCGCCCATTTTCGATAACAAAGGTGATGTTATTGCGGGTATTAGTATCGCAGGGATTGAAGCGAACTATCAACATGAAAATCTTGCCCTATTTGCGGAGAAGATTAAAGCTGCAGCGGAAGAAATCTCAAAACAATTAGGTTATTAGGTACCTGTGCAAGACGCTATTCAGTTAATACACTACAATTGCATAAAATACAAAAGGGGACATCGACTTTGCAACACTTCGTCGATTCCCCCTTGTTTGTTTATCCAAAGTCGTGAATAGTCATAATTGCACCTTGCACAGGTACCTATTTGGGGGTACCTGTTTGATGGTGCCTGTTTGGTGGTGATGTTTATTATGGGGGCGGCTATTTAAGTTTGTGCATTTTTAGTTGGATGCTTCTTTTGATATCCGCTATTAGCCTTTCATTTTTGATGAATACTGTTTGGGCTTGTTCGAGTGATACTTTCTTGAATTGAATGGTGGCTGTTGGTTGTAGTTGGGCCAAGTTGGGTAAGTCTGCTGAGATGACTTGTCCGATTTTTGGATAGCCACCTGTTGTTTGGTGGTCGGCCATTAAAATAATGGGTTGTCCGTTTGTCGGGACTTGGATGGTTCCGTATGTGACGCCTTCAGAGAGTAATTCGAATTCTTCTATTAATGTCAGTGGTGTTTTGCTTTCTAGTCGATAGCCCATTCGGTCGGCTTGTCTGGAAATTGTATAAGATTCGGTAAAAAGTATTTGTTGGCTTTGTTGATCGAATCGATTGAATTCCGTTCCTTCTAGGACTCGTATCGTTTGTGCTTGTTGTAAGTTAAGCAATGCTTTGTAATTAACGGACCAGGTAAAGTGCGGAGATCTTGCTTTTAATTGATAAAAAAGTGATTGACCTAACGTACTCATTTCCCCGCAATTGAAGGTATCTCCTTTTTGTAAAGCCCTTCCTTGAAATCCGCCGATGCCTGCGCGGATGTATGTACTTTTGCTGCCCATTGCTTGTGGAACCGAAATCCCGCCGGCGAAAGCGATATAGGCCCGTGCGCCTTTTGTGCTGGATTTGAATGTTAGTATGGATCCTTTTCGGGCAAGGACGGGCCGCCATATAGGTGCTTTTACGCCGTCAAGGTTTGCTGCCAAATCTGCACCAGTTATGGCAATTAACTGGTCTTTTTTAAATTGAAGTGACGTTCCAAATAAAGTGACCTCAATCGCAGCTTCTCCTTCTTCATTTCCAACCAATAAATTTGCAATTCTAAGTGAATAACTATCCATGGCGCCGCTTACAATGACGCCGTACTTTTGCGCGCCGTATCGCCCTAGGTCTTGGATGGTTGTCAACAGACCAGCGTGAAGAACTGTAACTGTCATAAACTCAACCCCTTGGCAGAAACGGGCATAAATCGAATTTTATCGCCAGCTTCTAGCAATGTCGGCGGAGACATGTCGGGCAGAAATAAATCTAACGGTGTGCGCCCGATGATTTGCCAACCGCCCGGGGTTTCTAGCGGATAGACGCCTGTTTGTTTGCCCGCGATGCCGACTGATCCAGAGGGAATGGTGAGCCGAGGCGTTTCTTTTCGCGGTGTTGCAATTCGTTTATCCATGCCGCCAAGGAAAGGAAAACCTGGCGCAAATCCAATCATATAGACCAAGTATTCATTTTCTGAATGAATTTGAATGACTTCTTCAATGGACAGGTTATTGGATTTTGCTACGTATTCCAAATCAGGACCGAATTCGCCTCCGTATATGACGGGAAGCTCCACGACACTTTTTTTCAAAAGCGGTTTGTCACCGATTCGTTCAGTGAGTGTTTTCAAATGAGTGGATACTTGTTGAAAGGGCGTTAAGGTACGATTTGTCTGTGAAAGATAAACAATATATGGGTTGTAATAAATCGTGAGATTATTATAAGCGGGAACAGCCTCGATAAATCCCTCAAAAGGATTTTCTTCTATTAATAAGGATAGATAACTAACCTTTTCATGAATTGATGGGTAAATTCCTTCGCCGAGTTGGACAATGAGTGCGGAGTCGCCTAAAGGTTTCATGGTTGTTTTGATTGTAAGTTGACTCATTATCATTTAAACCTCCTATTGTTTCGAAATTCGGAACCGTTGTTTTAGGAATCGGACTATATTAATAGTATAGTATATTTGAATTGAAAAACAAGTGTGAAAAATTCAAAGTAATAGCATTTTATTAAACCGAATCAACCCCTATTCAAACAATATTTTCTATGTTAAAATCAGTCTACATTTTAAAATAGGAGTTCCATAATTCGGAATTGTCTTATTTGTTGACATCAAGGGATTAATTCATAAGTTTGGCATTGGAGGGAAAATAAATGTTGAATGTGGATTTGAATTGCGATTTGGGTGAAAGTTTCGGACGCTATAAACTCGGGGAGCAGGGAGACATATTGAAATATGTGACCTCGGCCAATATCGCCTGCGGTTTCCATGCGGGGGATTCAACGGTCATGCGGGAAACGGTCAAGCTTGCCATTGACAATGGCGTAAAGATTGGGGCACATCCGGGTCTGCCGGACTTAAATGGTTTTGGCCGTCGCGATATGGCGATTACCGCGCAAGAAGGGTACGATATGGTCGTTTACCAAGTTGGTGCGCTGCAAGGATTCTTATATCGCTATAACGAAACGATGCAACATGTGAAACCGCATGGCGCTTTATATCAAATGGCTTCGAGAGACAGTGAACTTGCGGAAGCCATTGCGAAAGCGGTTTATGATGTATCTCCTTCGTTGGTTTTATTCGGACTTGCTGGAAGTGAATTGACAAAAGCGGGTGAAAAAATCGGCTTACGAACAGCTCATGAAGTATTCGCTGATCGTACGTATCAAGCTGATGGCTCGTTGACATCGCGTTCAAAGGCAGATGCCTTGATTGCAGATGAAAAATTGGCTGTGGAACAAGTCTTGAAAATGGTCACAGAAGGAAAAGTACTTTCCCAACAAAACACAGATGTTTCCCTGAGGGCTGATACGGTTTGTATCCATGGTGACGGCGCACATGCGCTTGACTTTGTCAGGTATATTAGAAAAACGCTAGAAAATAATCATATTAATGTTACAGCTATTTGTTAGTGAGGATGGTGTCATTTGAATGAAAGAAATCAAGTTAGATAACTTGCAAGGCAAGCCGAAAGTGAAAAAGAGTGTCTTGCTCGGCGCAGCCTTTTTAATGGCAACTTCTTCAGTTGGGCCAGGATTTTTAACGCAAACAACTGTGTTTACGCAGCAATTGGCGGCTAGTTTTGGATTTGTGATTTTAATTTCATTGGTGCTAGATGTATTTGCGCAGATGAATGTGTGGCGAATCATTGCAGTATCTGGACTGCGTGGACAGGAAATTGCGAATAAAGTCTTACCTGGACTCGGCGTCGTATTGGCTGTTTTAATTGTCATGGGTGGGCTCGCCTTTAATATCGGAAATGCCGCTGGGGCAGGGCTCGGATTAAATGCTATGATTGGAATAGATCCGGTCGTCGGTGCACTCATTAGTGGAGCATTTGCGATTTTTATTTTTGTCGTGAAAGAGGCCGGAAAAGCGATGGATAAAGTTGCGCAAATTGCTGGGGTTGTCATGATGTTATTAATGGTGTATGTCGCCATTTCAACGACCCCGCCAGTTGGCGAAGCGGTTGTGAATTCATTCATGCCAGCAGAAATTAGTATTTTTGCCATTGTAACACTTGTCGGCGGAACGGTTGGCGGTTACATCACATTTGCGGGAGGACATCGTCTATTGGATGCAGGGGTAAAAGGCGTTGAGTCATTGCCCGATGTGACAAAAAGCTCCGTGATCGGAATCATCGTGACAGGAATTATGCGCGTGGCTTTATTCTTAGCGGTCCTCGGGGTAATTTCCAAAGGGCTTAAGATTGACTCGACCAATCCGCCAGCTTCGGTATTCCACCTTGCAGCTGGGGATCTCGGTTATAAAATGTTCGGCGTAATCATGTGGGCAGCCGCGATTACGTCAGTCGTGGGTGCGGCCTATACATCGGTTTCCTTTATCCGGTCATTCAGCCCGGTTATTGAAAAGTATCATAATTGGATCATTATCCTGTTTATTTCCATATCGACAATTACGTTTGCATTCGTTGGACAACCCGTGAATGTTCTTATTATCGCAGGCGCTTTGAATGCGCTCATCTTGCCACTCGCACTTGGCACGTTGTTGATCGCTGTTTATAAAAAAGAGATTGTGGGCAGTTATAAACACCCGATGTGGTTGACGATTGGCGGAGCGATTGTTGTTGTGATTATGGGGTATTTGGGAATCGTGACAATGATTGAACAGATTCCGAAGGTTTTTTAAGGTACCTGTGCAAGACACTATTCGGACAATACACTACAATTGCATCAAACGAAAAGGGGATATCGACTATATAACGCTTTGTCGATATCCCCTTGTTTATTTATCCAAAGTGGTGAATTGTCATAATTGCACCTTGCACAGGTACCTATTATTCTTGACGTATTTTTTCGATTTCATCCGCTACGAACTGTACGCTTGTGCCGACAATCACTTGGATACTTTGTGGTCCGACGACATTGATGCCTGGGACACCTGTACTTTTAATTTTCTTTTGGTCAACGGCTTCCATATCTTTCACTTCGACGCGTAGTCGTGTTGCGCAGAAGTCGATCGATGTGATGTTATCATTTCCGCCTAAACCATCATGAATTTTAGTGGCCATGTTCGTAAATTTGTTGTCTGATTGTGAACCTGTTTCCAGATCCTGCTCTTCGTCTTCCTCATCATCTCCACGACCTGGTGTTTTCAAGTCGAATTTAGTGATTAGGAATCTGAAAAGGAAATAGTAGATAACTGCAAACACGAGCCCTTGTACCATAAGCATTAAGGGTTGATTTGCGAGGGGTAATCTTGAGCTTAAGAAAAAGTCGATAAACCCTGCACTAAATCCAAATCCTGCCGTCCAATTAAAGCTTGCGGCGATGAATAAAGACAAGCCTGTTAACGCGGCATGTACAACGTAAAGAGCTGGCGCAAGGAACATAAATGCAAATTCAATTGGCTCTGTAACGCCTGTGAAAAATGCTGCAAACCCTGCAGCTAACATTAATGAAGCTGTTTGTTTTCTTCTAGTTGTTTTAGCTGTGTGATACATAGCAAGCGCTGCCGCCGGTAATCCAAACATCATAATTGGGAAATACCCTGCCTGATACATACCAGTGACGCCTTTCGTTCCGGTACCATCCCAGAACTTCCCGATGTCATTAATCCCGATTGTGTCAAACCAGAATACTGCGTTTAAAGCGTGATGCAATCCAGTTGGAATTAATAAACGGTTAAAGAATCCATAAAGACCTGCACCAACACTACCTAACTCACTGATTCCTGTACCAAAAGAAACTAAGGCACCGTAGAAAAGCGGCCAAATATAGAACAATGCAGCTGAAGCAAATAACATCGCAACTGCCGACATGATTGGAACCAGCCGTTTTCCACTAAAGAAAGCTAAGAAATCCGGTAATTTAACGTGACTAAAACGATTGTACATAGCTGCAGAAATAAGACCAGAAAGAATTCCAATAAAAGCATTATCTACCTTTGCAAAAGCGGCGTTCGTGTTTTCTGGATCAATGCCTTGAAACAACGCAACAGTTTCAGGCGCTAACAAAGTAGTAATCACCAAGAACGCAACCAATCCACTTAGAGCAGAAGCCCCGTCCTTACCCTTAGACATCCCATAAGCGACCCCGACAGCAAATAAAATCGGGATGGAATCGATAATAGAAGCCCCGGCTTTAATTAAAAACGCGGCAACAACGTTTCCTTCACCCCATCCAGCAGGGTCAATCCAATACCCGATTCCCATCAAAATCGCAGCCGCTGGCAATACAGCCACAGGCAACATCAAGGAACGTCCAAGCTTTTGCACATACTTCATCAAAATAAACCAACCTCCATTCTAGTTTTCATTATAATTGTATAACGTTCGTGGTATAAAAGGTATATTCAAATATACCTATCTACTAAATATACTAATAGACAGACACGAACAGAACATAAAGGCACCAGGGGTATATTCCAGATACCTTCAAAGACAATCTTCGACATTAAGGGGGAAACTCCTTCTATAATATACTGTTTTTTAGTTGCCTTTCAGGGATCACCTTTTTCAAGTGATATTTATTGGTACTATTATCAGGTAACTTTTTAGGTACCACTTTTTAGGTACCTGTGCAAGGCACTATTCAGAAAATACACTACAATTGTATAAACCACAAAAGGGATACCGACTCAGTAACACTTTCCCGATATCCTTTTGGATTTTCATTCGAAGCAATGAATAGTCATAATTGCACCTTGCACAGGTACCTATGAAGGGGAAACTTCTAGTGGTACTTAAATGGACAATTTTCAATCTGGTTTCATCACTTTGGAGTTCAATTTGTATTCCGTTAAACCAATGGTATAATTGTTTAAAAATGGATTTTAAGAGGGATCAGTATAAGTAATGCTGTAGAAGGAATTGTAAATGTTTTAGGCACAGTGTTTGGTTAATAGAAGAGGATGTGAGTATCTTGAAAAGAACATACATACCGGTTTTTCCAGATAGGAAGGATCATAGCAATAGTATATTTTATGATTATGAGTTAAATGAGTTTTTTACGACGTCACAACAAAAAATTAGTAGCCTCGCTTATTTATCTGGTTTTGTTGGGATAGTTTTCTATTCTTTTTTTAAAAATGTTTCAATTGATATCGGGCTAAATCCATTTGCCATGGTTTTGTTAAGTTTACTTATAGGTGCTACTATAGCTCTCATAACTTTGAAACTAACGATGAATATAATAAATAAAGGTTTAGCTGAAAAGAAAATAGTATTAACCCTTACAAAACAACAAGCTAGAGAATATATTTATGAAGGAAACAAACAATTTAAAGAGACGTATCGTGTTATAATATTTGTACTTTTTTTAAATCTCGTTAGCGCTATTTTTACTCTTTTAATGCCACATAATTTTATAATGTTTCTAGCGAATATAGTTTTCTGTGCAATATTAATAATACTGATATGGGGAGTTAGACCAATAAAAAGAAGACAAATTATTACTCAATTAATTAATGAACAGTAAAATTGGCCAATTTTTAGGTACCTGTGCAAGACACTATTCAAAAAATACACTACAATTGCATAAACCCAAAAAGGGATACCGACTCAGTAACGCTTTGTCGGTATCCCTTTGTTTTTTTATTCAGTACCGCGAATAGTCATAATTGCACCTTGCACAGGTACCTCCCAAAGTCTCCAGGAATAAAGGATAAAAGATTCGTTAATGAAAACAATAAAAAAATAATCATGAGACTTAGTGAAATAATCCAATAACCACTTAATATAATCATTAAGTAGGCAGAAGAAAATAATAAGAAACCGAAAAAGATATATACACCAATCGTTTTTAAAACAATGGAAACTGAGTTAGGAAGTATATTAATTTCTACAACGGGTAATTTATCAATATCCACTGTTTCTAAGAGTCTTTTCTTTGCTCTGATAGATAAACAGACTCGAAGCAAAACAGCAGGCGCCACTATTGAGACTAATAAAAATAGAATGAATGTCGTGGAGGGCATGACAAAATAGATGTCTCCAATTCGACGTAAATCTCCGAAAGTAGCAGAAGATTTATCAAAGTACTGAAATATTTTCGGGATAAATAATGCGAAAACAATCATTATAAAGCCGATTCCAAACAGATTTAAGCTGTTTTGTTTTTTTACATTTAGCCGATTAACGATTAGGTCATCTGCGTCTCGTTCCGTAATGGCATATGCTTTTTGCGGAATTAACCAATTGAAAGCAAAGAAAAGATAGCCCAATATTGAATGATCTCCATCTATTAAATAGTAATTTGAATTTGTATGTATAACTCTATAACGATTATTTTTAAAAAGAGATTTTACCGTTGCTTTCTCCAAATCTACCACGTCCAATTCAACGAATTAATGATCGTCGACACCTTCATCGACTTTACTGCCAGCCCAATCCACCTTACTAATAAACCTACCGCAAAAACTCCTAAAATACCAGTTCGTTCTCAGCAAACGTACCTATTAAGAATTGTGGTAAAATGGTGTTAATACAGATATTTCAAGAACTTATCTAAGGATTAGGGTGAAGCAATGAAAATACTGAATGAATTAGTTGATGGACAGGCCGATGAGAAGTTAAGCGCAGGACATTGGATGACGCCGTTTCCTCATATAATCGAGGTAGGGAAAACATATCGGGAAGCCGCGATAAAGATTGAGCAGCTTCAGCTTAACTGTTTACCCGTAGTCGATGAACGAGGGCATCCGGTAGGTTTAATCACTTTAAAGAAATTAATGAATATATTTTTGCACGAGAATCCAGATGAAGAGATTAATAGTAGTATTCGAATTCGAGATCTAGTTCTAATTGAACAAGACGCTAGTTTATTGGATATATGTCAGATTCCTCATAAGCAGTTTTTAGTAGTGGATGACAGTGGAAAACTCGTTGGAATTTTGACGAATCAAGATATCTTAGATGGATTTTCGAAATACATTTATTCATTAAAGCAAAGCGAGAACCAAGCTGATGCACTTAGTGTTATTTTGGAAAAAGCCTATGAAGGCATTGCCGTCGTCGATGAAAATGGGGTTTTATTGGAGTTTAATGAAGCATACAGCCGCTTTACAGGTGTGAAGCGAGAAGAGGCAATTGGCCGTCATGTTACAGAGGTCATTGAAAATACAAATCTACATATGACAGTAAAGACAGCCATTCCGGACCGTGGAGTGCTGCAAGTTATTCAAGGTCAGCCTATGGTTGTGCATCGAATCCCACTTTGGAAAAATGGGAAAGTTGTTGGAGCGATTGGCATGCTGATTTTTGAAGGTGTATCGGAAGTTTATGAAATTCTGGACAAATTACAAAGTGAAAAGGTTAAAAACAAGACGGAAACCAAAATGATGACGACTGAAATCGCGGAAGATAGCCGTATAACGATGGATCAAATCATTGGAACGAGTGAAAGCATTTTACGAGCGAAGCGATTAGCGCGAAAAGCGGCCAGAACAGCGGCTACAATTCTTATTTCCGGTGAAAGTGGCACCGGGAAAGAGGTGTTTGCCAAGTGTATTCATCATTTGAGTCCGTACTATAATGGGCCATTTATCAGTGTGAATTGTGGGGCTATCCCTGAAAACTTATTTGAGTCGGAGCTCTTTGGTTATGAAGAAGGCGCTTTTACCGGTGCTAAAAAAGAAGGGAAACCAGGAAAGTTTGAACTTGCGCAAAATGGAACGATTTTTTTGGATGAAATCGGTGAGTTATCGCTTTTATTGCAAACGAAATTATTGCGTGTCTTGCAAGAAAAAGAGGCAGAACGAGTTGGTAGTATTAAAAAGTATCGCGTAGATGTTCGTGTGATTGCAGCAACGAATCGCAATCTTGAGCAGATGGTTGAAGCCGGTACATTTAGAGAGGACTTGTATTATCGCTTAAATATTATCCGATTACATTTACCGCCTTTACGTGAACGAACAGAAGACATCCCTACATTATTAGCCCATTTTTCAAAAGAAATCTGTGATAAATACAACATCGTGGAAAAACATTTTACTTCGACTGCGGTTGCATCTTTAGTTAATAATCCATGGAAGGGAAACATTAGAGAACTGGTGAATACAATCGAGCAGGCAGTCATCATGTGTGATAAAGACATGATTGACGTCAGTGATTTACCTAAAGTAATGCGGCAGGATTCAAACGATGAACGGAAGAATTTGTCCTTAATCGAACAGGCAAAGTCTGTAGGCGAAGAAGCTGAAAAAAAGCTCATTTTAAAGACGTTGGAAACAGTTAATGGCAATAAATCACAAGCAGCACTCAAACTAGGTATCCACAGAACGACACTGTACCAGCGATTAAGAAAATACAGGATTCACTAATGTGTAGTGTAGTGACTACATAGTGTCGGTAGTTGTAGTGATGTCGCTACACTTTTGATAAGGAAGTGTAGGGGGATTTGTCATTTGTGAATTAATTCATAAATACTTATTTTGGGGTTTAATTGCCGGTAGGAGAGGGGTTAGAGCCTTTTAGTATTATTGCATCATGAACATTTTCTTCCAAATTATTAAATTGGCACGCTTCTTGCAATTAAGTAGGGTGAAGAGAATGGAGTGATGATAATGGAAAACTATAAGCTTTTCAGATCGCCACAATTAACGGTTTACGGGCGTGATGCTTTCAATCAGGTAGGTTCAGAAACTGCTCTCCGGGGAAAAAGAGCATTAATCGTAAGTGATGGAATTATGGAGGGGCTTGGTTACATAGAACGTTGTGTCAATTCATTGAATGAGAAAAGTATTGAAAGTGTCACGTATATTGGCGTGAAATCAGAACCAAGCGATAAGTATGTCGATGAAGCATTGACGCTGTTCAAAGACAACAACTGCGATATCATTCTTTCGCTTGGCGGTGGAAGTTGTATCGATACAGCGAAGGCGGTTGCGGTAGTTGCGACAAACGGCGGTTACATCGGAGATTATATGGGCGGAAAAAAGATGGTTTCGGTGCCAGCGATTCCCCATATCGCGATTCCAACTACGGCAGGTACTGGATCAGAAGCAACGGATGTAACGGTGATTACGAATTTAAGTAATGATGAAAAAATGATGATTAAGCAGCCAGCTTTTATGCCGGTAGTTGCGATTGTCGATCCGCTGTTAACGATGTCCTCTCCAGATAAAGTCACGGCTGCTACGGGAGTAGATGCATTATGTCATGCTGTAGAAGCGTATTTATCCAAAAGGGCACAACCATTGACTGACACACTTGCACTATCTGCAATTACATTGATCGTGAAGAACTTAAAACGAGCATACAAAAATCCGCAAGACATCGATGCTAGGGAAGGGATGTCTATTGGTTCGATGTATGCAGGTATGGCGTTTTCTAACGCATCTGTAGGTCTGGTGCACGGAATGTCTCGACCGATTGGTGCGCTGTTCAATGTTCCCCATGGCGAATCAAATGCAATGTTACTACCCGCAGTGCTTGAGTTTAGCCGCGAAGCATGCATAGACAGGCTCGCAGTAATTGGGCGGATCTTTTCCGAAGAAGCAGCACAAATGGACAATGATGTGGCTTCTAAACATGCCGTCGAGCAAATTAGAAACCTTTGTTCAGATCTCAAGATTCCTAATTTAAAATATTGGGGAATTGAGCAAGACAAATTTGAAAGTGTTCTCAAAAAAATGGCGGTAGATGCTTTAAATAGCGGTAGTCCTAGCAATAACCCTCGCGTTCCAAGCCAACAAGAAATCGAAGAATTATACCGAATCTGTTACGATTATCAATTTTCAGGCACAGAAGTCTGTTAGGATTAATGGGACGAAGTGATTTGATTGTGATTAATATTTCAAGGAGGAATAAACAATGACAAAAAATATAATAAAAAACTTTATTAACGGCGAATGGGTAGCGGCGAAAACAGAGAAGTATGAACAAGTACCGAATCCAGCAACAGGTGAAATCTTAGCAGAAGTACCCATTTCAACCGCGGAAGATGTAAACGATGCAGTTCAAGCAGCGTCAGAAGCGTTCCGTACGTGGAGTAAAACAGCTGTACCGAGGAGAGCACGGGTTTTATTCAAATATCAGCAGCTTCTTGTAGACAATTGGGATGAACTGGCTGAATTGATCACAATTGAAAATGGGAAGAGTTTTAATGAGGCGCGTGGTGAAGTTCAAAGAGGAATTGAGTGTGTTGAATTTGCGGCAGGCGCACCGTCACTTATGATGGGGAAACAATTGCCTGATATCGCTACGAATATCGAGTCGGGGATGTACCGTTATCCAGTCGGCGTGGTTGGTGGAATTACACCGTTTAACTTCCCAATGATGGTACCTTGCTGGATGTTCCCGCTAGCGATTGCAATGGGGAATACCTTTATTTTGAAGCCTTCAGAAAGAACACCACTTCTCGCGAATCGTTTGGCTGGATTATTACAAGAAGCTGGTCTCCCGGACGGCGTATTTAATATTGTTCACGGTGCGCATGATGTTGTAAATCGTATTCTGGAGCATGAAGATATTCCAGCAATTTCATTTGTAGGGTCAGAGCCAGTCGCGGAATATGTCTATAAAACAGGCGCAAGTTACGGGAAACGCGTCCAAGCATTGGCAGGCGCGAAAAATCACTCCATCGTCATGCCCGATGCAGATTTAGATTCATCTGTTAAAGAAATTATCGGTGCGGCTTATGGTTCAGCAGGCGAAAGATGTATGGCTTGTGCCGTGGTTGTTGCGGTAGGTGATGTTGCAGAACCGCTAATTGAAAAATTAATGGAAGCGGCTGATGGCCTTAAAATCGGTAACGGAATGGACGATGGTGTATTCCTTGGACCGGTTATTCGCCCAGACCATAAAGAAAAAACGGCTAATTATATTGAAATTGGTCAAGAAGAAGGTGCGAAACTTTTACGTGATGGACGTGAAGATGCGTGCATGACCGAAGAAGGCTACTTCATTGGCCCAACTATTTTCGATCATGTGACAACAGATATGAGAATTTGGAAAGAAGAAATATTCGCTCCAGTTCTGTCGATTGTTCGCGTTGCAACATTAGAAGAAGCAATTGCACTCACAAATAAATCCGATTTCGGAAACGGAGCCTGCTTATTTACACAAAGCGGTCACAGCGTTCGATACTTCCGTGAAAATATCGAGGTTGGCATGCTCGGCGTAAACTTAGGCGTTCCTGCTCCAATGGCATTCTTCCCGTTCTCAGGATGGAAAAACTCATTCTACGGTGATTTACATGCGAATGGATCAGATGGTGTAGAGTTTTATACGAGAAGAAAAATGCTAACGGCTCGTTGGTCGTAAACTAAAAAAAGGTTGCAGGGGAGAGTAGTTCTCTTCCTTGCAACCTTTTGAATTTGTATTAGATTTCTTTCCGCATTCTCGATGAGGGAATATTAAGTTCTTCCCGGTACTTACTGATTGTTCGTCTTGAAATCACAATGCCTTTTTCCGTTTTAAAGTATTCGGAAATATTCTGATCGGATAACGGCTTTTGCTTGTTTTCGTTCTCAATAAAGTCTCTTAAAAGTGCTTTCATTTTTGACTTTGAAATATCGTTACCATCTGTCATTTCTAGTTTTGAATTAAATAACAACCGTAAATCAAAGGAACCTTTCGGCGTTTGAAGTACTTTATTCGCTGTTGCGCGACTAACGGTTGATTCATGCATATTAATCTTATCTGCGACTTCCTTTAAGGTAAGCGGTTTTAAAGCGACAAAACCATCTGTGAAAAACGCTTCTTGCTTTTTAATGATGACTTTCATAATTTTAATGATCGTTTGACGGCGTTGCTCGATGCTGCTAATTAACCAATTATAATTCGCCAGTTTATGTCGAAGGTAGGTGGACGTTTCGTCGGTTGATGTTAAGGCATGTGTATAGTTATTCCTGAAATGGATTGTAGGCAGGTAACTGTCATTTAAGTAAAATGAAATGCCTGTTTCATTAAGTTCTACAATGATATCAGGATTCAAATATTGCGCCGAAAAGTCAGACAAGGAAGCACATGGTTTTGGATTTAAAGTTTTAATAAAGTCAGTGACTTCTTTTACTTTCTCTAGCGAAATATTCATGATAGACGCCAATTCATTCCATTTGCGATTTGCTAATAAATCCAAATGATTTTTAATTAGGGACTCCGCTAATTTCTGCTGTGGATAGTCGTAAGTAATTTGTAAAAGTAAGCATTCTTGTAAACTTCGGGCACCTATCCCGATCGGGCCGAGTAGTTGCAAAAGATGAATCCCGCGGGAAATTTCGGCGTCGTCATACCTTCCATTTTCCGGAAGAGTCAAATAGCCATTATCGTCTATATGATTAAGTATGAAACGAGTGAGTTTTTGATCTTGAGGATCCGTAAATAAAAGCTTCGCTTGTTCAACTAATTTAGCACGCATCCCAATATTATCACTTTTAATCAAATCAATCGGTGACTGAGAAGTACCAGTTGCTCTTGGATTACGAGTTCTGTCCTCATAAAGATTGTCTTTCGGCCGCTCTTCCAATTGAATTAATGGATTTTCCATCTCTTGTTCTTTTATATATTCATAAAGTTCATACGTGGAATACTGTAATAACTCAATGGCTTGTCTTAATTCAACAGTCATCTTTAGATTTTGTGTTTGTCTTTGCTGGAGAACAAGTTCCAATAAAATCACCTCCTAGCGTTTAAGATATATTCCCCACGCGATTATCATTACTGTCTATTATACCATAATCAGATTTATAGAAAGAATTAAACTTATCAGATGGTCATATTCTGGTATCCCTTTCTGCACCCTTTTTAAGTCATTTTTTCATCCCCTTTTTCAGGTCCTCTTTTCCAGGTACCCCTTTTTGGCACCTCTTTTTGGTACCTGTGCAAGACACAATACACTACAATTGCATAAAATAAATCGGGAGGGCGACATCATAGCATTTAGTTGATATTTTTCTGATTATGTATTCGAATTTGTGAATAGTCATAATTGCACCTTGCACAGGTACCTATCCAGGTACCTATCTATTGAGGGTATCTTTTGACGACTCCTATTGTATAATTAATTCAGAAAGGATTTGAGTGGATGAATACTATTTTTATAGCGGGGCATGCGCGTCTTCCGTCAGGTATGGCGGCGCAAAATATGTATGAAACACTGACGATTACAGCAGAAATCGATAAGCATTATGGTGTGATTGTTACGGCTAGCTGTACGTTGGCGACGCTTCATGGACAAGAGTTTGTTCAACAAATGCTGAGAGGATATAGTTTGCGAGATGGCATTGATAAGCCAATTGAGGTTGTGAGAAATCATTATTTAGGTAAAGCAGGGAATGCGTTAATTTCAGCGTTGAAAGACTTGTATAAACAATATGGTGCATATATTGAACTGAAGAATGAATCGAAGTGAAGATTATATAGAAGATTTTAATTAATATAATAATTGTATTTACAAATTACTTTCTATGGACTAAAATTAGAGATAACGAATCATGTTGAAACGTTCAAACGTTCATTGCGCATGATCAGCATTAACCGAAAGCCAAAACTGCCTAGTCTGCTGATAGTTCTTTTTCGGAGCTATCGCCACAGATAAAAGCCAGTTCAAATTGACTTACAGAAAAACTGTAGTCTATTTGAATTGGCTTTTTTAATTTAAAAGGAGCAGGGGTGAAAATGTGGCCGGAGCACTAAGTACGATTAAAGTACTTGATCTGTCGAGGGTTCTTGCGGGCCCTTATTGCACAATGGTTTTGGGCGATCTTGGTGCTGAAGTGATAAAAGTAGAAGCGCCAAATGGTAGTGATGAAACGCGCGGGTGGGGCCCGCCATTTAAAAATGGTGTTAGCGCGTATTATTTAACAGCGAATCGAAATAAGAAATCAATTACACTTGATTTAAAAACTGAAGAAGGTGTCGAAGTCATTAAAAAGTTCGTACTCGAAAGTGATGTCGTTATTCACAATTTCAAAACGGGAACGATGGAAAGGTTTGGGCTGGGCTACGATGCGCTCTATGAATTAAATCCGCGTATAGTCTATTGTTCGATTACAGGTTTTGGCGAAACGGGTCCTAATCGTGACATGCCTGGCTATGATTTTATTATCCAAGCAATGAGTGGCCTTATGAGTATCACAGGAACCAATGCGTCAGGTCCACAAAAATCTGGCGTTGCCATTACAGATGTTTTGACTGGCCTGTATGCATGTATTGGGATTCAGGCCGCTTTATTGGAACGCGTGCAATCGGGGGTCGGCCAGAAATTAGATATCGCTTTGTATGACACTGCGGTTAGTGCATTGGTGAATATCGGTAGTAACTATTTGATGTCCGGAGAAATTCCGACCGCGCTTGGCAATGAACATGCAAATATTGTTCCGTATCAAACATTTAGAACATTTGACGGTGAAATGGTCATAGCGGTGGGAAATGACCATCAGTTTAAAGCGCTTTGTCATATACTTGGCGAACCAGAAATTGCGGTAGACGATCGATTTAAGACCAATCAAGAACGCGTGAAGTATCGTGATGAATTAATCCCGAAGCTTCAAAAGGTGTTTATGACGAAAACGACAGTGTATTGGCAAGAGAAATGTCGAGAGAATAATATTCCAAGCGGACCGATTCAAAACTTGGAAGAAGTCGTGGGGGACGAACAACTTCAAGCGCGAAATATGTTCATCTCTCAAGACCATCCGACAGCGGGATCCATCAAGATGATAGGAAGTCCTTTAAAGCTTTCTAGGACACCTGTTGAAATTAAACACCATCCTCCGAATCCGGGAGAGCATCAAAAAGAAATCATGGACCGCATAGGTATGAATAAAACAATTAGATAAAAGGGGAGAACAACTAATGAATTTTTCATTCTCAGAAGAACAAACAATGTTACGCAGCACGGTCAGAGGATTTGTAGATAAGGAAATTATGCCACATATTGGGCAATGGGATCGCGAGGGGAAATCGGATCCGGCGATTTACAAGAAGCTTGCAGATCTTGGATTAATGGGCGTTTGTATACCAGAAGAATACGGCGGCAGCGGCATGGACTATAATTCACTAGCGATTGTTTGTGAAGAATTGGAAAGAGGAGATACTGCGTTCCGTACGGCCGTTTCCGTTCATATCGGGTTAAATAGCCTGTCAATTTTGCAGTGGGGGAATGAAGCGCAAAAGCAAAAATACTTGGTGCCACAAGCAAAAGGTGAAAAAATTGGCGCGTTTGGATTAACGGAACCTGCAGCTGGATCTGATGTGGCAGCACTTCAAACGACTGCCGTGAAAGACGGGGATCATTATATTTTAAATGGCCAGAAAACATGGATTTCGTTATGCGATGTCGCGGATAACTTTCTCGTATTTGCATACACAGGAGACCGTTCTAAAAAGCACAAAGCAATCTCCGCCTTTATCGTAGAACGAACTTGGGAAGGTTTTTCATCGGTTGCAACAAAAGGAAAACTAGGAATCCGTGCTGGAAATACAGGCGAGTTATTTTTCGAAGATGTTAAAGTGCCAAAAGAGAACTTACTTGGCGAAGAAGGCGAAGGGTTTAAAATTGCAATGGCTTCATTAGATAACGGACGTTTCACAGTCGCCGCAGGTGCAGTCGGCCAGATCATGGCATGTATGGAAGCAAGTGTTGACTATTGTAATGTGCGCAAAACGTTCGGAAAAGAAATCGGTAAGCATCAGCTCGTGCAACAAATGATTGCCAACATGGAAGCAGGTTTCCAAATGAGCAGATTACTCGTTTACCGCGCTGGCGTATTGAAAAATGAAGGCAAACGAAATACGAGAGAAACATCACTCGCAAAGTGGCAAGCCTGTGATTTTGCAAATCAAGCAGCAGACGACGCAGTCCAAATACACGGCGCCAATGGTTATTCAGATGAATATCCAGTTGAACGATATTTACGTAACTCCAAAGCGCCGGTTATTTACGAAGGAACACGTGAAATCCATACAATCATGCAAGCAGAATACGTCATGGGCTATCGCGAAGATAAACAACTGAACAAGATGTTACCAAGTTGGGAAGAAGAATTGATACAATCATAAACTAATTTAGTTGCCAGCTAACTTAAAGTATTTTTAGGTACCTTTTTTAGGTACCTGTGCAAGAAACTATTCACTACAATTGCATAAATTTAATGGGGTATCGACTGTGTAACACTTTGTCGATACCTTTTTTGTGTTTTCATTCGAATTATTGAATAGTCATAATTGCACCGTGCACAGGTACCTATCTATCAGCTATCAAATAGTCCAAAAGTATACCATTAAAATCACACCAAAGTAGAATAACAAAACGGTGAAAAGTACTCGTTAGAGGGAGGATGGATTCTTTAGCTGAGTCTATACTTAAGTTAGTTCCATTTTCATAGGGAGAAAAAATGAGTCTCTAGGAGGAGATGACCGGCGCTTAACTATAGAATTTTTTATCTACTACTGTAAATAACGTTAGAAGATAAACACAGTTATCGAACTATGAAAATGTTTGGAACCTGATCTGCCAAATTAATCGCAATAAAATTGATACTCGGAAAAGTATCTACCAAGTAAGTTTAGGTAACAACAAAATTAAAAACAAATCTTAGGAGGAAATTAAAATGAGTCTTAAAAAGAAACTAGCAATGAGTATCGCAACTGGGGCATTAGCTGTAAGTATGATCGGTGGGGGGACTTATGCTTATTTCAATGATGTTGAAGTGAACCAAAGTACATTTGCAGCAGGAACATTGGATATTAATATTGAAGGTAACGATGCAGACAATGCAATTATTAATGTTGACAATCTGAAACCAGGGGATTATATGATACGTACATTTAAAATTAATAACACTGGTAGCTTGGATGTATCTAAGGTATTGTTGACATCAAATTATACAGTATCTGACTACCATAACGATAATAAGGCTACAGACGACTTTGGAGAACATATTAAGGTTAAGTTCCTTGTCAATGCAGACAAAAGATCTCCTGTTCTCTGGGAAACTACTTTAAAGAATCTGAGTGAAGCAGACGCTGTTGAAAGAGATATTATTGGAACTATTCTTGGCGGAGAACCTAGCGGACTAAAGGCCGGCACATCCGATGAGCTTATCGTTATGTTCGAATTTGTTGACGCTGGTGATCAAAACGTTTTCCAAGGAGATTCTTTAAAGCTTAACTGGACATTTGACGCAAAGCAGACTAGTGGGACATTGAGATAACATATTTCCCCGGGAGGAGAGCACCTCTCCTCCTCTCTTTTATTTTATAAGACTGCCAGTACTCCTACTTATATATATTTCTCAACACACAACCCAAACCAACCTTGTGTTTTGAGAAATCTATTTAAGAAATGCCATTCATAAAAATTCGAAAGGCGTGAACAGGTTGAAAAAAGAATTGAGAAAAGAACGTAGACGCAGATACAAGAAGAATAATCAAGGTCTTTTCGTAGTTTTGAAAATGGCTTTGATATTTTATTTAACTATTTTTAGCGTTAGTTACATGACCTCCGGCACATCCGCATTTTTCAGCAACCAGTCGACAGTTTCCCAATCAATCACTGCCGGTATATGGGATGATTCCGATGAACCGGACGAATGCGATAAAGAAGAAGCGGAATCTGACAATGAAATCAATCCAGACTGTGAAAATGAAGATGATGAGCTTGTTCCAGAAGACGAAAATGAAACTGAACAAGAAAATAGTGAGCCAACGAAGTCAGAAGATAAATCAAATGAACCAGATATTGAAAAAGAAGATGAAGTTGATTCAGAAGAAGCTGTCAACGAGGAAGAGAACGAAAATCCTAAGGAAGATAATGAACAACCAGAAACTGAAGAAGAATCTGTAGACGAATCCAATGAAAAGAAAGCAGAAGTTGAAGCACCTATAGAAAAGTCGCCAGATGACGGCGCCGATGATGAAACAAACACTGCTGAACCTGAAGAAGAAAACACGGAAAAAACAGAGGGGGATTCAAATGAATAAGAAAAAAGTAGCGTGGAATAGGGAGAAAAAAGAAAAGAAGAAAATAATGAAATGGATAAATAGCATTGTAACTGGGATACTGATGGTCTTGCTAATCACTGTAGCTTCGGTAGTAGTTATCACGAAAGCTTCCGGCGGGGAGCCGCAACTTTTCGGTTATCAATTAAAAACAGTTCTATCTGGGTCAATGGAACCGGATATCCAAACCGGCTCAATAATTTCCGTAAAACTAGCCGAAGATAAAACGAAATTCAAAGAAGGCGACGTCATTACATTCATGGAAGAGGAAGGGATTTTGATTACACACCGGATCACTGAAGTGATGGGAAGTGGAGATTCTGTACTCTACCGAACCAAAGGTGACAACAATAACGCTGAGGACATGAATCCGGTTCTTGCCACCAATGTGGTTGCTGAGTACACTGGGTTTACATTGCCTTACGTCGGTTACTTTATAAACTTTTCTCAATCAAAGAATGGCGCATTCCTTTTGTTAATACCTGGTTTTCTACTGCTTATCTATTCTGCTTTTACGATTTGGAGGGTATTGTCTCAAATCGAACTGTCTCCAAAAAAGCAAGCAGATATTTTGGAAGAAGATGCAGAAAAAAGTTCTTCTTGAATCGATCGCTAAGATATAAAAGGAGGCTTAATCATGAACAAACTGTTTCGGTTTATCCCGCTATTATTATTGATTAGCGGAATATGCATCTTTCCCGTAGCGAGTGTATTTGCAGAAGATGATAATGATACAAAGAAGAAGGATATAGATATCACGCTTTCACCAAAAGATACGTTATTTAACATTAGCAATATGAAGCCCGGTGACTGGGCGCCCCGGACCATTACAGTTAAAAATTCTGGAAGTAAAGACTTTACCTATCAAATGGAGTCGAGGAACAATGGAGACACAAAGCTGTTTAATGAGTTACTGATGGAAATAAAAGCGGACGACAAGGAATTGTATTCAGGCAAATTGGCTGAATTTAAATCTGTAGGCGCAAGAAAACTCGTAAGCGGTAGTGAGGAAAATCTAGACATCACGATTCGTTTTCCAGCGCACCTTGGGAATGAGTTTCAAGGGCTTGAAGCAGCATTTACGCTCAATTTCACAGCGGAAAGTAAAAACTCCGCTCCAGTTAAAACCGCGACAAAAGGACAGATTGACAGCGGCGGTCCAAAGTCAAACGGATTCAGCCTGCCCGCCACATCAACAAGTATATTTAATCTATTATTAATAGGTATTGTACTCGTGTCAGGTGGAATTGTGATGATGATCATCGGCCACTACAGACGGATAAAATCATCAGCTTAAACTAGGTGTGAATGTGGTACCTGTGCAAGAAACTATTCACTACAATTGCATAAAATAAGTGGGGTATCGACTGTGTAACACTTTGTCGATACCTTTTTTGCGTTGTTATTCGAAATGTTGAATAGTCATAATTGCACCTTGCACAGGTACCTTCTAATAGTGCTAATTAATTAGGTATATTTACATAAGAATGAGACATTTAATTCCTGGAACTGTTATGATGATACTGTTGAAAAATTTCATAGTATATAGAATGCGAGGTTTAAAATGATTACGAATGCAAAAGAATTGAAATCGAACTTGAATAAATTAATTAGCGATCCGGATTTTTTATTTTTACAGGAATCCTTTGAGAAAGAAAGTTTGTTTCAATTATTAGGTTTTGGGCACCGTGAAACAATGCATAGTGCATTTATTAGCTGGCTAATATCACCGACTTCATCTTTGAGTTTGGGTTTATTTCCACTGAAACGTTTTCTTAACTATATTAGTGAAGAGAACATTGGAAATGTGAAAACAGCTATTGATTTTGATTTAATTGAATCGGATGTACTTGAACTGGATAAAATGCAAGTTTTTACGGAGTATTCGGAGTCCGTGGTTGATCCAGAAACCAATACTAAATTAAATGCTAGATTTGATTTATATTTAGTGAATGATACCGTAAGGATAATTATAGAAAACAAAGTATTATCACGTGAGAATAAAGACCAAACAGTGACCTATACTAAGATTTTGAATGACTTAGACAACCCCTATACATATGATTTAAAGGTGTTTTTATCGCCTGACCCTACGGTGAAGCCGAAATGTCCAGATTTTATTCAAGTTGATTATCAAGGTTTGTATGATTTCGTCATTCTTCCTTGCTTAAATCATCCTCAAATTTCAATTGAGAATAAAAATATTTTAGAACAATATGCACATAACTTAAGCATGGTATATAGAGGAGTGAACAAACCGATGGCTAAGGTGAACAATGAATTATGTATTTCCATTTATAATAAATATAAAGATGTATTAGACGAGATCTTTGATGCGGTGAAAAATGAAACGCCTGAAAAACGAAAACCAAAAACATCCTCTACAGTTCGTGTATCCAAGCTACCTTGGAATGAGATATATATTCGTCTAAGTGAGGACGAGAAGTATTTGGAGTCTACGTATGGAAACACTTTAACAAAAGCAGAAATTGATTTAACTAGCGGTCATATTTTATTCCAAGGAAAAGAGTTTAGTAGCCTTTCAAGTGCAGCTATTGCGGCGGTCAATTCTATCAAAGGTGAGAACTTCACAGATCGCTATAACGGATTTGCTTTCTGGAGTATCGTCTATCCAAATGGTGAAAGGAAGAAACTCTCTGAGGTGCGAACTGACCTCGAATTAGCCATGGAAACAGAGATAGAAGATTAAGTATAAATTTTAGGTACCAAAATTTTAGGTACCTGTGCAAGAAACTATTCACTACAATTGCATAAAGTAAGTGGGGTATCGACTGTGTAACACTTTGTCGATACCTTTTTTGCGTTGTTATTCGAAATATTGAATAGTCATAATTGCACCTTGCACAGGTACCCCTAAAAAGGTACCCCTAAAAAGATACCTCCAAAAGGGCACCCCCTAAAAGGTACCCCCAAAAAAACGTATCCCCAAAATGCCACCTCTCAAATGATGGATAATCATACGGGAAAATGGTATTATATGAGGTGACTAATTTTATCTTTAGTGTAATATAACATAAAATAAATTCCGAAAGGGAAGATTGGATCATCCAATCTTCCTTTTCGGCAAGACTTTAAATATAGAAGGGACTCATTATTATAAAAAAGACATTTGCGTATGAAAGAGAATTGCCATCATTACCGATACCTCCGTTAACTAGCACACAAACGAAACTCCTCGAGTGGGTTGAACCTCTCCTAACTGAAACGCAATTTCAAAACACAACAGAAGTTGTGAATCGATTTTTCCGAAAAGATGGGGAAGCTGAAATGCTTCAGGAAAAACTTCATGAATGGGACGACAAATTGTCTGGAAGTTGGCTCAAGCCTTTTTGGGATGATGCATATTTGAAATATCGTGGTTCATTGCCAACAGGGATGAATTTCAATATTTTATTGGACAATAAAAAGCATGAAAACCGCTATACGAGAGCTGAGTTGGTTGGGAAAGTAGGCCGTTTGGTCGCGGAGTTTTATCATACGATTATTGACGGGGAAATAGAGCCAGTTACACTTAGCGGAATTCCGCTTGATATGGGGCAATATAAGAAGTTTTTCCGCTCCGTCCGCATCCCTAGAGTTGAAAGAGATGAGTTTAGATTAGCTGAATTTGATAAAAGAAATAATCACATCGTTATCTTATATAAAAATAACTTTTATAAAGTAAATGTAACGAATCGTGAAGGCGCGATTTATCAAAGTAAAGAAATTGCATCAGCTATTGAACAGGTATTTCAATCAGAGAAAAATGAAGGTGCAAACGTCGGCATTTTTACAACAGCCAGAAGAGATGAAGCGGCAAGAGTCTATGAAGAACTGTCTGTTTCAAAAATAAATGCAGAAAATCTTCAAGCGATTGCTGATGCACTTATTGTCATTTCGTTGGACGAAGATAGCAATCATTCACAAGAGGCGATTGAAAATCTGATGTTAAATGGATCAAATAAGTATTTCGATAAAACAATTCAAGTTGTCATTACGAAAAAAGGTGAACTTGGTTACAGTATTGAACATACTGCTGTGGATGGCACAACGATATTTGCGGTTATTAGCTATGTAAATGACGGACTTTCCACTGATGCTCCTGAATTAATTCAGACGACTGAAGAAACTGTAGTAGAAAAAATGGCGTGGGAAATTTCAACGGAAGTTCAGCACTCGCTAACGAGATTTCAACAAGAATTTGCGCAAACGAAAAGTGATTTTCATGTCAAATCAAGAACCTTCTCGGAATTTGGTTCAGACGAGATTAAAAATATGAACATCAGTCCAGATGCATTTTTCCATATGGCCTTGCAAATTGCCCAGTACAGAACGTTCGGTGTGCTAAGAAGTGTGTATGAGCCTGTATCTGTCCGCGTTTTCCATGAAGGTAGGACAGAATGTGCCAGAGCGACTAGTATGGAGAAATGGAACCTAGTGAAGGCGTTGGAAAACGGTGAAAAAGACAACGAGACTTTGTATTCATTAATGAAGAAAGCTGGCGCTGCACATTCGAATCGAATTATCGAGTGTCGTAAAGGTTTCGGTGTTGAGAGGCATATGTTTGGCCTTGAACAAATTTATTATCTACACGGCGAAGACTTAGGGTTAAAGGAATTGCCTGAAATCTTTAATGATGAAGGGTATTTAACAATGCGACATGATTTCATCTCGACAAGCGGAATGGCTTATGACAATGTGAAATATCGGATTTTCGGACCTGTCGTAGAGGGCGGATTTGGATTAGCTTATATTTTATTGGATCAGTCAATATCTATAAACATTTCGTGTCGTATTTCAGAGGAAAAGCAGGCGCAGCAATTAACAAATCATTTAATCGATGCGCTAAGGGAATTACGTCAGATTGGCAATAGCCAGCAAAAATTTTAGGTACCTGTGCAAGACACTAATCAGTAAATTCACTACAATTGCATAAAGTGAAAAGGGGATATCGACTGCGTAACGCTTTGTCGATATCCTCTTGTTTTTTTATCCGACGCCTTGAATAGTCATAATTGCGCCTTGCACAGGTACCGACCAAAAGAAAGCACCGCCGATAAGCACCGTCAAAGTTTCGCCTTAAACGCCGCGTTTATTCCCCCATACGAGTGTATGCAGTTGGGGTAGTACTTTAGCGTCGTTCATGATTGTTGAGTGAACTGTTTTTTCGATTAGCCACTCATAGCGTTCGAGCAAATTCGTAACGAGAACGCTATCATCTGTTGTCAATGTATCATCATTTCCAGTTTGTAAAAAGAATGGAAATGATGGGTAGCGTAGATGTATTTCTTCCGCATATATAAAATCTGCATCATCGAAAATGACAATTTTAAGACTGGCGTTTGAGTTCACCAGACGTTCCATGAAGATGTCCAGTTTATTGAAATCCGTTGTCATCTTGGAACTTGGCGGTTTTGGAGAGAGCGTAATATCGTCTACTTTTAGCAACCAATCTTGCCAAAAAGAAGCTTGTGTTTCAACTGCAACTTTCCATCCTTCGGCATGGCATATATCGATGAACTCGCCAAGGCCTTTGTGAAGTGCGGGATTCCCACCTGAAATTGTGACATGTGAAAAGGACTGTCCGCCTATGTTTTTGAGTTCCTCTACAATTTCAATTGGGCGTTTCAATTCACTTTTACCCGAGCCGTCCCACGTAAAACTTGAATCGCACCAAGCGCATGAATAATCACATCCAGCAGTTCGGACGAACATCGTTTTTTGCCCCATAACCATACCTTCACCTTGAATTGTTGGACCGAATACTTCCATTACAGGAATTTTCATAGAGCGTCCTCATGTTCTGGTCGGTAGACGACATAGCTTGTCGGCGTTTCCCGAACAATGACTTGAAGACAGACTGGCTGATTTATTCTTGTCTGCAGTACTATTTGAATGGACTGCGAAATCTGTTCTGCTAAACGTTCAGTCGTTGGAAAATTCGTTTGGAATTCAGGATGATCATTTAGGACGGAATGATCATACTTTTTATGAATTAAATCTTTAATTATCTTGAAATCAATGAGGAAACCGGATGAGTCCAATTTGTTTCCTCCGATTGTTACATTTATATAGTAAGTATGGCCATGCATCATCTGACATTTCCCAGCATCTTCGTTTGGAATGAAATGCGCAGCTGAAAAATGCATGTCTTTATTTAATTCGAATCGATAGGAATGTTGCACTTGTGGATAAAATTGTTGCATCATTTGGCCGCACCTACTGACTTTTGAGATAAGTAAGTGGCAAGTCCCGCGTTTCGCAACAAGCACGCAGGACATTTTCCGCATCCTGAACTTGGGATCCCGTTGTAGCAAGTAAGCGTTTTTTCTTGCACAAAATCAAACGCATCAAGTTCATCAGCCAATGCCCACACTTCAGATTTATCCAGCCACATGAGCGGTGTATGGATAACGAACCTTCCGTCCATTGCTAAATTCAATGTGACATTAAGAGACTTGATAAAATTGTCCCGGCAATCAGGATAGCCGCTGAAGTCTGTTTCACTAACACCAGTAATGAGATGGCGAGCGCCAATGGCATCCGCATAAACAGCCGCAAATGAGAGAAATAAATGATTCCTCCCGGGTACAAAAGTCGACGGAAGTTCGCCGTCCTTTTCTATCACGTCGATATCATCCCGCGTTAATGCATTTGCAGATA
The DNA here is from genome assembly GCF_017921835.1 of Sporosarcina sp. 6E9. NCBI lineage: Bacteria > Bacillati > Bacillota > Bacilli > Caryophanales > Caryophanaceae > Sporosarcina > Sporosarcina sp. 6E9. The sequence continues at coordinate 1,994,067 of NZ_JAGEMN010000001.1, read as the reverse complement.
ACTGATTAATCAAATTCATATCCAGCACCTTGAATGATACATTGAGTTCTTTTGCAATTAATCGCGCATATTCAATTTCATCCGAATGGCGCTGTCCATAATCGAACGTCACCGTCGCAACTTCACCAAATTTTTTTAATGCCCAAAACAGGCACGTCGTACTATCCTGGCCGCCACTAAAAACAACGACCGCTTTTTCATTCTTCAAAGTAATCATCTCCTTAGTTTTTTAGAGAGGGAGTTCGCGAACCTCTTTTTACAATGCTAATGATAACATATATACAACCCTCAGGGGGAGAGTAATAGGTACCTGTGCAAGACACTAATCAGTATATTCACTACAATTGCATAGCCGTGAATAGTCATAATTGCACCTTGCACAGGTACCTATTCTACGATCCATGCGGGAGCACGGGAACACTACTTTTCTGTTATACTATTCTTCTAGAACGTTAATGACTGCTAAAATTATTTTTCATTATTAACATAGCGTTAGAAGTGCGGGAGGGGTGGCTTATATGATGGAACCTTATTTCATAACTGCATCTAAGAGAATGTGCCAAGAGGCCGGTATGGATCCAAATGAGGTTTCAAGACCGAAGAAATTTTTAAGTGAAGTAGCATTTGAGGATAGACGAAAATCCTATAGTGAAATATTATCTGTTGTGAGTTTTTTCTCGAATAAACTACTAGACTCGCTACAGGGGACGCCAATACTTGTGGTGGTTTCGGATGCAGAGGGTTATCTGTTAGATATTGATGGGGATGCAACGATCAAATCTATGATTGAACAATTTGGCATTAAAAAGGGCAGTCTTTTCACTCAAGAAGATACGGGAACGAATGTGATTAGTCTCGCATTGCAAGAGAAGCAACCAATCAGTATTATTGGCGACCAACATTATCATACTTTTCTTCATGAAATTGCGTGCTATGGAACGGCGTTTTATATTACTGATGAAAATAAAAAGCTTGGCAGCGTATGTATCATGATGCCGATTCAGTTTCAGAATCCGCTCTTCTTAACGATGTTAAGCCAGTCGATTGATTCGATTGAAAGAGAGTTATTACTGAGAAAACAAAATAGGAAATTGGATATTCTTAATCAAATCATGTTGAGCAGAACCCGAAACGGAATTGTAATTACTGATGAGTTTGGCATCACAATCGAGTTTAATGAATTTGCTCAAAAAATCTCGAATACTAGTCGGGAATCAGTCATCGGGAGAAATATTTGCGAATCGCCTTTAACTGGTGACTATTTCAAAGAAGTACTGGAACAAGAAAAAATGTTTAATAATGAAGAACTTAAATTTGAAGATAAGTCCGGGAATCTTGTCGTCTGCCTATTTGATGCACAACCGATTTATGAAGGGGACAAAATGATTGGTGCTTTTGGTCAGTTCAGAGATATTTCCGAAAGGTATTTATTGCAAGAGCAATATAACTACTTAGCCTATCATGATGAATTAACGAAATTGCCTAACCGCCGATATATAAAAAGAGAAATAGACACAATCATCCGGGAACTCCACTCGGGCGTTCATCGGACATTAGCACTTTTATACATAGATTTGGATCGTTTTAAAATCATTAATGATAATTTCAATCATTCATACGGGGATTACTTGCTTACAGAGGTGAGTAAGCGTTTATCAACTTGCCTGGGTGAAAATGATGTTCTTGCCCGAATGGGTGGTGATGAATTCATCTTCTTGCTCAAGGATTTTGAAGATGCTAATTACGTTGAAAACAAAGCAGAAGCGATCATTAATCTGTTTACGCAACCATTTTTAATTCAAAATAAAGAAATTCATACGACAGCTAGTATAGGCGTTGCGATTTATCCAGATTATCCACTTTCCTATGAAAAGCTTATGGTTTATGCTGACAACGCGATGTATCAAGCAAAATTACAAGGTAAAAACCGATACGTCGTTCACAGTTCCGATATATTAAAAGTCATGCAAGACGAATACAGTCTGGAGTTAGATTTGGGAAGAGCGGTTGAGAATAATGAGTTTGTCCTTCATTACCAACCTCAAGTTCATAATCTTACCGGCGAATTGGTTGGATTTGAGGCGCTTATTCGCTGGGAACATCCAGTGCATGGACTTTTACTACCCGGTAAGTTTATCAAACTCGCAGAAGAAAACGGTTCAATCACACAAATTGGCGAATGGGTTATTAATGAAGCATGTGCGCAAAATAAAAAGTGGCAAGAGGCTGGTATGCCGCCACTGAAGATGTCCGTAAATCTATCTACACAACAATTTCTTACGACAAACCTCATTAATTTTATGGAAGAAGTTTTGGAACGTACGCAACTCAATCCGGAGTGTTTCGTTGTGGAAATTACAGAATATATGGCTATGGAATACGATTATTCCATTCGCGTTTTGAAACAGTTAAAGGCACTTGGTATCGGAATCAGTATTGATGATTTTGGGACAGGGTATAGCTCGCTGAATTACTTGAAAGACTTTCCGATTGATACGATTAAGATTGACAAGTCATTCATCGACGAATTAATGAATGATCGGAATGGTGCTTTAATCGTAAAAGCCATCATTACACTGGCCCATAACCTTCAAAAGGAAGTAATTGCAGAGGGCGTTGAAACAATAGAGCAGCTGAACTTCTTAAAAGAACATAAATGTGATATTAGTCAGGGCTTTTATTTCAGTGAAGCACTTCCAGCAGATGAAATAGCGAACAGATACTTAGCATAACAAAGGTCATAGGGGGCAAAATTGTATGAAAACGACAGCATCCGTATTAGTAGAAAACTTTAAACATTGGGGAATTCACCATGTATTTGGGATTCCTGGTAAGGCAGTCTCACCAATATTATTTGAGCTATTGAACCATGAATTAGAATTCGTATTAAGTAAACATGAAGCAGCTGCAGGTTTTGAAGCGACAGGTTATGCGTTGATGAATGGGAAAATCGGTGTCGCCGTGGGTACATCTGGGCCTGGCGGAACAAATCTGATTACAGCAGCTGGCCAAGCAAAAGCTTCCAATGTACCTTTATTAATCATTACAGGCCATCCTTCTAGGAAAGATACAGGAAAACCACTGGGGCAGGATTCCAGCATTTTTGGGACTGATCTAGTCGCCATGTTCAAATCCGTCACCAAATTCAGTGCGGCTGTAGACCGAGGCGATATGTTACAACCGTTCTTACAACATGCACTGGAAATCGCGGTTACTGGTGTAAAAGGACCCGTGCATCTGTCGATTCCTTTTGATGTTTTATTGGAGGAAATTGACCCCTTCCAAATCGATTTTCCGGTGTCTCATGAAATGATTTCTCCGAGAACAACCGAAGTGATTGAAAAGCTGAACGTGGCTAATCGTCCGCTTTTGTTTCTTGGAAAAGGGGTTCATTCCAGCAGGGCTTACGACGAAGTAAGGCATCTCGCTGAGCATTGGAACATTCCTGTCATCACGACGCCGGGCGGAAAAGGGACGTTCCCGTCGAATCATAAGCTTTCTTTAGGTGCATTTGGATTGGGGGGAACCCCCGATGCGACGGCATACTTTGAGGATCCGGTTGACTTATTAATCGTTATTGGAACGAAGTTAAGTGATATGTCGACGGCTGGTTTATCGGTAGATATGCATCCCGACCATGTCATCCACTTTGACTATGATCCAACCTATATTGGAAAAGTGATACAAGTACCAACGATGCCTGTTCTTGGCGATATTAAGTCCAACTTAACAGCGGTTTTAAAGGACATTCCAGAAACAAACAGCGCATCGTTTTTAACGCAACCTGAGAAAAAACTTCTTCAGGTAAATCAACCAGGTGAACCGATGTCTGCAGTACAAGTGTTAAGAGCGATGCGTAACGCACTTCCGGATGACGCGATTATCTTTGGTGATGATGGAAGCCACTCGTTCTACGGTATAAAATATTATGACATTCACAAGCCTGGGACTTTCTTCTTTGATGATATTTTCGGCGCGATGGGGAACGGAATTGGCTATTCCATCGGTGCAAAATTAGCAGCACCTGAGAAAACAATTGTCTGCTTAGTCGGAGACGGCTGTATGTTCATGCATGGTACGGAAATCTCTACAGCATATAACTACGACTCTCCTGTCTTGTTCATCGTTTTGAATAACGGACGATTAGACATGGTGGAAAAAGGGATGCAAAAAATGATTGGTACATCAATCGGCGGTATTTATGAAACGCCACTCGACGCAACCAAATTTGCGGAATCCATGGGACTTGAAGCGCATACGTGTTATAATCCTAAGGATCTGGTCGATTTGATTAAAGAAGCATTACATAAAATTAATGAAACGAACAAGCCAATTCTAATAGAAGCAATCGTTGATGAAAATGAAATTCCACCAACGATGGGGAGGCAATAAGCAGATGGAAGAGAACGAAAGATACACAGCTGGATTGAAAGTCATGGAAGAATTATTTTCTGAAGAAGTACGTAGCGGAATGGAACAAATGAAAAAAGTTTCCCCCGACCTTTGGGAATTAATCGTCTCCTTTGGTTTTGGAGATTTATATGCTAGAAATACACTATCCCTTTCTCAACGGGAAATCATTACGCTCACCACACTCATTACGCAAGGTGCTTTCGATCAACTTCAAGTTCACTTGCAAGCTGCTTTGAAAGTAGGGCTCACAAAAGAAGAAATCATCGAAATCATCATCCACTGTGCTGGATATGTTGGCTTTCCAAAGGCTGTTCAAGCAATGGGAATCGCCGATGAGATATTCAAGCAAAATGAGCAGGACGCGTCTTTATAGAGAGTTCTAGGTACCTGTGCAAGACACTATTCAGATAATACACTACAATTGCATAACGTGAAAAGGGGATATCGACTGTATAACACTTTGTCGGTATCCCTTTGATTGTTTATCCAGTGTGGCGAATAGTCATAATTGTACCTTGCACAGGTACCGCCATAATTGCTATTGCAAAGATGTCGCCATAAACGGTAGCCTTTTAAACTATCCATCCAAGACAAACACACAACCCCTTATTTTCACATAATGTAGAAATAGAGAGGGGGATTTATATTTTGAAAAAAGAACAAGCTTCATTACCTGAGAAAAAGAAGACTAGAGAAAAATGGCAACCCTTTGAAGTGATTGGAATACTCCTAGTTGCTGGATCATTAATGATTTTAATATTCAATCCTAATTCATTGGCAAACTTTTTCAACACGGTGATAGCGGAAGTCAAGCCGGTTGTCGTTGATATTTTTTTAACGAGTGAAGTGGGAATTGCTATTATTGTCAGTGTCATTTTTGGCCGTACTTTGGAGCGATTAGGATTTACGGACGGTTTAATTCGAATTTTTGTCCCCGTGATGAAATGGCTTAACATTAATCCTGCCGTTATCGTTCCAAGTGCTTATAACATTCTTGGAGATATCAATGCCGCTGGGAAAATAGCAGGGCCTATTTTGGTGAAAGCGAAAGCGACAAAATCCGAACAGAAAATAGCTGTTGCTACGATGATTCAATCGCCGCAATCTTTTGCAACGCTCGTATTAGGTCTTATCGCATTAGCTGTCTTCAATATTAATGCATTTCCACTTATATTCTTCGCAATTTTTCTGCCGATTATCCTTGTTCCATATCTGTTATCCGTTACAATATATCGAGATACAAAGCGTGTCGCATTAAAGGAGTTGCCCCGTTTCACACCCAAAACGAGGTTCCTGCAAACAATATTTTCCTCATCAAAAGAAGGTGCCGAGTTACTTTTCTTAATTATTATCCCGGCAGTCGCGGCAGTGTTTTTCTTCATTGGCGCTTTGAAATTCTTTGGTATTTGGGACGCAATTCAATCTGGGTTAACAACGATATTAACCTTAATGAGCATCGAACCATCCACTGGAATCGTTTCAATCCTTGCCGCACCTACACTCGCAGTCGCGCAATTATCCGAGCTGGCAAGTACCGTTGATCCAAAATTGATTGTAGGTTCATTCGTGCTAGCGAATTCAGGCCTTCCATTGTCGGTCATTTTTGGTCAAGTGCCTGCAACCTGGGCGGAATCATCGGATTTAAATGAAAAGGAAGTTGTAAAAGCAGCAGTCGTCGGAATGATTATCCGATTTGCAACTGCTTGGACATTAGCGGTTCTATTAACGCCATTCTTGGTGAATTAATGATGGGGAAATATATGCTTTGCGGAAAAAAGATTGTCACTGTTAGTCACTTAGGGACAATTGAAAATGGTGCTGTCGTTGTCGAAGAAGGAAAGATTATTGATGTAGGCACTTGGGATAGGCTGGAGAAAAAATATCCTGCTATAAAGTTAATCGATTGCTCGGATTTCGTCATAACGCCTTCTTTAGTTGATTGCCATACGCATTTATTAGAATTTGCACCAACCTCACTTTATCCTGATGCGCCCATAAATCACTTCGTAGCGGGAAAGGAACTTCTTTTCGATGCGTTATCTTCGGGAATCACTGCGCTGGGTGAACAAATTTGTGGTCATCCACAATGCGATTTCTCAGTGAATGATTATCGAAATGCGATTAAAGATATGCCGATTGATATTTCATTTGCCACGACAAGCATTTCAATTGGCTTTGACGAATTAACCCATTTTAGTGCACTCACACAATCTAAAAGCATAGATAGAAAAACTTTGAACGATTTATCATTGGTCCGATTGATCGCACAAGCAAGCGACTATCCCGGAGAAAATATATTTATCAACGCAACACCAGCCAATTTTACTGCGAATGAAGTACCGAGAGCTGGAGAAATTGTTTATACACTAGAAGAATTGAAGAAAATCGTCGACATCTACCATCAGTCAGGGAAACAAATTGGCACACATGTCGCTGGAGAAGAAGCAATCGACATGGCATTAGAAGCAGGTTTCGATGTTTTACACCATGCGCACGGCATTTCAGACGCGTTAATTGAAAAGGTTTCAGAGCAAAAAGTGAGAGTTGTAGCGACACCAATCGGAGGAACTCACCTCATGCCAAACTCGCCCGGAGATATATTGAAGCTAATGGACAATAAAATTCCTGTATCAATTTCAACCGATTCATATTTACCACCATTTCAAGGAACCTCATGGCTGCCTTTTCAAGACACTGAACTAAAAGGACCCAAAGAACTCATGTTAATCGCCCAACCAGCTATGCACCTGTTAAAAAAGCAGCATTACAACGAAAACGAAATCCTAGCAGTACTCACAGCAAATCCCGCTGAAATCCTAGGAAAAGAAAAACACTTTGGGAAAATCGAAGTAGGAATGGAAGCGAACCTTTTAGTAGCCGAAGGAATTCCAGGTTTAGAAATTACCGACGTCGAAAAAATCAAGAAAGTATTCTACAAAGGCCAACAAGTCGTCAACCGTATTTAATAGGTACCTGTGCAAGACACTATTCAGATTATACACTACAATTGCATAAATCAAGAAAGGGATATCGCCACATAACACTTTGTCGATATCCCTTTGGCTTTATATCCAAATTCGTGAATTGTCATAATTGCACCGTGCACAGGTACCTTGGAAGGGTACCTTGACGGGACTAAAAAAAGGAAGCTGCCAAGTGATTATCTTGTCGGCTTCCTTCCTTATACATGATTAACCTAAAAATAGATACGCTAGCATTTCCAGTGCAATACTTATTAATATATAACCACTAAATAACAGAATTGCTATCCAAAACCCACCCCAACTAGTCCCGCCACGTTGTTTTACTTTTTCTAATAGCTGTTCACCTGAGTATTCCGTTTGCAACTTTTCGATTTCTTTTTGAGCATGGTTCTTATATATACCATTTCCGGCTATACCCAATGTCACTGCTACACCCAAACCAATATAGTTATTAATAGGGCCCCCATCTATTCCAGTGACCAAGATGACAATATCGATTGCAATAAATATCAATAATATGTATGCAATAACTTTGTACATTTTTCGATAGCCTAACCAAAAGAAAGTAGCGAAAACTGCAGCCCAGTTAATGGGTCTCTTATTATCTGGGTGCCATTTCCCAAAATAATACGCCTGTTTCTTTTCCCCTACAAATGCGCTCAACAGATTGTCATTCTGTACATTTTCGGGTATTTGAGTTAAGTCCGATTCTACTGCGCTAGTTTGCTTTTCGCAATTTCCACAAAACTTTTCACTTTCATTTAATTCCTTCCCGCACTCGGGACAATACATAGAGTTTACCAAACTTTTCATCCCCTCCTAACCTATGAATTGAGTATACCTCAGTTCATAGGTTATGGGTTATAATTTCCAAATTCCTGAAAATATCCTCATAAGTTTTAGGTACCTGTGCAAGAAACTATTTCGACAATACACTACAATTGCATAAAACCAAACAAGTAACCCGATTCTACAGGTACGTAATCAGACTTTAAGAGTTTTTATACGAAGCCGTGAATTGTCATAAATGAACCTTGCACAGGTACCGCCACAATTAACCCCTGAAAATGGATTTCGAGCATGAGTACAATGTAAGTCAAAATCTGTGACGGAGATTGGGTTCAAATAGCATTGAATTAGGTATGAAAGCGTTTTACAATGAAAGCAGGAAGTGATGAGGGAGGGTTGCTGGTGTTTGACCAAAGATCATATGCACTCTTGAAAGAAGTCACAATGTATGAAAATATCACCAAATCTGAAGTGATGCGAAAGCTGAATATCTCGGAGAGACAATTTCAGACTGATTTGGACAAGATCAATAATGCATTGGAAAACTTGGATTTTCAACGGATTGTTATTGAAGATAATGTATTCGTAGTAAATGAAAAGTTAAGAGATGCTACCAAATCTGGGTTGCTTCTGGATATTGATCCAAATCTCTTTGTCATTTCCGAACAGGATAGAGTATTTTTGATTTACTTATACACCTTTATTCGCAAGGAAGCGATTTCGAACTTCCATTATCAATTACTACTGGGTGTAAGCAGAAATACGGCACTGGCTGATGTTAAACGAGTAAGGGAATTATGCAGCAGTTGGGATATCGAAGTGGTATATACAAGAGCTGATGGCTATCACCTTGTTGGGGCTGAATATGATAAACGAAGATTGGCTTCCTATTGCATCGACACACTATTATCCCAAGCATTAGGCAAGGAAATACTCATTTTGGCGCTTAGGAAATGGAAGTTAGATGATTACTTGGTAACGACGAACAGAATCGTTATCGACTATTTAGCGGAAAATGAAATTCAGTTGGTTAATAGCCGAAAGAAAGAAATGATTACAAGACTTACTTTCATTCGAGCAAGAAATAAAAGCGATGAATTACTTTTTAAGGAATATGAAAAGCAAATCATCGAAAGACAGAATCTCTATAAACATGGGAAAAAGCTGGCGGAATACTTATTTAGCGAAGCCGGTGAATTGGAAAGCTATTACGTAACAATCCAGTTGCTTATTTCACAACAAGAAGTTTCCCGTGATGAAAACACATCGCTTGAAGATTTGGCGAATCGTATCATTGAAGAGTTTGAACGAATCACTTTATTGCCGATTGAAAACAAAAGCTTTTTGAAACAAAGCTTGTACAACCACTTGGTACCGGCGTTCTTTAGAATCGCATTTAGAATACCGTTAAGCAATCCATTGACAGCGCGGATTCAAGAAGAGTATCGGGAGTTATTCCAGTTTGTCAAACAAGCGTTATCTCCATTAAGCATGTGGACTGGACAAGTGATAAGCGATGACGAAATCGGTTTTTTTACCCTTCATTTCGGCGGTTATCTTGGCAGGAATAAAAGATATAAACCAGAAAAAATACATGCGATCATTGCTTGCACAAATGGAATCAGCTCATCACTTATGTTAAAGGCGCAGCTAAACGAAATGTTTCCGGAGATTATGTTATCCAGTGTTCACACCATCGGAGAAATTTCGGAAATACCTACATCAAGCTATGATTTAATTTTTTCGACTGTTGATGTTTCATCAATAAAACCGGTTTATATTGTAAAGCCTTTATTGTCACAAGTTGAGAAAAATTATTTATTTCAGGCGGTTGCATCAGATTTTCCACAAATGGATTTCAATCAAGTCTCCGTTGAACAGGTTATGTCAGTTGTACGTAAATATGCTGATATCAAAGAAGATGAAAAGTTATATTCGGAACTTGTTAATTTATTGCATTCACAAAACACAGATAAAGGGAGATATGCACCAATGCTATCAGAGCTATTAACTAAAGATATGATTCAGTTTACCAGTGAAAAATTAGCATGGAGAGATGCGATAACAAAAGCATCCAAACCATTACTTGAAGACGATAAAATTGAAACAAGCTATGTCGATGCAATGATCAGTAATGTAGAAGAACTAGGCGCATACATCCATGTTGGAAAAGGAATCGCTATTCCACATGCAAGACCAGAAACCGGTGTAAAGAGTGTCGGTATGTCCTTTCTTCGGACAACTTCGCCAGTATTGCTTTTGGATAAAGAAGAGCATGCAATCGACATATTTATTTGCATCGCCGCGGTTGATAATGAAGCCCATTTGAAAGCGCTCGCGCATTTAACGAAAGTGTTGGCAGATGATAAGAAGCTTCAAACATTGAAGGATGCAAAAACAGCTGAAGAAGTAATTGAAATTATAAAAAAGGGAGAAGATTAATCATGAAAATTTTAACAGTATGTGGGTCAGGTTTAGGAACAAGTTTTATGGTGGAAATGAACATTAATACAATTTTAAGCGAATTAGGCATCACAGATGTAGAAGTGAATCATTCAGATCTAAGTTCAGCAGCACCAGGTGACGCAGATGTGTTTTTCCTTGCAAAGGATATTGCGGAAGGCGGATCTCATTTAGGTGAGGTTATCGTTCTCGAAAGTATTATCGACATGGATGAGCTACGTGAAAAAGTAACACAAGTAATGAAAGATAAAGGAAAAATTTAAATTCCTAAAGGGAGTAATGGATTATGAATAATTTTCTCAGTGTATTAGTTGATATATTAAGTCAACCTGCAATTCTAGTCGCGTTAATCGCGTTGATTGGTCTCATTGCACAACGGAAAAACATATCAGATACATTAAAAGGAACAACAAAAACATTTGTTGGGTTCCTAGTAATTGCTGCAGGGGCAGGTATCTTGCAAGGTTCCTTGGCCCCATTTGGCGCTATGTTCGAGCATGCATTCAATGTAGCGGGCGTAGTTCCAAATAATGAAGCGATCGTTGCACTAGCCTTAACGGAATATGGTACAACAACAGCATTAATCATGTTTTTCGGAATGATTGTAAACATTATTATTGCTAGATTCACAAAGTTTAAGTATATCTTTTTGACAGGTCACCACACATTGTATTTGGCATGTATGTTGGCCGTCATTATGGCAGTAGCAGGATTTAGTACGGTACCGCTAATTGCAGCAGGTTCTGTGGCATTGGGTATTATCATGACATTGTCACCTGCGATTCTTCAACCATTCATGCGTAAACTCACTGGAAATGACAATGTAGCAATCGGTCACTTCAGTGCAGTTGGATATGCAATTAGTGGTTTGGTAGGTAAAGCAGTTAAAGGGAAAAATCCTACATCAACAGAAAAAATCAACTTTCCAAAAGGACTAGGGTTCCTACGGGATAGTACAGTTAGTATTGCATTGACAATGATTATTCTATATGTCGTTGTCGCATTGTTTGCAGGTCCAGCTTATATTGAGGCTGAATTAAGTGAAGGTACGAACTTCCTGGTATTCTCACTCATCCAGGGTGGAACATTTGCAGCAGGTGTATTCGTCATTTTATCTGGTGTTCGTTTAGTACTAGCCGAAATCGTTCCTGCGTTTAAGGGAATTTCAACAAAGTTAGTACCGAATGCTAAGCCAGCGCTAGATGTACCAATTATTTTCACATTTGCACCAAACGCAGTATTAATTGGATTCTTCTCCAGTTTCGTCGGTGGAATTGTCAGTATGGTTGTCATGGCATTTTCAGGAGGAATCATCATTTTACCGGGCGTTGTACCTCACTTCTTTACAGGGGCAGCAGCGGGTGTATTCGGTAACGCAACAGGTGGCGTTCGAGGGGCAGTTGCAGGATCCTTTGTTAACGGGATTTTAATCTCATTCTTGCCGGTATTCTTGATGCCAGTATTAGGAGATCTAGGGTTTGCAAACTCTACATTCTCGGATACAGACTTTGGTGTGGCAGGTATCTTCTTCGGAACACTAGCAAATTATGCGGGTCCGATTGCGATTACAGTTAGTCTAATCGTTATTCTTGCATTAATGTTCTTCGCGGGTTTATTCGACAAGAAGAAAGAACAAACAGATTCTAAATAAAAAGGAGATTGACTTATGCTAGCGACACAACTAGAAACAGCAGCGAAACAAATTAGATTGTATACATTAAAAGAATTGAAAGCCTTAGGTTTTGGACACTTCGGTGGAAGCTTATCAATCGTAGAAGCATTGGCAGCTATTTACGGCAAGCATTTAAATGTTGATACAGATACAGCAAACGATCCGAACAGAGATTACTTTGTTTTATCAAAAGGCCACGGCGGACCTGCATTGTATGCAACACTATTTCTAAAAGGGTTCTTTTCAGAAGAAGTTTTATATACACTTAACCAAAATGGAACAACATTGCCATCCCACCCGGACCGCAACTTAACGCCAGGCGTTGATATGACTTGTGGTTCATTGGGACAAGGTATTTCTGCTGCAACAGGTATTGCATATGGTAATAAACTTGCGGGTCAAGACAATTACACGTTCTGTATTGTAGGAGACGGCGAATTAAACGAAGGACAATGTTGGGAAGCATTCCAATTTGCATCCCATCACAAGTTAGAGAATTTGATTGTTCTGCTTGATGATAATAAAAAACAATTAGATGGTCCGACGAAAGATATTATCGATCCGCTTGATTTTGTTGCGAAATTAACTGCATTCGGCTTCGAAACAGTAGAAGTTGATGGATCTTCAGTTGATGCTATCGATAAGGCAATCGCACAAGCAAAAGAGAATAAAGGAAAGCCGCAAGCAATTGTTCTAGATACAATCAAAGGACAAGGCGTAAAACACCTAGAAGAAAAGGCCGACAATCATCATGTACGCCCAAATGAGGAAGATTGGAAAGCAATTAACGAAGCAATCGAGACATTAGAAGAACAGCTAGAAGGAGTGCTTGCAAAATGACTTTAATTCTTGAAAAAACTGAAAAAGAAATGCGTCAAGTATACGCTGAAACTGTTTATGAGCTAGCACAAAAAGATCCACAAGTAATTGTTATGGAAGCAGACCTAAGTAGCTCCATGTCAACAGGATCTCTAAAAGATAAGTTGCCAAACCAATATGTAAACGTTGGAATTATGGAAGCAAATATGATGAGTCTTGCTGCAGGTTTGAATATTACCGGCAGAAAACCATTCTTGCATTCATTCGGACAATTTTTAACAAGAAGAGCTTTCGACCAACTATTCGTGTCATTAGCTTATGCTAAATTATCGGCTGTACTTGTTGGTTCAGATGCAGGGGTATCTGCAGAACATAATGGCGGCACACATATGACATTTGAAGATATGGGATTAATGAGAAGTGTACCAAAAGCATCAGTCTATGAAGCGAGTGATCCAACTCAATTGGCTTATCTTCTTAAGAAAGGCTATGAAGAGGGCGGCGTCCACTACATTCGTACAATTCGTAAAGACACAGTAAAACTTTACGATGAAAATACTAATTTTGAAAAAGCACAAGTTTTAAGAGACGGTGAAGATGTTACGCTTGTCGCAAGCGGAATCATGGTGGCAGAAGCATTGCAAGCTGCTGATATGTTAGCAAAAGAAGGCATTGAAGCTGCTGTAATCGATATGTTCTACATCAAACCATTGGACGGAGAAACTCTCTTAAACTCAGTTAAGAAAACTGGAAAAGTAGTTACGGCTGAGAACCACAACGTTAATAACGGTTTAGGCAGTGCGGTTTGTGAATACCTAGCTGAAAATTATCCGGTTCCAGTACGTAGAATTGGTGTCAAAGAACAATTCGGTCAAGTCGGATTAACACCATTCTTGCAGGAGTTTTATGAATTAACTGCAGAAGATATTGTAAAAGCAGCTAAAGAATTAGTTAGTCAATAATATGAAATCTGAACCCTGCTATAATGGATAGCAGGGTTCTATTTCTTACATTTATTCGCAAGGAGGTAACGATATGTATCTTACTGATTACCATCACCACACAGATAATTCCTTTGATTCGAAAGCCAGTATGCTTGAAGTATGCGAACAAGCCATCAAAAATGGACTAGATGAAATTTGTTTTACGGAACACTTTTCCGTAAACCCTAAAGTTCCTACCTACGGACATCTAAATTTTGATAGATACTTTTCGCAAATTAATGAATGCCGCAACAGATATAATGGAAGATTGGTCATCAAAGCAGGCATCGAACTATGCGAGCCCCATTTGTTAAGGGATGAATATAAAGAGGCTTTAATAGATTTTGATCTAGACTTTATTATGGGCTCCGTGCACAATATTAACGAAGAAAAACTCAGAATCTATATGCAAAACAAAGACGCCCACGCTGTTTACCAAGGCTATTTTGAAGAAGTCTATGCACTCGTATCCCACGCTGACATAGATATCCTCGCCCATTTGGATCTCATGAAGCGATATGCAATAGACACAATCGGCAACTACAAGCTAGCCGATTTCCATTCAATCATCGAAGCTATATTGAAGAAGGCAATTGAAAGAGGAATCGGAATCGAAATCAACACATCCGGCCTTTCCAACAAAAGGGTGAAAGAACCTTTTCCATCCAAGGAAGTATTGAAGTTATATAAAAACCTTGGCGGCGAAATTCTCACAATAGGTTCAGATTCACACCGCGCAGAAACCGTAGGCGCCCACCTCGGCGACGCCCTTTCATTAGCAAAAGAAGTAGGCTTTGAATATGTCTACACATTTGAGTCAAGAAAAGCTAGGGCCGTCAGGATAACATAGTTCCAGTGCACTTCTTTCGGTGCAACATATTAGCTATTCTTTTAGGTACCTCTTTTTAGGTACCTCTTTTTAGGTACACTTTTTAGGTACCTGTGCAAGACACGATTCAGACAATACACTACAATTGCATAAAGTAGAAAGGGGATATCGACTGTATAACACTTCGTCGATATCCCCTTGATTGTTTATCCAGAGCCGCGAATTATCATAATTGTACCTTGCACAGGTACCTTCCATTGGTACCTTGCATTAGAAAAGTAAACCATTGAGATTCAATTAATCTTCAAATATACTAAATTAAAATCAATGAAAAGGAAAAGAGGTTGTTTAACATGGAGGATAAAATTAAGGATCTCACTTTGCTACTGCTATACCTGACGTCGTGGAAAGATAGAGACGACTTTCCAGAAATGCCTAGAAGTTGGAAAGGATATCCGTTTTATGTATTAAACGAACTCTCTGATGAGGACTTGATTAGGGATAGTAAAAGATCCAAATCCGTTTATTTAACCGGGGATGGGGTAAAAGAGGCGAAAGCATTGATGGAAAAGTATTTTGCTGAAGATGGGGATAGGGGGTAAAACTGGTTGAAAGGTACCTGTGTCAAAAACTTTTCGTACAATACACTACAATTGCCTCAAGTGAGCAGTGATAAGACTCTACAACACTTGGTTGATATCCATACGACTTATTACCCTAAAACATGAAAAGTCAAAATTGCACCGTGTACAGATGTCAAGAAAAGATCGCGACCATCGACTTGTTCCCATGTTTTTCGAGTTGATAAGCGGGGAATACTGGAAGTGCAGGAGGGATAAAATGCCAGTAAATTTAAAACGAGCTTATGACGATGTTTCTAAAAAAGACGGCGTCCGAATTCTTGTTGATCGATTATGGCCTCGCGGAATTTCAAAAGAAGATTTACAAATTGATCATTGGATGAAAGAAGTCGCGCCTTCAGATGAATTAAGAAAATGGTTTGATCATGAAACGGAAAAGTTCGAGAGATTTAAAAAGAAATATAAAAAGGAATTGGACGATAAAAGTGACTTGATGGAAGAGCTCAAGGATATTGTAATAAAGCATAAAAAGAATGTAACATTAGTCTACGGCGCAAAAGATGAACAGCATAATCAAGCGGTCGTACTAAAAGAAATTCTAGACAGGCAACAGGTTTAGGTGCCTGTGCAAGATATTCGAACAATACACTACAATTTCATAAAATTAGAAGGGATACCGACTTACTGCACTTTGTCGATATCCCTTTAACTTTTTATCCAAATTCATTAATGTTAATCATACTTCCAACTGTTTGTCCTCCTCCGCAGTCTGTTTATACGTTAGACAGTATTGACAATAATCCTGATTCGTTTTATCAATCGGATTTGGAAGGAAATTGGCTACTACATTCGTTCTCAAGAAGCTTGGTGGAGTTAGGTTTTCATTTGCGTAATAGCGAAACGAACTGTAAGGGTAATCTTCGGGCTTTTCCACAATTGGAATTAAGGTATCGATTGGGTTGCGATGGATGTAGCTGCTAATAGCGAGAATTGCATTTGGACCATTCGCTTGTTTGGAGAAATATCTTTTTTCATAAATCCGGCCGACGTGAGCATAACGTTTTGCGTAATAATCGCTGTATCTTCGATTGATACGCGCCATAACTTTGGCAAGGTCTACATATTCCGAGCGGATCAGCAAGTGGTAATGGTTCGACATGACGCAATAGGCGAGCATCGTATAACCGTCTTTTGCTGCGCCGTATTCGAAAATGCGCATAAGCTCCGTAATGTCTTCCTCGGTCTGAAAAATATTTTGCCTGTTGTTCCCGCGCATGCTGACATGATAATAGGCGTGCGGATGCCAGTTTCTTTTACGTCTTGGCGAATTAAAAACCCCCTTTATTCCTATTCAATCAAATTTCCTTAATCATACTTAAAAAATGACTTACCATCAATCCGATGGAAGAAAAAGTAAGTAACTAAAAATGAATCTTGAACCGTCATAAACCCAGCGTTAAACTGGAAAATGAAAACTAAAATGTAATTTTACAGCAAGAATTCGACCGATAATTTTATTTTGAGGTTTTTACTCCCCACCGCGAAATCCTCAAGCGGTTATTCGATACTAACTAGTGTATATTGGTACTATACAACACATATTATCTAGGTACTTGTGCAAGAAACAATTCCAAAAATACACTACAATTGCATAAACCTAAATCGAAATACTATGATAGAAGGATTCGTTAAATCTTTTATGAATATTAATTTAAAGACTCGAATTGTCATAAGTGTACCTTTAAAGAGGTACCTCTTTAAAGTTACCTCTGTTAACCCTTTTAATAAATGGACTTGCGAATAGATATCATCCAGAGGAGATTGTTAATGGATAAATTATATGAACCTGCACTTCATTTTCGTGAAGTGGATTATTCGGTTGGTGATATAAATATATTAAAAAAGATTACGGGATCGTTTCCGAAAGGGAAGATTACCACGCTTGTCGGTCCTTCAGGGGCAGGGAAGACGACATTGTTGAAATTGTGTAATGGTCTTATATCTCCGACTGCTGGAGAAATTTTGATTCACAAGAAACCGATTGCGACATTCGAACCTGTGGAATTAAGACGTTTTGTGGGCATTGCGCTTCAAAGTGCGCCGATGATTTCAGGCACTGTATTTCAAAACCTATGCCTGCCATTAGAATTACGCGGGGGAAAGTTGAGTGAAGAAGATGCGATTCGTTTTCTAGAGGATGTCGGATTAGAGGATAAGTTTTTGCATTGGAAAACGGATGATTTGTCGGGTGGACAGCGTCAAAAGGTATCGATTGCCCGAACGTTAGTGAATCGATCGGAAATTTTGCTGTTGGATGAAATCACGTCAGCTTTGGACCGGACTTCATTACATGAAATCGAAGAATTAATAACCAAAATCAATCGGAAATACGGCGTGACGATTATTTGGATTACGCATAATTTGGAGCAAGCTTTGTCAATCGGCGACTATACTTGGGTAATGATGGGCGGAGAAGTTGTTGAAACTGGGGAAAGTGGGTTGTTGAAATCACCGAAAAATGAACTCGTAAAGCAGTTTGTACAAGGAGATTTATCATGACATATATAACGTTATCTATCACGCTGATATTTGTTGTTATACCTCTGATTTTATCCAAGACACTCCGGTTAGGTTTAGAAAAAGACACGATTATCGCGACGATCAGGTCGATTGTTCAATTATTAGCAGTTGGATACGTGCTGAAATTCGTGTTTGATTCAGAAAACCCTATCTATATCTTCTTAATGGTAGCGCTTATGATTTTAGCGGCAACGCAAAATGCGCGCACAAAAGGGAAGTCGATTAAGGGAATTACGTGGAAAATTGCAGTCACGCTCATATTCGTCGAAGTGCTGACGCAAAGCATCATGCTAGGCTTCAAAATCATTCCAGCAACTGCGCCGTATATCATTTCGACGAGTGGAATGGTCATCGGAAACTCGATGGTGCTGTCGATTTTATTCCTCAATCGCTTTACAGCAGAAGTGGAATCGCATGCGGATGAAACCGAATTAATTCTTTCACTCGGTGGTACCCCAAAACAAGCCATTAACAGGCAACTCATCAATTCGATTAAAGCGAGCATGATTCCAACAATCGAAAGTCAAAAGACAATGGGACTCGTTCAACTCCCCGGCATCATGAGCGGTCAAATCATTGCAGGCGCGGACCCAGTCCAAGCAGTCCAATACCAATTACTTATTATTTTCTTATTGCTCACAACCGCATCGGTAACCAGTATTTTACTTGGGTTTTTATCGTATCCAAGCCTTTTTAACGAGCGAATGCAATTGTTGAGAAAGTAAATGCATGGATAGCGGCAGCCGCCTTTGGGGATATTAAGTAGTATTATTACGCGAAAGGTTGTTGTTCCTTGTACTTATTCCGATTATTTATCCTCGCCTTTATGGCATTCATACTCGTTGCAACTTGTACATCTGATCCCCATGCATTTTTGTATAATCAAGTTGTAAGCTTTAAAATAAATCCTTCACCAGTGTTCGCTGATTTGTTTATTATTGGCGATATTCCTTTAACAAGCGGCTTTTATTTGATTCAAAAAACGGCGCATGTCTTAGGGTTTGGCGTACTTTATATTTTGCTCCTTCGGGGTTTTAACAACATGAAAATTGCCTTCGTAGTAAGTGGTTCGTATGCATTACTTACAGAAGTGTTGCAACTGTATTTTTCTCGGAGTGGCCGGCTGTTTGATGTAGGGATAGATTTGGTGGGGATTTACTTGGCATATTTACTTTGTAACTCCTTTTCTAAAAATGCAATTGATGATAGGGAAAATAAACCATTGATTGCTGATCATAAGTGATGTATACTAAGAACACAAGCTGCATTGTTCGTATGACTATTAAGTTTTAACCTTTATACTGTAACAGGGAGTTTTACATCGAAATTGGAATGGCATGCCTCGTTCATTATTAATGAGGACGTACAGGAAAATTTCTGCGAACACCCACTTTTAGAAGTGGTGGTTTAAAACTTTCTATATAAATACGGCAGAGGCGGCTTACCTACATAAAAAATTAGATTAAAGATCATAGCAAAGTACTGTCCACTTCGGATGGTGCTTTTTTTGTTTGCGAATTTGTTAGGTACCTTTGGTAGGTGTGTGTGGTACCTGTGCAAGAAACAATACACTACAATTGCATAAAATAAATGGGAGTGTCGACTTCATAGTGTTTAGTCGATATTTTTCTGACTATTTATTTACATTCGTGAATAGTCATAATTGTACCGTGCACAGGTACCTTAATAAAGGTACCTTAATAAATAAACATCACTGTGTACTATCAGTTATAACTTTCCGATCAGTCCCCACGTGCTCCCAATTGATAAAAGTCTCCATTATTAGTGAGATCAAAAATCCCATGATGAAACCATTTGTTATTAAAGGGAGGATAATTGCGGGCAAAAAGGTGAATAAACTAGCATCGACCGTCATTATACTTACGCCTATTAGTACAGGGGCTGCAATCCGATAAATCGTAACTGAATTAAATGTATAGCCATTAAAACTTTTTAAGGAAGTCCCCAACAATTGGGAATAAGCCACTAATAATACAGCGTTACCTACAGCCATAGGAAGCGTAGCGAGCATTAGACCTAAAGTGGGTATTATTCCGATGACTATAACAAGTCCGCCACCAATTAAAAAAGGTCTGCGATCAAAAATCTGTGTACTTTCCAAAAAACCTATAGACGAAGCAAACGGCGCAAAGACAACGAGACCGAACAAGGATGCAATCATGGAATAGATTCCAGTCAACAAATACGAGAATCGATATCGGTTCCTAGAAACATCCACATCCATTAATTTAGATGCAGCCTGAATGGATGCCACCGTATTACTTAAATTAATCATACAACCTAAAAAGGTGATAGCAATTATGCCGTATTCCAAATTCGGCGTACCTAATGGAAATAGAGAAAATGCAGCGACCCCACTATCTGTGACAGGCTTAGCGATTGGAAATAGCAACGCATAAACAATCCAACCACCCAACATGCCAATTAAAATTGAAAAATCGCCAATTACTTTATTTCCTATTATCTTCATTAGCGCAACTACAATTGCAAGTCCAAAAGAAAATAATGTGATACGCCAATTCAATGAACCGTCTACATTAATCTCCAACATCCCATTGAAAAAAATGAATGTAAGTTGAAAAGTTAAAAGTAATAAATAGACGCTCATAACCATTGGGCTAAATATTTTTTGAACGAATGAAATTAAATTAGATGCTGCTAAAAGGATTGTTACAATACCAGCAAGTATTATGCCAGTTGCAATTCCTCCACCAATGCTATGTAAACTTAAGCCAAGTGAGGATGCCGATAAACACAAGTTAAGAATTAGGCCCCAAATTACCCCTGAAGGACCTTCCATCAAAGGGAATCGATGTCCAATTAGCCCTTGCAAGATACAAGCCGCGCCAGTCACGATAAGTGCGCTACGTAAAATAGTGGCAACTTGTTCTGGCGGCAAACTGAAAGCAAAACCAATTGAAATAGGGACGACAACAATATTCGCGAAAATAAAAAAGAACCATTGGACTGAAGCAAATGTTGTAGACCAGGATAATATTCTATTCATAAAATCACCTTTTTTCAATAATAAATAAACCTAAATTATATTACTCTATCAAGATTAAGAGAAAATGCTTATCATAATAATTTATTAACGAAATTCATGTAATTTGCGGATAATTCGATAGAGTCTATTTACTAATGATAACATAGAGTTGAAATCACTTACATCGATTATTTTTGGGGAGGAATTATTACAAGTCATTAAAATTATGAGCTGATATGGTTTCCCACGCGAAAAGTATCAAACAAGGACCAGGTATTAATGAAGATACACAAATGGGGCCGCTAGTTTCCGCTTTACAACAAAGTCGAGTAAAATAATCTTTGGTCCGGTTCTTGAAGCAGGCTGAGAGCTGGCGCAGTTTGAACTGTTATCAAGTGTTCGATGTCGCGACCCGATTCGGTGGATTTAAACAATCTGGGATTGATCGCGTATTGGGCTCATATGCACTAGATAACTACACAGAAATTAAAAGCGTCTATATTTCACTTGAATAAAACGAATTCAAGTTTATTATTAAAAACTACAATGCGACAGCGTGAAAAAGGAACCTAACCATTATTGGTCAGGTTCCTTTTAGCCTTTTTCTTACACATTCAATGCAGTAAACCAACTTCAAACTTCTTCCGGTTAAATGCCATAATATTAAGCATTTCAATCGCAGACATTGTTAGAAGCCTATCTGCAAAATCTACTGCGATTTCATTATTCGGAAATGGAAAAGCGTCAATTTCTTTATCAATGAAATACTCATTGTTTTCTTCTTCTCCCATTAACGTAAAAAGTCTAACAACATGGTGGCTAGCTACAGGTGAAATATCATGAATGATGATGATCATGAGTGGCCCCTGGGAACTCATAATTAGTTCATGAATCTCTACTTTTTCTCCCGATAGCCAATCTAAATTTAACTTTACCTCTTCTTCCAATTTCCCCATTCCCCTTTGTATGTACCCTATACTTTATCCCCATATATAAGTATAGTATACTTATCCTGGAAATTAAATGATTTATTGGAACTTTTTAAAAGGTACCTGTGCAAGAAACTATTCAAACAATACACTACAATTGTATAATCGGTAAACAGTAATTGCATGATACAGCGATGTGTAGGAATACTTTTTGAGTTTTCATTCGAATTCATGAATAGTCATAATTGCACCTTGCACAGGTACCTCTCAATAGGGGTAGATCAACAAAAATTCTTTGTAAAATCAAAAAACATGTGTGCGTGACATAAACAATGTCCTGCACACATGTTTTTATAAATTTACTAAATTACTTCTTCGCCCGTCGCGCCCAGTAAGTAGCCAACAACGGTCCAGATATATTATGCCAAAAAACTAAATATCGCACTTGGCACTGCTGCAATCGGACTAAAGTGTGCGGCTGCCAAGGCGGCGCCGAGTCCGGAGTTTTGCATGCCGACTTCGGTGGAAATTGCTTTTTGACTGGAATAGTCGAGTTTGAATAGCTTGGCGATTAAGAAACCGAATAAATAACCGAGCCCATTATGTAGTATGACAACTGCAAAAATGAGTAACCCCGATTCGATGATTTTCTCTTTACTCCCTGCTACAACCGCTGCAACAATCATGACAATTGCAATAACCGAAACGAGCGGCATGATGTCGACGCTCTTTTTTGCCTGTTCCTTCAAGAAGAATTGGACAATTAAACCAAGAATGATTGGTAGAATCACAATCTTCAAGATAGACATAAACATGGTGGAAGCCGAAACTTCTAACCATTCGCGCGCAAGTACAAAAATGATAGCGGGCGTTAAAATTGGCGCCAGCAAAGTCGAAACGGATGTCACTGCGACCGAAAGTGCTGTATTTCCTTTCGCGAGGAATGTCATGACGTTTGAAGCCGTACCGCCCGGACATGATCCGACGAGAATTACACCGATTGCGATCTCAGCTGGCAAATTAAACCCACTGTTTAGTATAAAGTAATCCCTTTTTCGACTATCCCATCTACATCTTTAGCACTTTACTGTCATAAATCGCTATTACATAGTGTTCATTTACAGAATAATTAAAGGACTTCGTTGCCATGAAACGGAATAGTTCAAGTACAGTGAATAACGATAGGGAGGTAGGATGAATTAAGATAGTACCGAAATTGAATGTAATCTCCAGAGATGATCACGCTTTTTTGTTGATACCGTTTTTTAGGTACCTGTGCAAGAAACAATTTTGACAATACACTACAATTGCATAATCCAATATGGGAATGCGATTACAACAACACTGCACATTATTTTTTTGAGTTTTAATACGAATTCGGGAATAGTCATAATTGGGCCATGCACAGGTACCTTTTAAGGGGTACCCCAGAAGGCACCCCTTAAAAGGCGCCCCTAAATGGCTATCTCCAAAATCGGTACCACTAAAAACAGATTTAACCAAATAACCTAGACAGGAAGTGGACGTATTTATGTTAATCGGAAAAAAGTTGAAGAGCCTATTATTAGGATTTTTAATTGTGGTATTAGCCTTTTCACCAATAGTTGGACAAAACAACTTTTCCACGGCAAATGCATCTGAGGAAGTAACAACAAATCAACTCAATGAATCTGCATCATTGAGTGAAAAACTTCAGGAAATTTTAAGCGACAAGCGTTTGAATGGGGCAATTGCTGGCGTTAGTGTCAGAAATGAAATGGGTGAAGAATTATTTGAGCAGTACGGCGATATTCGCTTACATCCTGCATCGAATATGAAGTTGCTAACAAGTGCTGCGGCGCTGGCGACACTTGGGGAAGATTATAAATTTACGACCGAAATATTGACGGATGGAAGACTCGCAGGAAAAGTACTTCATGGTAATGTATACATGAAAGGGAAAGGAGATCCGACCTTATTAAAGGAAGATCTTGATCAACTTGCGAGTGAATTGAAGGCGCAAGGTATTCATAAAATTAAGGGGAATTTAATCGGTGATGATAGCTGGTACGATGATGTTCGCTTATCGATGGATTTAAACTGGAATGACGAGCCCTACTATACTGGCGCACAAGTTTCTGCGTTAACAATTTCTCCGAATGAGGACTATGATTCAGGTACTGTCATCGTGGAAGTAAGTCCTTCCAAAAAGCCTGGCGAAACTGCGCAAGTAACACTATCACCAGAAACAGATTATGTCACAATTATCAACAAAACAAAAATGGTCCCAGCAGGTCAAGCCAAGAGTATTTCAATAGAACGCGAACATGGATCAAATAACATCGTCATTCAAGGTACAATGCCATTAAACGGGACAAACTCAAGATCCTGGGTTGCGGTGTGGGAACCGACAATGTACGCAATAGATGTGTTTAAGAAATCACTTGAAGAGAATGGCATTAAGCTCATCGGCAATTCAAAAGTGGAAGCAGGGGTTACGCCACCAGATGCTAAAATACTCACTTCACGGAAGTCTATTGAACTAAAGGATCTTCTAATTCCATTTATGAAACTTAGTAATAATGGGCTTGGAGAAACGTTAACAAAAGAAATGGGGAAAGTTGTCCATGACAAAGGAAGTTGGAAAGAAGGCCTCCAAGTCATTCATCAAGTAACGACAGATTTGGGCGTAAAAGGCGATACAATCTTGCTTCGTGATGGCTCAGGGATGTCACATAAAACCTTGATTCCTGCCACAGAGTTTACTAAAATGCTAAATAATGCTAAGGAGGAAAGTTGGTTTTCTTCCTTCAAGAAATCCTTGCCAATAGCAGGAGAGCCTGACCGATTAGTCGGCGGGACATTACGAACCCGTATGACCCAAGAACCGACGAAAGGGAACGTAACTGCAAAAACTGGTTCGATAACAGGTGTTACTAGCCTATCAGGATACGTATCATCTAAAGACGGGGAGAAATTAGTTTTCTCAATCATGATTAACAATTACCTTGGCTCCTCGTTAACATCAATAGAAGATGCGATAGCTACAGTACTAGCCAAACACGAATTTGACGAATAAAGGTTGAGCCTACTAAAAGCTATTGGGAGCGGGCAAACCAGCTTATTAGTGCCCGACTGCCACACATTATCTAGTCCATCATCCCACCATAAACTTGGTGGGATTTTCATTACCAATTTGAATGAAGAAAGGGGAAACAGAAATATACAGAGCTAAAAAAATGCATTTAATAGGCAATAGAATTAAACTATATGGTAATGTGGCTGCGTCAATAATCATGGTATAAGAGCATACGCTTTGCACGATACGAATGAAGGGGGAAATAGAATGATAAACGAGATACATATAGGTGAAGGAACCCATAAAATTGGTGTTCGCACACACAAAATGACGACAATTGAACCTTCTGCTATGGCAGATTACCTCGGTGAGACAGCTTCTATAGCAATTAAAGATGATAAGATTCAACTGACACTTACGATAACAGATCATAAAACAATCACAGGCTTTCAGGTAGAGAATCAAGCCGGTGAACTTATAGAAGCGACAGATAAACAAGTAAACGTAGAAGCAAATAAGCGGGAAGAAACGTTCAAACTTGAACATTTAAAATCACCCTTAAATGTTCAAGTACAATATGTGGTCGAACATGCTGGGAGGAAAATCGAAGGCGATGAAGGGCTAAGGCTTTCATTTAATGAAAAAGATTTAGCTTAATAGATTGCATCTAGCCTCTCTTGCTCAAGAAAAGGTACCTGTGCAAGAAACTATTCGAAAAATACACTACAATTGCATAAACCCAAAAAGGGATGCCGACTCAGTAACGCCTTGTCGGTATCCCTTTGACTTTTTATACGAATCCTCGAATAGTCATAATTGCACCTTGCACAGGTACCTTTTTTACACCCCTTCTTTTAATCACCGTTTTTAGCAAATCAAATATCGGGTACATATAGATATGTCCAAAATAATAATATCGATTTTAGGATATGCTTGACTAAGAGGAGGAGTATGAGTTGAAAACAAAGTTAATGACCATGCTTGAAAACCGTAAAGATGTGATGATTCAAATTCGTCGTCATTTACATGAAAATCCAGAACTGTCATTTAAAGAAGAAAAAACGGCACAATATATTGCAGATTTTTATAAAGGAAAAGATGTGGATGTCCAAACAAATGTTGGGAATGGCTATGGAATTATCGTGACGATTAAGGGGGACAAGCCTGGAAAAGTAATCGGCTTGCGCGCGGATTTCGATGCGCTGCCAATTCACGAAGAAACGGATGTCCCGTTCAAATCGAAAAATGAAGGCGTCATGCATGCCTGTGGACACGATGGCCATACCGCGTATATGTTAATCCTTGCAGACTGTCTGATACAACTTAAGACATCGATTGCCGGTACGATAAAAATTATTCACCAACATGCAGAAGAAGTGCCACCAGGCGGCGCGAAAAGCATCGTCGAGTCAGGGGTTCTTGATGATTTAGACGCTGTTTTTGGAACGCATTTATTCCCCATGGACCCTATCGGAACTGTTGGTTACCGAAGTGGCTATTCAATGGCGGGAAGAGCGTATTTCAAATTAATCATTCAAGGAACAGGCGGACATGGATCATCTCCACAGAACGCAAATGATCCAATCGTCGCTGGCGCTCATTTTGTGACCGCCGTCCAAACCATTGTCAGCCGCCGACTCAATCCCTTTGAAATGGGTGTAGTAACAATTGGTTCATTCGACGGAAAAGGCACCTTCAACATCATAAAAGACAGCATCGAAATCGAAGGTGATATCCGCTATATGAATAAAAATACTGAAAAACGCATCGAAAAGGAACTACGCCGTATCATTGACGGCATCGGGCAAGAGTTTGGTGTGAAATGCGAGTTGACGTACCTAACTGATTATCCGCCACTGTATAATGATCCCGATATCACAGTACAAGTCGTTTCGATTCTCAACGACGCAAAGGACCCGGAAATTTCCAATGTCACTGAATATCCGATGCTCTCAGGCTCAGAAGACTTTTCGTACTACTTGGAGAAAATACCGGGCGTATTCTTTTATATCGGTTGTAAACCAAAGGGTGTGGAAAAAGCCTATTTCAATCACCATCCGAAGTTTGATATTGATGAGGATGCCTTACTTGTTTCGGCGAAATCGGTGGGACATGTGGTTTGTGGGTATTTGAAAATGGAGTAATATTATTAAAGAACAAATGAAAAAAGGGTTGTCGTAGAAAATCAGTTCTCACTGACTTTTGGGATAACACCTTTTTTATTTGTAGATTGGATTTTTATATTGATTTTTCCAAACTGTTATAAAAAGTAGACAATTGTGTTTAAAAGTGACATTGTAAACGCTTACAGGTGGTAATAGAATTAACATATACCTATGAAAATAGAAGAAGGGGGATTTACAATGAAGAAATTGATTAGTTTGGTAATGGTTCTAAGTTTAACAATATTCATAGTTGCTTGCGGAGGTAAAGACAGTGGAAGCGATGATAAGTTAGTTATATATTCTCCAAATAGTGAGGATATCATAAATACAATCATCCCTATGTTTGAGAAAGAGACTGGTATCAAGGTAGAGCTAATATCAGCTGGTACTGGAGAATTAATTAAACGAATTTCATCTGAAACAGACAACCCATATGCGGATATCATGTTCGGCGGGAGTAAGGCTCAGGCTTTAGGGTATCCAGAACTGTTTGAAGAGTATATATCGAAAAATGATGGTGACATGTTAGATGGTCATAAAAATGAAACTGGATTCTTAACGCCTACCATTGCAGATGGCAGTGTAATCTTGGTGAATACGGATCTGATTGGCGACATTAAAATAGAAGGATATGAAGATTTATTAAATCCGGAACTGAAAGGTAAAATTGCTGCAGCTGATCCAGCTAGCTCAAGCTCAGCATTTGCACAATTAACAAATATGTTATTGGCAGTTGGTGGAGACTACACATCTGATAAAGGTTGGGACTATGTAGAAAAATTGATTGAGAACTTAGATGGAAAAGTTGCGAGCGGTTCAGGAGCTGTTCATAAAGGTGTAGCGGATGGTGAATATGTTGTTGGTTTAACATATGAAGACCCATCAGCAAGCTATGTTAGGGACGGTGCTCCAGTTAAAATCGTCTATCCAAAAGAAGGAACTGTCTTTTTAGATGCAGGTGTGGAAATTGTAAAAGGCTCTAAAAATCTTGAAAATGCAAAGAAATTTGTTGATTTTGTAATTTCTAAAGAAGCACAAGATGCTTTTGGAACGAAATTGACAAATCGTCCATTACGAAAAGATGTTGAACTAGGCGATCATATGACTCCTCTTTCTGATATTAATATTATCGAAGAAGATGAAGAGTATGTTAAGGATAATCGTGATGAAATCATTGAAAAATACATTGATGTATTTACAAGTGTACAATAAGTAATTAAAAAGAGGGATATCGATGAGTGTTTCAATTAATTTTAATAATGTAGTGAAAAAATACGATGATGTTACAGTCATTCCTGGGCTATCTTTTGACATCAAGCAGGGTGAATTTTTCACCTTGCTTGGCCCTTCTGGGTGTGGTAAAACAACTTTGTTAAGGATGGTTGCCGGATTTAATAGTATTGAAGGTGGAGAAATTGCTTTTGGTGATAAAATCATTAACGGTATCCCTCCACAACATCGAAATATTGGGATGGTTTTTCAAAACTACGCGATTTTCCCACATTTGACTGTTAAGAAAAATGTTGGTTTTGGACTTGGTAATCGAAAAATATCAAAAGAGGAAATTGAAAAAAGAGTTTCAGATATATTAGAGGTCGTCCAAATAAAACAATTTGAAAATCGTTTACCAGAAAACTTATCAGGTGGCCAGCAACAAAGGGTAGCCTTGGCACGTGCAATTGTAATTGAACCAAGCGTTCTACTAATGGATGAACCACTATCAAACTTAGATGCAAAATTACGGGTAGATATGCGTAATGCCATAAAAGAAATACAGCGAAAAGTAGGCATTACAACTGTATATGTGACACATGACCAGGAAGAGGCCATGGCTGTTTCTGACCGAATTGCGGTTATGAATTTAGGCGTAATCCAACAAATAGGATCGCCGCAAATGATTTATCAACGACCAGTAAATATCTTTGTCGCAAGTTTCATCGGGAGAACGAACGTTCTTGAAAGAGACATTAAGATTGAAAACGACAAATATATACTACACTTGGATAAAAATTATTCATTTGAGGTATTCAACCTAACATTACCAAAAGCGAATAACACATCCAGAGTTAAACTGTCCATTCGTCCAGAGGAATTTATGATTGATAAAGATAATCCAGAAGGTATTGAAGCAAAAGTGCTAGATCATGTATTTCTAGGCTTAAACAATCATTACTTTGTTCAATTAAATAACGGTGAAAAAGTAGAAGTGATCCAAGAAGCTCAAATTGGAGAAACGATTGAGCCCGGAACGATGGTAAGGCTTCGTGTTAAAAAAGAGAAGATCAATATATTTGATTTTGATAGTGAAATTAACCTTATAGAGGGTGTTACGAATGGTTTCTAATTGGACTAAGAGAAGAGACATGTGGTCGTACATCACATTAGGAATAATTGTATTGTATGCCCTTCTTCTAGTTTTTCCTTTGTTTGCTCTTTTGAGACAGAGCTTTACAGTTGATGAAGCGGGAAACTTTTCACTAGAATATTTTTATAAATTTTTCGGGAAGAAATATTATTATGGTGCTCTTTTTAATAGTTTTAAAGTCACGATAGCTGTAACAATTGCATCTGTTCTTATCGCTACGCCGCTCGCGTACATTATGACTACGTTTAAAATGAAAGGAAAAATATATTTACAAATTATTATTCTAATTTCTTCAATGGCTCCACCATTCATTGGTGCGTATTCATGGATTTTACTTTTAGGAAGAAATGGTGTTGTAACGAATTTTATGAGCGATATTTTCCGGATTAATACTCCGGATATTTATGGTTTCACTGGGATTTTAGTTGTTCTAACATTGCAATTGACGCCCTTAGTTTATATGTTTTTAATGGGTGCTTTTAAAAGCATCGATAATTCACTATTAGAGGCAGCCCAAAGTATGGGGTATACTGGCATTAAAAAAATCATGAAAGTGGTAATGCCCTTGATTATACCAACATTACTAGCAGGAGCACTAATGGTTTTCATGAGAGCGTTAGCAGACTTTGGTACACCAATGTTAATTGGTGAAGGGTTCCAAACGTTACCCGTGCTAATTTTTAATGAGTTCATCAGTGAAATGGGTGGAAATGATGGATTTGCTGCCGCAATAAGTGTTATTGTAATCGTCATCGCATTAACAGTTTTCTTGATTCAAAAGTTCATTTCCAATAAACAATCCTTTTCAATGAGTAGTTTACACCCTATCAGGGAGAAACAAGAAAAAGGTTGGAGAAATATATTAGGACATTTATATGTATACGGGTTTCTAGCATTGGCCTTTTTACCGCAACTATATGTTGTCTATACAGCATTCTTGAAAACATCGGGACGTATTTTTGTTAAAGGTTATTCATTGGATAGCTTTAGAATGGCTTTTAGTCGTGTAGGCGATGCAATTTATAATACATTTATGCTTGGCTTAATCGCTATGGTTTTTGTTGTTATTATCGCAGTTCTTATCGGTTATGTCACGGTTAGAAAGAGAAATGCCGCTTCGAATGGATTGGATATTATATCGATGGTTCCTTATATTGTTCCAGGATCTGTAATGGGTATTGCATTGTTGCTTGCATTTAATAGCAAACCATTAATGTTAAGTGGTACAGCGGCAATTATGATTATCTCATTTGTCATACGGCGGCTACCTTACACGATTCGCTCAAGTGCCGCAATTGTTCACCAAATTAGCCCAAGTGTGGAAGAAGCGGCGGCAAGCTTGGGAGCATCAAAAATGAAAACGTTTATTAAAATTACATTGCCTATGATGTTGCCCGGCGTAATTTCAGGTGCGATTCTAAGTTGGGTGACGATAATAAGTGAGTTAAGTACCTCAATTATTTTATACACAGGTCGAACGAAAACGATGACTGTAGCTATTTATACGGAAGTTATTAGAGGCAACTACGGAATTGCAGCAGCATTATCGACGATATTAATGGTTATTACGGTTTTTTCATTACTTCTATTCTTTAAATTAACAGGGAAAAAAGAAGTTGCTATTTGAAAACTAAATAATCTCCTAACAAACTATAGTATAATTATAGTGAATGACAAAAGAGGGGGTGACTGTATGCTCAGAAAGAAAAAGAGAAGTTTTAAAGAAGCGACAAGATTTCTTTTTTTGAAGTATACTGTCATCCCTATTTTTGTAGTTATGATTTTATTTTGTTTGTTTACCATTTTTGTTTTCAAAATAAAAATTGTACACGATGCGAATAAGTCGGCAAAGAATGTGGAATCCGGAATAATGGCTGTTTATAATACATATATCGAAGAAATCAATCGAATGTCGGAGTTAGATACCGTTATTACTAATCTAAGAACAAAACGAAATAATCATATGGTATATGAGGAGTTTTATAATTTTAATAATCGCCAAGAAGTTAAAAGTGTTTTTCATCTAGTCGATAACCGGGATGTTATACTAGCTTCCACTACAACCTCAAAAAAAGAATTAGATAATGAGATTATTAATGAAATAATTCCAAGCATAGAACGGAATCTAGATGAAATTTTAATAGATGCTAGACAAACTCAATATAGTCACGGGAAAACTACGGTCTTTACTATTGGAAAAGCCATTAAACGTGAAGACCAAATCTTAGGATATTTGGTTTTCCAACTTTTTGAAAAAGATTTGCAGAGATTAATCTTCGGTGAAAAAGCGGATATTGTTGTTGTCACTGACAAGTATGATCAAATTATTGTTTCGACTAATAGCATTGTAAAAGGGCTTATGAACAAGTTTATTCCTGAAAAAACCGGAAACTCAGAAGTGAAAATCATGAATGAGCGCTATTTTATGAATGAAATTGTAACAGCG
Organism: Sporosarcina sp. 6E9; assembly: GCF_017921835.1. Lineage (NCBI taxonomy): Bacteria > Bacillati > Bacillota > Bacilli > Caryophanales > Caryophanaceae > Sporosarcina > Sporosarcina sp. 6E9. Next base: position 1,961,984 of record NZ_JAGEMN010000001.1, on the reverse strand, counting down.
AATAAGGTTTTCACGATTTACACTTTGAAAAATGTTAAGTATGGAAGTTTAATAATTATACTTTATATAATTTTCATTTTAGTGGTGTGCGGGTTGTTATTTTTTCTATTGAGAAGCTTAGCAGAAAAAATGTCTGCTAAGAATGTGGAATCTATTGACAAGCTCTTTACAGCGGTTTCTCGTCTGGAGACGGGTGACATGAAATCCTATGTGAAAATAACTACTGGTGATGAATTTGAAGTTCTAGCAAATCGATATAATTCGATGTTAGACCGATTAAATGAATTGAACTTAAAAAATAAAGAGTTATCCGAGATTAGAAGGAAAAATGAAATAAAAATGTTGCAAAGCCAATTTAATCCACACTTCATTTTTAATGTGTTGGAGACATTAAGGTATACGATGTTTGTAAATATAGAACAAGCACAAGAAATCATCTTTTCTATCTCACGGTTATTAAGGTATAGCATAAACAATGATGAAAACAATGTGCCATTTGAAAAAGATTTAGATTATATTCTGGACTATCTAAAGTTGCATAAATTTAGATTTAAAGATCGTCTAGAATATACAATCGAGGTTGAGCCTGAAGTAAAGAAAATATATGTTCCAAAATTACTCCTGCAGCCAATTATTGAAAATGCAATAAATTATGGATATAGAAGACAAACTCATCTTCAAATTACAATACGTGGAGTAGTTATTGGAGATTATGTATCGTTTACAGTTGAGGACAATGGCGGAGGAATCGACCAGGAAAAGCTTACTGAAATTAGAGTTAAACTTTATGATAAAGTACAAAGAACCGGAGATAGTGGGATTGGGCTTGAAAATAGTCATCGAAGAGTGATTTTGCAATACGGTGAAGAATATGGCTTAACAATTGAAAGCATCGACAATGCTTTTACAAAAGTAAACGTCAAAATACCATATAGCAAAGGAGCCGATAACGATGTATAAAGTCTTGATTATTGAAGATGAAGATATGATACGTGAAGGTTTGAAATATATGATTGATTGGCTAAGCTACGACTGTGTCGTTGCAGGTGAAGCCTCAAATGGCGTGGAAGGACTAGAGAAAATCGAGCAGTTAAAACCTGATATCGTGTTGCTTGATATAAATATGCCATTAAAAACAGGTATTGAACTACTTGAGGAGAACGATTGGAAGTATTCATTTAGTACAATTATTCTCTCAGGTTATGAAGACTTTACCTATGCCAAAAAGGGCATTGAATTCAGTGTAACTGATTATTTATTGAAGCCAGTCCATCATAAAGAGTTAATTGAAGCGGTTGAAAGAGCGAAAGAAACCGTCCTATTAAAAAAGCAATATCAGATCCTGCAAGAAAACAGCGAAGCAATGGATAACTTTAGTGTTTTGAACTTAAGTCTCTTAAATGAAATAAATAATAAACAATCCCATATAAAGCAAATTATTGATTATATCCAAGATAACTATTCACAGAAAATCAGTATGGATGATTTAATAAATGAGCTTGAAATGAGTGCGACATACATAAACAATAAGATAAAGGAAAGTACAACCTATACTTTTAACGAATTATTAAATCGGTATCGTATTCAAAGAGCTATTGAAATTATTAGTATAGGACAAGAAAAGATTTCGACGGTGGCCCTTGATGTTGGATTTAGTGATTATAGATATTTCATCAAAGTTTTCAAGAGATATACTAATGCACTCCCAAGTGATTTTGTCAATTACTATAAGAATTAGGTTACAAATAGCATAGAAAATGGGCTTCTTTGGTAACCAGTAAAAGCTGGTTTTCCAAGAAGCCCTTTTGAATTAGTTTAAGGTATTTTCCTCATGTTCATAACCCCGCCACCTACAATAACCCCTAGTAGCAACAAACCCTACCAAAATTAGCAACGTCGCCATTAATCCGCCTTCTAAACCAAACGCGCCGCCCGTCAACCAATCACGTCCTGCAATTGTTTCTACGCTATAAATACCATTCGGCGCCGTCCCGCTCACCGCGAATCCAAAAACATTTCCTTGAAAATAGTTCCAAGTAATATGATAACCAATCGGCAACCAAAGACTATTTGTCGCATAAAACATATACGCGAATAAAACACCGACGACCGCGATATTGGTCAATCCTAGCATACTCACATTGGGATTCAATCCATGCGCAATGCTGAAAATCAAAGCAGATGCTACATAGATTACCCACTTTTTATTCCCCCTGCTCGCCAGTGTGGACATGACATAACCCCTAAAGAACATCTCCTCCGAAAAACCAACAAGAATGAACAAAATGAGAAAACTAATCGTGTACACCGAGAATTGAGGACTCGACAATGGATTCATAAGCGTCACATTCCCGGTCGCCAACAACACAATGAAAATCACGGTTATTGAAATCGCCCCAAGAAAAAGTCCGAACCATAAATCTTTTACAGAACCTCTAAAACCTAATTGTTTTATAGTTCCCTTGTTAATAAAACGCCATAACAAGTATGTGATGAGTATTGCGCCTACTGATCCACCGCCTTGCACCAATAAGAAAATCCAAGGGTGCGTATCTAAAGCAGCCATTATGTCCGGGGTACCCGTTTCTCCATTAATAAGTGAAGGTGCTTCTGTGAAGATTAATAGGATAGCACCCGGAAGTGCAAATAACTGTTGAACAATTATTAAAGCTGTAAAAGCTAGCAAAACTAGCCAACCAGCACGAATTTGACCCGATTCATTTTTAAACATCTAATCCCCCCCAAATACATATCAATAGAGTCGTGCAAGATTATCATAGTCGGTGATAATACTTTTTAGAACAGTAGTTAATACTATTCTGATAATACACTAGATTCTTGTAAAACAAAAGGCGAGAACCCATATTATGGTTCTCACCTTTCAAATGCCAACTATTTTTTATCTTCACCAGATCGCTGTTTCCTATTTTTATCCCTTGATTCAGAATCAAAATCCGCAGAAAACTCCTCATTAGACTCATTTTTTTGGTTATTGCTGTTGCTGTTTAAATTATTTTTGTAAACCTCGAAACTATTATGAGTTCTTTCATTCATTGTCTTTTTGTTGTTTTTATTATTCATACGGCGTCACCTCCTACAGTTTAATGTGTACAAATTAGAAGGTTTTATTCTTAACTGGCAACAATTTAATAAACACACATCCCAACCTCACTCGAATATGATGGATTAACACGAAACCTGAAAAGAGGTGTAGTATGATCCGAATAGCTGGTGAACCCTTTCGACAAAGCGACCTGCAACCAACGGATAGTGTTGAACGAATAATCCTCAGCCGATTAACTGAAAATCCAACTGCTTACGCCTACCAATCGCTAGCCGAATTATCATTCGAACTAAAGTTTAGGAAAAACATCATAGATCGTGCCAGAGCTATGAATGAAAGCAGTGCAAAGTTTGCAGTATTTAAACGTTCACGTTGCAATTCTCAATACTGGATTTTGACTAGTGTTGGTGGATTCCAGTTACGCCGCGGTGTAAAACCATCTGAAGCGATTCGGGATATCTATTTAACCAGCTCGGAATATGCATTCGAATGTGCAACAGCAATGGTGATAATCTTTTATCACGCCGCGCTCAACCTGATTGGCGATGACGTATTCAATCAATTATTTCAGGACATTTACTTATACAGTTGGCATGCAGATACTGACCTCGGCTTAAAAGCTTACTATACTCGTGACTTTATTCCCGGAGATGTCGTCTATTTTAATAATCCCGATTTCGATCCCGTAAAACCTCAGTGGAGAGGGGAAAATGCTGTCGATCTGGGGGATGGAACGTTTTTTGGTCATGGTGTCGGGATCCAAACAGACGAAGAAATGATTCGCATTTTGAATAAAAGTAGAAAGCGAGAGAGCACTCAATCAGCCTATTTGACGAATATAGTTGCCAGACCGGCATTTAAACCATTGTCGGATATTTTAGTCGCGCGACAAGTCTATTCAATTCCTAAATATCCATCACTCGTCGCACATCATAATGATAGTTCAATTTCATTTGATCAATATTTGTTCATTTAAAATGGAAGCGCATAAATTAGCGTTTCCGTTTTTTACTGTATCATTAAAAAAGTTTCAACCGCTTCGTATTTGGGAGATTTTCTTGGATGGATTGTAAACAACGCGAAAGAAGATACTGGAAGTTTAATGGATTCCAACTTTTCCTTTGGAATAAAGAGCCCATCTTTCGTCTTCCGTTTTTTGGCAATCGTGATATGCGGGATAAATCGATCGGAAGCGGGTCGATCCAACTGGGTAGCAACGGTTTCCTCGATTTCTTTTTGCAATGTCGTTAACACTTTGTTTTCCTTAATTGATAAATAGACAACACGTGGGCCAGAAGGAGAACCGAAATAGGATAATCCATCAATATGCATGTTAAATACGGGTGTTTTATTGGTAATCATCCTCAGACTTTCTATCAAAGAGGGCAGTGATTTTTTATTCATGGCGCCAATAAATGATAACGTCACATGTAAATCGTCTGGATGTGGAATTACTTTGTAAGCATCATCCAAACGATATTTGGTTCTGTAAGCGTCCATTATATGTTCAAGATTCGTAGGGCTTTTTATGCCAATAAAGTAGTGTCCGGACATAATTTGTTCCTCCTCTGTATGACTTTTAGTGTAACCCAATTTTCAAACCTAAACCTAAGGTATGAATCAGCGCCATTTAAGTTTAAAAAGATTCACTGGTGGCATATACGAGTAAATACATAAAGAGGAGCGTGGTAAAATGAAAAAATGGTTTTTGCTAATTGCTGCGATGGGGTTAGTTTTAGCGCTAGCCGCATGTGGTGATGAGAAGAAAGATGAGCCTGCAAAGGAAAACGATGAAGCCGCAACCGAACCTTCGGAAACTGAAGAAACGGATGAAATTGAAGCGGTTAAGGTCGATTTAATCGATGCGAATGAAGAGTCAGTAGGTACGGTAGAATTGACTGAAGAAGAGAATGGTGTGCTTGTAAATGTGAAAGCGGAGAACTTGCCTGAAGGTCCGCACGGTTTTCATTTTCATGAAGCAGGGAAGTGCGAAGAGCCTGATTTTGAATCAGCAGGTGGACATTTTAACCCGACAGAATCAGAACATGGTTTAGAAACTGAAAAGGGTCCACATGCCGGTGACTTACCGAATCTAGAGGTTGGAAAAGACGGTAAAGTGGAAGAGGAATTTGTTGCTGAACACGTTACGTTGAAAATGGGAGAAGCAAATTCACTATTAAAAGAAGGCGGAACTGCGTTAGTGATTCATGCTGGAGCAGACGATGGAAAAACACAACCATCTGGCGATTCAGGGGATCGAATTGTTTGTGGTGTAATTCAATAAACAATAAAGGAAGCCGACAAGTTAAAACTTTGTCGACTTCCCTTTTAATTTCACGTGTATTCCTTCACGATTTCATAAATCTTCTCTGGCCGCAAATGAATCGACACGGATTCCTCGGTTTGTAAAGTTAACGCAGAGCCGGCGAGCCCAAGTTGGCAGGCGGTCAATAACGATTCTTCGTGCAAGAGTCCGTAGATTGCACAAGCAGAGAATGCATCGCTAGCACCTGTGACATCGACAACCTTAGTTTTGAAAGGAGCTAGATGTCCAGATTCAGCCTGGGATGAATAATAAACCCCTTGATCAGCAAGTAAAATAATCACTTTTTGAACACCGCGCGCTCGGATTTCATCGGCGGCAGTTGCACAATCCTCGCTTGAGTCGATTTTTACACCACCGAGCACTTCAGCTTCTTCTTGGCTTAGCATCAGCACTTCCACACCTTCAAGACGGTGGGGGAGTTTTTTTGCTTTGGCTGAAGAAATCGGATCAATGTACAAAGGAATATCTTCATCTCTGCAGCGAGTAATCACGTAATCTATGCACTCCTCGGAAATATTGGTATCTATAAAAACGGCTTTAGAGGCAACGATATAGGACCACTTTTCTTCAATCATCGGAATGGTAATCTTTTCGTAAATGTTCATGTCGGCCATGGCGACAACCGTTTCGCCGTTTTCGTCCAATAACGTCGTATAAGTCCCCGTTCGTTCAGTCTGAAGAATCCAAACTTGGCTAACATCAACCCCGTGACTTTTCGTTTCCTCTAACAACCAGTCACCTTCTTTATCATCGCCAATAGCGCTCATAAGTGAAGTGTTATAGCCGAGTCTGCTTAAATTTTCGGCGAAGTTACGTGCGACACCCCCGCAAACTTCGGTCGTTTTGACCGGATTCGATGAATATAACCGCACAGTTTGTTCTGATCGCGCTTTTCGGTCCGTGTTTGCACCACCAATGCATACGATTGACGATTCTTCTTGAAGAATATAGGCTCGCCCTTTAATTTCACCGCGTTTTGTCAAATTCCCAATATAATTCGCAACCGCTGAGCGCGATAAACCCACCTTGGCTGATAATTCTTGTTGTGAAATGAACGGATTTATTTTGATATGGTGTAAAATCTGTTTTTCTTTATTCAATAGAGTCACCTCACTTCTAGTTAAACAAATGTTTGCATTATAGACAAAAGTTTTCTATACTTAATTGCACTGTAAATGGAAAGTCTAGACTTTGTCAATAATTTATATTCAAGTATAGAAAAATCATACACCATTGTCACCACTTGGTAAACAGGCTTCAATTAGGAGGAAATTTTAATGAGAATTTGGTTTTATCCCTTATTAGTCGTTATCGCGGCTAGTAGTTATGGTTTGGTTTCGACAATTATTAAACTTGCTATGCTTGGTGGCTTTTCAGCATCTGAAGCAATTACAAGTCAATTTTTTATCGGCTTTTGTTTAGCAGCGCTCATTTTCATTCTCACAAATAGAACGAAGTTAAGTTTTAAAGGCTTTGGCATTCTTATTTTAGCGGGCATATTAACGGCAATGACAAATATCGTTTATGGTCGTTCATTAATCTATTTACCCGCGTCATTGGCTGTTGTTCTTTTATTTCAATTTACATGGATCGGCATGGTAATTTCTTGCATCGCAAAACGTCAACTTCCTAGTCGAATTGAATTTATTTCTTTGATTGTCTTGTTTGCAGGCACAATCCCAGCAGCAGGTTTGATCGATGTAGATTTGTCTCAAATTCCGGTACAAGGTTGGTTATGGGGATTCGCGGCGGCGATTTGTTTCTCACTATTTTTATTTGTGAATGGCAAGCCGACTGCAAGCATGAATCTTTCGAATCGATTACTATTGGTTTCGTTTTTCGCATTTATGACGACGTTCGTTTTCCAGTCACCAGAAATTATTTGGAACGGCACTTTATTCGGAGAAGGCTTGTGGATGTATGGGTTGGCATTGGGGTTATTCGGGATGATTATTCCGGTATATCTATTTACGATTGCCGTGCCTAAAGTTGGATTAGGCATGTCATCCATATTGGGTGCATTTGAATTGCCGATTGCCGTGATGGTATCTGTCATTTTACTCAGCGAAACAGTAACTGCTTTGCAAATAATAGGTATAGTAATCATCATTATTGGGATAACATTACCGACGCTGCAAAATAGAAATACGCTATCAGTTAAAAATAAAGTCTAAAAATAAACGTTTGACATACAATATCTTTGTCGTTATAATAAACATATGTTTAAGAGTAAAACTTTTGTTTCGCGCGGGAGGGGGTGTAAAAAAATCGCTAGTACTATGAAACCGATAATTTGCATAGGCGGTGCTAACGTAGACCGAAAATATTATGCAAAACATAAAATAATTAATGGCACGTCTAATCCAGTGACATCCTCTCGAACAGTCGGAGGGGTGGCCAGAAATATTGCCGAAAATCTAGGTAGGCTAGGAGAAGAAGTTGCATTTATTTCAGTAAGAGGTAGTGATTCCGAGTGGAATGAGATCCACGACGCATCATCTCCCTATATGAATTTAGATCATGTTGCTGAAATTGAAAATTCTTCAACAGGATCGTATACAGCAGTGTTAGACAAAAATGGCGATTTGTCGATTGCGTTAGCCGACATGGATATTTTCAAAGAGATAACACCCGCGTTGTTGAATAAAAACAGCGAACTGCTGAAAACAGCAAAAAGTATTGTTGTCGATTTAAATTGTCCTGGTGAAACAATCAATTACCTTTGTTCATTCGCTTCAGAAAATAACATTCCATTGATCATCATTCCTGTTTCTTCACCAAAGATGGAAAGGCTTCCAACAGATTTAAATGCGGTAAGCTGGCTCATCGTCAATAAAGACGAAACAGAAACGTTCATGGATATCACACTTGATAATGAACAGGACTGGAAACATTCAGTCGAGAAATGGTTAGCGTTGGGTGTTAAAAATGTTATTGTAACGAACGGATCAAAAGGTGTCGTTGTGGGTAGCGAAGAGAACGGCATTCGTTTCTTCCCAGCTATCGAAACAAAGGCGGTCGTGGATGTTACAGGTGCAGGAGATTCGTTTTGTTCAGGCGTTATTTATTCCTGGTTGCAAAATAAAGAACTTGACTACATCATTCAATCCGGCTTGGTGAATTCCCACAAAACAATCTTATCCGAGCATACAGTGAGACAAGAATTATCACAAAAGCAATTTAAATTAGATATGGAGGAAATTATAAAATGAAAAACTACATCGAATTAGCACAAGAGGTAAAAGACGCACAAGCAGCAGGTAAAGCAATCGTCGCTTTGGAATCAACAATCATTTCACACGGCATGCCTTACCCACAAAACGTGAAAATGGCGCGTGAAGTTGAACAAATCATTCGCGATAACGGCGCAGTTCCAGCAACAATCGCAATTATCGACGGGAAGATTAAAATCGGTTTAACATCTGATGAACTTGAGTTATTCGGAAATAGCTCAGGCGTGGCTAAAGTATCACGTCGCGACTTGGCACAAGTTGTCGCTTCAAAACAATTAGGCGCAACAACAGTTGCAACAACAATGATCTGTGCTGAAATGGCTGGCATCCAAACATTTGTAACAGGCGGTATTGGCGGTGTTCACCGTGGTGCTGAAACGACAATGGATATTTCAGCTGACCTAGAAGAACTGGCTCAAACTGACGTTGCAGTTATCTGTGCAGGTGCGAAATCAATCCTGGATCTGCCACTTACACTAGAATACCTAGAGACAAAAGGCGTTCCTGTAATCGGTTATGAAACAGAATACCTACCAGCATTCTACACAAGAAGCAGTGAGCACAAACTAAACTTCTCCACTGATTCAATCGATGTCATTGCTGAAACTTTGAAAACGAAGTGGGAATTAAACCTTAAAGGCGGCGTCGTAATCGCTAACCCAATTCCTGAAGAACATGCAATGGACGAGGATTTCATCAATGGAATTATTGACCAAGCGATTAAAGAAGCAGAAGAAAATAATATTGTCGGTAAAGACAGCACGCCGTTCTTACTTGGGAAAGTCAAAGACTTAACAGAAGGTAAGAGCCTTGATGTAAATATCGAGTTAGTAAAACATAACGCTAAAGTTGGCGCGCAAATCGCAGTTAGCTTAAACGAAAAAACGAAAGCATAATACAACTAAACACCTATACGATTGTTTTCCATATTGATAAAAGTTAGTCAAATGGAAAACAATTCGTATTTGTGAAGATTGAAAGCGCTATCAGTTGAAGGGGAGCCTCTACACATGAAATTCATCTTTTTACTAACAGGGATTCTCCTTGTTTTTATGGTCGGATATCTAGTTAGTAATAATAGAAAAGAAATCAAATATAAACGTATTCTGATTATGCTAGCTGTACAAGTCGTCTTAGTTTACTTGATGATGAATACAAGCGTAGGCTTGAATATCATAACGAGTATTGGTAAATTCTTTGAAAAGCTATTAGAGATAGCTGACACGGGAATTCAATTTGTATTTGGCGGTCTGGTAAATGAAGGTGAAATGTCATTTATTTTTGTAGCCTTATTACCGCTCGTTTTCTTGTCAGTCTTAATTGGCATTTTAAATTATATTAAAGTACTACCATTGATCATTAGATACATAGGTTTAGCTTTAAGTAAAATAACTGGAATGGGCAGGCTTGAAAGTTATTTTGCGGTATCGACTGCTGTGCTTGGACAACCTGAAGTGTTTTTAACCGTTCTCAAGCAAATTCCACTCCTATCGCCGAAAAGACTTTACACAATTTGTACGTCTGCGATGAGTGCGGTAAGTATGGCAATGCTTGGGGCTTACATGACAATGTTAGAACCCAAATTCGTTGTAACGGCAGTGGTATTGAATATTTTTAGTGCGCTAATCATAGCAAATATTATTAATCCTTATGATTTAGAGGAAGATGAGGATTTAATCGAAGTCGAAAAAGATGAACGAGTTCCTTTCTTCCAAATGGTTGGAGATAGTGTAATGGACGGTTTTAAGCTGGTTGTTACAGTAGCGGCTATGCTCTTAGGATTTATTGCTTTGATGGAATTGGTTAATGTGATTTTCTTAGGTGTGTTCGATGTTTCATTCCAAACGGTTATTGGTTTTGTTTTTGCACCAATTGCATTTTTAATGGGCATTCCATGGGGAGAAGCTGTACAAGCAGGTGGCATTATGGCTACCAAACTTGTTACGAATGAGTTTGTGGCCATGTTAAGTTTTGGTGATCTATCAGAGACGCTGTCTGATAAAACCGTTGCGATTGTATCGGTCTACTTGGTTAGCTTTGCAAACTTTGGTACTGTCGGTATTGTTGCAGGGTCCATTAAATCGATTAGTGAAAAACAAGGGAATCATGTGTCAAAGTTCGCTTTAAAGCTGCTGTTAGGGGCTACGTTGGCTTCTGTTATATCAGGAACGATTATGGGGATTATGATGTGAGGTTAGTTAAGAAAAGTGTGGAGGGCGTTCCTCTGCACTTTTTTATATTAAAATGCAAAAAGCCGTCCATGGTTAGGACGGCTTTATTCCTTGGTTACCCTAGGTAGTTATCAAATCATTTATCTGTTATTCATTTCACTAGGAATCGCATTATGGTGCTCGTTGCGGTCTAGTGCAGCAATTTTATCTAAGTCTGCATGACTCAACTCAAAGTCAAATACATCAATATTTTCGTCCATTCGTGATGGTGTTACTGTTTTTGGAATGGCAATGATTTCTTCTTGAAGATGCCAGCGTAGGATAACCTGTGCTGGTGTTTTACTGTGTTGATTTGCGATTTCTTGAATGACTGGATCTTGTAATACTTTGGTGCCGTTCATTAATGGACTATATGCCTCAAGCACAATGCCGTGTTCTTTACAAAATTCTTTCAGTTCTTTTTGTTGTAAATACGGGTGGCATTCCACCTGGTTGACAGCTGGTACAACTTCACATTCGGTGAGAATCCGCTGCAAATGTTCGATGTCGAAGTTACAAACACCAATCGCTTTTGCGCGGCCTTCTTTATATATTGTTTCCAATGCTTTATAGGTTTCTACGTATTGATCAAAAGCTGGGGTTGGCCAATGGATTAAATAACGATCCACGTAATCAAGACCCAGTTTTTCCAGGCTTTCATCGAATGCTTCTAATGTACTTTCATAGCCCTGATCCGCATTCCAAAGCTTCGTCGTGATGAATAAATCCTCGCGCGGCACATTAGTTGTGGCAAGCGCTTTTCCAACACCGACTTCATTTCTGTAAATTTTAGCGGTATCAATTAAACGGTAACCAGCGTTTATTGCCTGTCCTACCGCGTTCTCAGCCTCGTCGTCGGGAATTTTCCACACGCCGAACCCAAGCTGAGGAATCTCAATGCCATTGTTTAATGTAATGATTTGCATAAAATCGCATCCTTTCTATACTATATCTACTAGTCTAGCATAGGATTTTAGAAAATTGAATTTTATGGTGGTCGGAGTTGTAGTGTTTCGAAAATTTTTAATTATGAATTTCCAAGTCTCAATCATTTTAGGTGTAGAGTCCCGACAAAATTGCAGTTTTTTTGTCGAATTTAGTCCTTTTGTGCCACGTGGTTATTATTATTATTGTGAACTCTATATATTACTGATACAATAGACTTATGGAAAAGTTGCAATTGGTACTTAATTGTTGAGCGTATAGTGGGATGTATAAGCATATTTAGTTTGTATCGAAGGTAACTGAATCCTTGCATTAGAGAGAGAGAAAAATAGATAAAACCATAGTGGAAGTGGGAGATGAGAAGATGGAACTGCAGCTAATTTCTGACAAAGATAAAGATAATGAGATGCTGAAAGTTGATCTTGAACAAAATCAGTTTATGGATGGACCGCTAGCCATCCATGTTGTAGAAAAAGTTAAGAAAACCGGTATTAACCCTAAAACAGGTCAACCAATAAAGCCGTTAACGGTATTTTTAACTTCTGAAAGATACAAAGAATTCAAAGAGAAAATGTTGAGCACTCCGATCATGGGCGAATCTCAAATTAATGGACCTGCCAATGAGTGGAAGAAAATTTTGCTGCAGTGGCTTAATTTTAAATTTAAGGTAATTGCGTGGCGTGTGTCTGTGCGCAAATTAGTAGGGTTACTGAAAGATTCAGGAATCACATTCAATCAGAATGATGAATCTCTTATTTCACCAATCATTATGCAGTGGCTAGAGATATTCAAAACAGAAGTTGAGAGTGGATTGAAACTAGAAATGAATATGTTAATTCGTGAGTAATTCATTTGAACTGAATAAAATGATATCCTAATAAATAACCGCCCTTTATGGGTGGTTATTTATTTTTAAATGTCAATTGCTTAATCCTTTATGGTGCTATATGATTATAAAGGAAATATTGCTCGTGGGACTTTTGAAATGCGTTGTAGTCTGAATGGGTAGATGTTTTACATAGATTTTGGGGGAGTTATATTGAGTAAGAAAAACAAGTCTTTACTTATTGGTGGCGGCATCGCATTAATCATTTTCATGATTATTATTGGGTCTATTTCAAGTTCGTCTGCCAGAGCTAAAAGTGAATTGCAGATAGAAATCGAAACACAACAAAGTTTAGTTAAAGAACGAGATTTGGAAATAGCGAAATTGAATAAAATCGTCGAAGAAGCGAAGCCCTGGTTTGACCTTCAAGAGAAGGAAAGACTAGAGAAAGTCGCAGAAGCAGAGAAGAAAGAAGCTGCGAAAAAGGCTGAAGAAAAAGCAAAGGCTGAAGCTAAAAAAGCTGAAGAAAAAAAGAAAGCGGCAGCAGCGAAAAAAGCAGCAGAAAAAAAAGCGGCAGAAAAAGCGGCTAAAGAAGCCGCCGCTGAAGCTGAAGCTAAGAAAAAAGCCGAAGAAGAAGAAAGAATTGGTTATGACACGGGTATCACATATAATCAGCTTGCAAGGACACCAGATGACTTTGAGTTTAAAAAAGTTAAGTTTCGCGGGAAAGTCATTCAAGTAATTGAAGGCGATGGCGAAACACAAATCCGACTTGCTGTGAATGATAATTATGACACAATCCTTTACGCGGCCTATGAATCAGATATCGTGAAATCCAGAATACTGGAAGACGATATGATAACAATTATGGGGATTTCAGGCGGCCTACTCTCCTACGAATCTACCAATGGCGGAACAATAACAATCCCGATGGTTTACGTGGCTAAAATTGCTCAGTAAATAAAGGTCATTAAGCCCATTAAATAAAATGAAAAAATCATGCAAAACCCACTAAAACGAAATCATCGGTTGGTGGGTTTTTGAGTTGAAAAAATTAGTACTGATGTAGCCTTGTGGCTATGCAGAAAAGAAGGAGTTCATAACTTATTCTCGAAATAGAAGAGGGGGAAGTGTGAAGAAGAGGTTCAATGAAGTGCGACTAGAAATACCGCGAAAATCTTTAACTCAGCCAGATATATAATTACTTTCGTGTCGAGAAATTTACTACCGGGGGTTGATTAGAATAAGCAATTTCAGCGATCAAGATTACGAGCATGAACAGGGAAACGATAAGGTGAGGGATTCGTATAGTTCAGATATAGATGAAATCCACTACGTCCCGGAAAATTATAGTCGTATGCCGGAATCGATAATTTTTTACTGTCGCTTGATGGCTTTTCTAATCATGCTTATTTCGTTCTTGTTACTATTCGATGACTTGTCCAATTTAAAACACTTTATTAGATGGTTACTGATTTGGCTGGGTACCGAGTTGGTTGGTTTTGTTTTGGGTTTTCATTGGTTAAGGCGGCGGCTTGAACGTAGCTGAAAGAAGGGGTTAAAAAGCATCTATTATCATGTTTAATGAGACATTGAGATGTGTTAAAATGAAAACGAAACAGATTTTTGTTTTGTTAAATGAGGAACTTATTTTAGATCTTAGAGGTATTCGTGCGTATAGTGTCGAAGCTATTAATAGAGATTAATAGCTTGAAAATTAGGAGTGAATATTTATGGTGCAGACTTTATTAATCTCGAATATTACCATTGCTGATTCAAAAAGAGAGCGCTTTATTGGAGACGTTTTACTGGATAATGGTAAAATCATTGAAGTTTCGTCTTCTATAAAGAAAGATGCGGACATTCACGTTGATGCGAAAGATAAAGGATGGATTCTCGTCCCGGGTTTTATAGACATACATATCCACGGTGCATCGGGCTTTGATGTAATGGACGGGACGCAGGAAGCTTTAAATGGCTTGGCGGGTGCGCTTCCTCGTGAAGGCACGACGAGTTTTTTAGCGACGACGATGACGCAGACGGAAGATGGAATCGAAAACGCACTCAAGAATGCAAGTCTATTTAATGCCGATGCGACACAAGCTGAGATGCTAGGTATCCATTTGGAAGGACCATTCATATCGGCCAAAAGAGCAGGTGCACAACCGATTGAGCATATTACGTTGCCTTCGATTTCATTATTCGAGCAGTGGCAAAAATTGAGTGGCAATCGGATTAAACTTGTGACAATTGCGCCTGAAGTGGATCACGGGTTAGCCTTTATTGAAGCGGTGACTGCAAATCAGGTGGTTGCATCATTGGGGCATACAGATGCAACTTATGAAGAAGTAAGTGAAGCGGTTAAGGCGGGTGCACGGCATGTGACGCATTTATATAACCAGATGAGTCCTTTTCATCATCGCGATCCTGGTGTTGTGGGCGCGGCCTTGTTGGAAAAGCCTTTGATGGTTGAATTAATTGTCGATTTTATACATAGTCATCCAAAGTCGGTTGAACTTGCTTACCGTCAAAAAGGAGCGAGTGGCATTATTCTTATTACGGATGCGATGCGCGCAAAAGGTCTTGCGCCTGGTACGTATGATTTGGGTGGACAAGATGTCGCGGTCACAGAGAATGATGCACGACTAGCTGATGGCACACTTGCCGGAAGCATATTGACGATGGAAAATGCAGCGAAAAATATGAAGGCGGCAACGGATTGTACATTATCCGAACTTGTTGCCATGACATCGACAAATGCAGCAAAACAGCTTGGACTTTCCAATAAAGGAGTAATCGCATCAGGAAAAGATGCAGACTTAACAATTATCGATCGTGACTGGAATGTTCAAATGACAATTTGTAGTGGTAATATCGCATATACGAGGGGGAAGTAAAGATGAAAGTAATAGTAGTTGAAAATTATGATGAGGTTAGTCAGGAAGCATCACAATTAGTAGAAGAAAAGGTTAAGGGAAATGGTGAGTTGGTACTTGGTTTAGCTACTGGTTCAACGCCGCTTGGACTATATGAAAATCTAATTGATGGCCATAAAACACGTAATATTTCTTATGAAAACGTGAAAACCATTAATCTGGATGAATATCTGGGATTGGAGAAAACGCATCCAGCAAGCTATAATGCGTTCATGTATGAGACGCTTTTCAAACATGTTGATGTGAATCTAGATCAAACCTATATCCCTAATGGCGTGCCGGAATCTGCTGAAGAGGAATGTGCGCGCTATGAAGAAGTAATCGACAGTATTGGTCCTGTCGGTCTGCAGATATTGGGCATCGGAACAAATGGTCATATCGGGTTTAACGAACCGGGAACAGATCCTGAAAGTCTAACGCATGTTGTCGAACTTAATGCTTCTACTAGGGAAGACAATGCGCGATTCTTTGACTCATTGGATGAAGTTCCAACGCATGCGATAACGATGGGCATAAAGTCAATTTTAAAAAGTGAACAAATTATTTTAATGGCCTCGGGGAAAAGTAAAGCTGATGCGATAAAAACGTTATTGGATTCAAAAGAAAACGTAAATCCGGATTTTCCCGCATCCTATTTATGGACGCATAATGATGTTACGCTTATTGTGGATAAGGATGCTTATTCGCAAGTTTAAACACAAAAAAAGAGCCCAAGGGCTCTTTTTTACTTATTCAATTCCTCATATGCAATTATTTTTAAAGCGAGCATTTCCTCTGCGGTAAACTTTCCTTCTAAACTGCTTAGAATATCATTCATTTCATTTGCTGAAATTCCATTTTGATATTTCGTTTGCATATTCTGGAGTTCGCCGATGCCTACTTTTTGAATGATGGCTCTTGTCGCTTGTTCTTTTGTTTTATAAGGTAGGTTACTCGTACCAACATTACCTTCCGCGATAAACTGCTGTACTTGTGGATCATTATTTACAATCTGTTTAATTTCTTCTAATTGTCCGGTGTTTTCTAATTCACCATAGACAGAGTCCGCGACGTTTTCGGAAATTTTATTGGTACCAAAATAATAAATCCCATATCCGATGCTGCCAATCAGGAGCATTAAAATGAAAAGACCTTTGAAAAACTTCAAAATACACACCTCTTTCCTTATAAGACTATTATTTGCAAAAAAAGTTCGATTTAGAACACATTGACCACTAATCAGAAAATTGTTAAAGTAGAATATATGACAATAGAGGAGATTACGCCATGAAATTCGTTGAACTTGAGACACCTGCGCTATTAATCGATAGAGAAGTAATGTTAGATAATCTGAAGTTTATGCAGAACTATGCGAATGAAGAAAAAGTTCATTTACGACCGCACACAAAGACGCATAAGATGCCGATGGTGGCCAAGCTCCAGGAAGAGTTGGGTGCAAATGGAATTACTGTCGCAAAAGTGGGCGAGGCGGAAGTCATGGCGAACCACGGATTGACGGATATTTTCATTGCCAATCAAATCGTCGGTAAATCTAAAATCGAACGCATTCGAAAGTTGGCCGAAACAATTAACCTATCTTTTGGCATCGATGATCCTTACCATGTGAATGAAATCGAAGCTGTTTTCGAAGGCGCGGCGAATAAAGCCCAAGTCGTCGTGGAAATCGAAGTCGGGGAGAACCGATCGGGCGTAATTGAAGAAAGTGCTTTTCGTACATTGTTGGCGTCAATTCAAGCGAGTCGGAATGTAGAATTCAAAGGTGTGTTTTCTCATGATGGTCATTCCTATAAAGCTGAAAATCTGGATGAATGCAGGGAGATTTTTACCCGAAGTGTTGAACGAACTTTACGTTTTGCAGCGATTGCAGAAGAAGTAGGAATGAAACCAAACGTGGTTAGTATTGGTTCTACGCCGTCTCTTATGCAAAACTATGAGATTCCAGATGGCATTACAGAAATACGACCTGGCACTTATGTGTTAATGGACGCGTCTCAAGCAAATGTCATCGGTACATATGACCGTTGTGCAGCGACGATTCTGACAACGATAATCAGTAAACCTACTACTGAAAGAGTTATCGCGGATGTAGGCGCGAAAGGGATTACCGCGCAGAGAAGAAGTATAGGTATCACAAAAACGGCGGGTCTTGGGTACATTAAAAGCTTTGACAATGTCCATATTTCCGATGTTTTTGACGAGCATGCGATTATTTATAATCAAGAATTTCGTGATCAAGTGAGTATCGGTGATAAAGTCGAGATTATTCCAAATCATATTTGTCCCGTTTGTAATTTGCATGAGAAAGCGTACTTAATTTCCAATGGTGAAGTGGTTGAGGAATTAGTCGTTGAATGCCGAGGGAAATTGCAATAATAGAAATGGAGTCAGCCTATTTATGAGGTTGACTCCATTTTTATTATAAGTGGACAGTTTATCGCTTTTTTAATCTGTCATCACTTCATCCCATCGCTCTTCAGCTTCATTTTTCAGACTTTCAATATGCAACGTTAATGTAGTTGCAAGGGTAGGTAAATCTCGGTTTTTCATCGCTTCATACATGTTCCAGTGATCTTTATGTCTTTTAATCGTACTCTCTAAAGAAGTAGAATGGACAATACGAGATAAGTCTACATGTGTATTAAACGAAGAGAATACATCTTTGATTTTGCTGTTGTTTGCCCATTCAATAAGTGTTTTATGGAATTTCATATCTAACTTGCTGTATTTATCAAAAGGAAAGGGGGCCACGTCAAGTAATGCATCCATGCTTTCAACGATTTTGCCCCATTCTTCTAGTTCATCATCATTGATGTT
The DNA here is from genome assembly GCF_017921835.1 of Sporosarcina sp. 6E9. Taxonomy (NCBI): domain Bacteria; kingdom Bacillati; phylum Bacillota; class Bacilli; order Caryophanales; family Caryophanaceae; genus Sporosarcina; species Sporosarcina sp. 6E9. Next base: position 1,943,630 of record NZ_JAGEMN010000001.1, on the reverse strand, counting down.
TTGAATTGCTTTCTCGGCTGCCCATAATTCTATCATTAATCGGGCCTCGAGTACTTCGATAAATTCAGTAAAGTTTAATTGGGTTACATAGGTTCCTTTACGCGGAATGATTTCGATTAACCCTTCATGTACTAACTGGTTGATAGCATCTTTAATTGGTGAGCGACTTACTCCGAATTCTTCCGCTAGTTTATGGATGTCGAGCTTATCGCCGGGTGTGTATATTCGTCCGATAATATTGTCGCGCAGAATCGTGTAAACCTGTTCAGTTAACAGTGAAGTTTCAATTCTAGCCATTTTTCATACTTCCTTTACTTATATTTATAATTTGATTTACAAACAGTCTCAGCCTAATCAAGTGCTAGATGATGTTAAATATTTCTAGCATGATTTAACAATTAAAGAAATTACAAAAAAGTATTGACGTGTAAAACAAAAGAATGTAATCTTACATTAACATGTGAAATGTTACATGTCACTTGTTATTAATTTGAAAAGAAAGCGATATCATTTTGAATAATTGATTTTAATTGGAGAAATAAGCATAAACAAAGAAACTTGTAAATAAGAGAAAGTAACTAAGGGGTGTAGATAAATGAAAGCGGTTAGAATTCCAGAAGCAAACGTCATTGAAATACTAGAGATTCCTGAACCAATGATAGAACAACCTGATGATGTAAAAGTGAAAATTAAAAGAGTTGGTATTTGTGGGTCAGATATGCATATTTATCACGGCACAAATCCGCTTGCGACGTACCCGAGAATTGTCGGACACGAAGTCGCTGGAGAAATAATAGAAATCGGCGCGAATGTAAAAAACGTAGCTGTTGGTGATCATGTCGTCATAGAACCCATTCGTTATTGCGGCGAATGTTACGCTTGTAAAAATGGCAGGCCGAATGTATGTAAAGAAGTGTCTGTATTTGGTGTCCATGAAGACGGCGGTATGAGAGAAGTGGCCATCCTATCGGAAAAGCAAGTGCATAAAGTGAATCCTGAAATTGATTGGGATGAGGCAGTAATGGCTGAACCTTATACAATCGGGGCCCAAGCAACATGGAGAGGGAACGTCCAAGCTGGACAAACTGTATTTATCCAAGGTGCTGGACCTATCGGGATAACGGTTCTTAAAATGGCGAAACTACGCGGGGCGAATGTTATTATTTCAGATTATACAAATGAAAGATTGGAATTTGCAAAAGAAAATGGCGCAGATCACACAATCAATCCTTCTGAAGTCGATGTAGAAACAAAAATCAATGAAATTACACATGATGAAGGTGCAAATGTTGTAATTGACGCGGTTGGTTTACCACAAACATTTGAGTTAAGTGTTAACGTGGCTTCAGTTGCAGGCAATATTGTTTTATTAGGTTTCAATGCGACACCATCCTCCATTGCTCAAATGGAAATTACAAAAAAAGAATTAACAATTACAGGTTCAAGATTGCAGACGAATCAATTTGGAAAAGTTGTTGAGCTAATCAATGATAGGAAATTAACGCATAATGGTTTAGTCACACATAAGTTTCCAGTCAGTCAAATTAAAGAAGCATTCGAGTTCATAGAAAAGAATCCTCAATTAGTTCGCAAAGCGATTATTGAGTTTGAGTGATACTGGATTAGATTCCAGGGGTTTCATCGAAAATATTTAACTGAAGAAGTTGGGGGAATAGAAGAATGCCGTTAATAATCGTTGCTTTAGGGATTATCGTATTACTCGTATTAATCATGAAATTTAATGTGAATACATTTATTTCATTAATCGTTGTTTCATTCATGATCGCATTTGCTTTAGGAATGCCGTTCAATGAAATCGTTGGTACTATTCAGACGGGTATGGGAAATACCCTAGGAGGAATTGCATTAGTCTTTGGACTTGGGGCAATTTTAGGTAAATTGATCGCAGATGCGGGCGGTGCGCAACGTATCGCCATGACATTAATTGAGAAATTTGGCGAGAAGAGAATTCAATGGGCAGTTGTTGTTGCCGGATTCATTCTCGGAATTGCCTTGTTCTTTGAAGTTGGTCTTGTATTATTAATTCCGATTGTTTATCAGATTGCTAAGCAATTAAGAATATCATTTTTCTGGTTAGGTCTACCGATGACGACTGCATTATCGGTGACACATGCATTTTTGCCGCCGCATCCAGGACCTACCGTTATTGCTCAACAATACGATGCAAACGTAGGATTAGTCTTGCTTTATGGTTTTATGATCGCGATTCCAATTGTCATTATCGCTGGACCACTATTTACAATCATTGCTAGAAAACTTGTTCCTTCTGCTTTTGAAAAGGAACCTACAGGAAGTATGGCTTCTATAGGGAATGCGAAACAATTTAACTTAGAAGATACGCCAGGTTTTGGTATCAGTGCGTTCACTGCTTTATTCCCAGTAATTTTGATGGCGCTTTCAACGATTGTTGTTTTATTCGAGGATGCCATGGGGGTATCAGGAAACTGGTTTTTTGACCTGATTGGATTAATCGGTGCGCCAACGACAGTTATGTTGCTCTCTGTATTACTTGCGTTAGTTACGATGGGGACTGCCAGAAAAATCCCGATGAAACAGCTCATGCAATCCGCGGAAAGTTCGATTGCGGCCATCGGTATGATGTTACTTATTCTTGGTGCCGGCGGGTCACTTAAACAAGTGTTATTAGATGGTGGGGTTGGTGATACCGTTGCGCAGATTTTTGATGGGAGTACAATTTCACCGCTAATTCTAGCTTGGCTTATCGCCGCTCTCTTAAGAGTCGCGCAAGGATCAGCGACAGTTGCTGCTTTGACAACAGCTGGACTCGTTATCCCATTGATGGCGGGTACGGGCGTTAACGTAGAGTTAATGGTGTTGGCAACGGGTGCCGGTAGTATCATTGCTTCTCACGTAAATGATACTGGTTTCTGGATTGTTAAAGAATCTTTCGGATTAACAATGAAAGAGACATTCGGAACTTGGACAGTTCTTGAAACACTTATATCAGTTCTAGGTCTTGGATTCGTTTTATTATTAAGCCTATTTGTATAAAATTAATCGTAGAGGTTCGCCGATTTCTGGCGGACCTTTTTTGTTGTTTGTGAAGAAAGGTTTGGAGGTTTAGCCAAAGCTAAACCTTTTACTCAATCATTCAAGATCATCCATGTATCTTAGCAAATCCCCACGCGGTCCTTTCTCATAAAAATCGGCTGAATCGTAATCGTCAGAAGAATAATCTTCGTATAAGTTTATTTCAGGAACGTAGGTGTCACTGTCCATATCGCTAACTAACATAGCGGCACTGCACATTGGGCAAATGTTTATAGCTCTCCATTTACCTACAGCAAATTCATTATCGCATTTTACGCAGGTCGCGTAATTCACCATCAACATCGACTCCCTTATTGAGTAATTTGAAAAGTTGTAAACCATTTTTCCCCAATTTATTGCGCTGGGAATTAACTATATTAGAAAAAATAAAAAGTCATCCAAGTTTTTAGAATGGGTGACTTTTTTGAGTTTATCATTGGATTGTAGGTAGGGTGGTGTGCTCTTTAGTCGTTTGAGCGTATGGATTGGTCGCTTTGAAGGGCTCATTGGGCTTTTCATTGTGCGCTTTAGTCACTTTGAATGTGCTATTAGTCGTTTGAGCGCATACTTTAGTCGTTTTGAGTGTTATTTACCAATTAATTGGTTGCGGCACTGCTGGGTGGCGTCCCCAGTTGGACAGGCGTAGGTATTATTTTCCACTTTCCGTCGAAAGTGCCCCATATACGCGGGACAGAGGAGTGCCGCCTCTCTGTGACTAGTAGTATATACAAAATGTCGATAAAATATACTAGATTTAGTGTAGATTTATTGAATTCATAAGCAAATCTAAAATTTACACTTTTTTATTAGAAAATAATGGTAAACTATAAGGTAACTCAAAGAATAAAGTTAGGGGTGTGAAATTGAATAAAAGAAGATTGATTCTCGGGATTTTATTTTTGCTGATTGGCTTAATTTTAATCTCCATTCCGCTGTATCACGAGTGGAAGCAGGGACAGGGTGTGACTGCATTAGAAGAAGCTTTATCCCTAATTGAAGCATCAGACGGTGAACCAGTGGACTTATCTCAAATTGACAATCTTCCTTTTACTGAAGAAGAAATAAAAAATGTTTTAGAATTGGAAATCCCTTATATAAATATCCAACAAAAAGTTTTAAATCGTACAACTGAAGAGAATTTAGCCATCGCACTGACGCAAATTAAAGAAGACCAGGTTCCGGGAAAAGGCAACTTCACAATTGCAGGACATAGGGGATATCGGGATGGACGTCATTTCAGCAACTTAGCTGAAGTGCCTATGGGGGAGAAAGTTTATTTGCATTCATCTGATCAAACATTTGTTTATGAAATCATAAGTTCAGAAGTGATTGAACCGACAAATATAGGTGTTCTAGACGATAAAAAAGATCTAAATGAAATCACGATGATAACTTGTACAATAAGCGGCAAAGAACGCGTAGCAGTAAAAGGTGTCCTCATTGATACAATTGTAGAGTAGTTGTGTTTTATCGTTTAAGAATAAGCTATACAAAGGAAGGAAAAGTGCGTGAAGTATTTCAATATCTGTCCATGCAAAAATTACGATAATCATTCCAGGGGGGAAGGTTAATGAAGGTAGTTTTAGTTGATGATGAGCAACTTGCCGTTGAAGTGCTTGAAATTGTACTTGGTAAATTTCAAGACATAGAAATTGTAGGGAAATATACAGATCCCGAGTTAGCGTTACAGGAAATAACAGATTTGAACGCAGATGTAATTTTTCTAGATATGGAAATGGGTGAATTCCATGGCCTTCAACTTGCTGAAAAATTAATTAAAAAACTTCCTAATCTCGATATTGTTTTTGTGACAGCTCATGCCCAGTTTGCGTTGGAGGCATTTGAGGTATTTGCGGTTGATTATTTACTTAAGCCTGTCAGTAGCGAACGATTAGGAAAGACAATCGATGAACTACGGACGAGGCGGCGAAATCATAAGAATATATTGGAAGAAAATGTGACAGAGAAATATTTGCTCGCCAAAACAATGGGGAGTTTCAACTTGCTCTGCCCGAATAGTAAAGAAATCAAATGGCGTACGCAAAAAGTGAAAGAACTTTTTTTGTATTTATGGCATCATAATCCAACCCCAATACATAGGTCTAGAATTTTAGATGACATATGGCAAGATTATACTGAGGACCGGGCGGCAGCATTAATGCATACCACCTTGTATCAACTAAGAAAATTGCTTCGAGAAATTGGATTTGTCGATCCGGTTAAATTGATCAATGAACATTACATCATTAATGTTCCAGTTAAAAGTGATTTTCATGAAATCGAACGAATAATTGGGTCTACCAAGCTGTCCGCGCATTTGGTGGAGAACATGGTAGAGTTATATAAAGGCAACTTCTTGGAGGAAGAGGACTATCATTGGGCCTTGTCTACACAGTATAAAATGAAAAACAATTACCTAAATTTGTTAGAAAAATACGCACTTCAAGAAATGGACAATCAGCAACGAATAGTAGAAATTTGTCTTGTGAAAATGTTGGAATTAGAACCGTATAACGAAGAGTTTGTTTATTACCTCGTAGATTTCTATGGAAGAACGAATAATTTAGTAAAATTGGTTGGTGTGATAGAGAGATTTAAAACCGTATGGGTTGAAGAATTGGGCATTGATATACCGGACAAAATCATGGGAATATATAATGAATATATGATTCGTTCGTAAAATGAAAAAAAGACTACAAATCATTCCAGAGTTGGGAATGATCTGTAGTCTTTTTTTATTGCTTAGGGATATTAAATTCCGAACTGCGGATATCCAATATAGGAATTTCACGTCTATGACTAGGACTTTTTGCTCTTGAAAATTATTGTTCAGAAATTGTTCAGTTTCCCTGTAGTACTATCTATGGGTATGAGGTTTGTTAATAGTCCTTCGGGTTTAGCCAACTAAGCCTAAGGGGTGTTGGCAATAATTTTTTTTGAAAGGGTGAAAATCTAAAAGATACAAGTTTAAATTAATTATAAAAATAAAGGGGGGGTCTTCATGTTTAAGCAGTTTAATGCATTTGCATTAGCGTTATTAATTATCGGGCAAACTATTTTGGGACCAATGGCAGTCAGTGCTGAGTCATTTACAGAGCCTGAGGAGTCGATTGAAATTGACACAACGGAAACAGAGATTGAAGAATCAGTAGAGGTTGATGAAGAAAAACCAGCAGAATCAGTTCAAGAAGAACAAGCTGAAGAATTAGGCGAGGAAACAGTTCCGGTTGAATCTGACGAGCCTGTAGACGAAGAATCTGTTGTTGAAGAATCACAACCCAAAACAGAAACAGAAACAGAAAAAGTTCAGTCAGAGCAAAAAGAAACAACAGAAGTGAAAGAGTCGACTAATGAAAATGATGAAAAGAATGTGACGAAGGCAGCGCCATCTGAAATCACGGAAAATATACTCACCAGCGCAGACGTTGTTATCATGGACCGAAATGGCAATGTGATAGAGCGTGCTGACCTAGATTCAATTATTTCCGTGTATTATACATGGGCACTTAAAAACAATCATGGTTATACGGCGGGATCGACGTTTACATTTCAAGTCCCAACAGAATTAGAAGTGTATGAGGTTGTTACTAATGAACCTATGCGTGCGCCAAATGGCGATATTGTTGGTTATTTTTCTGTTGCAATGAATGGAACGGCGACAGTTGTGTTTACTGAGTATATTGAAAACCATTCTAATATATCAGGAACACTAGAAGTTGTTACCGAATTAAGAGAAGACATTATCGTAACAGAAGATAAGGAAGTTATTATCACGCCAATCGAAGGTGAAGCATCAATTGTTGTGCCGATTACGTATCACCCAGGCGGACCATCAGTTGAAAAAAAGGGTATCCCTAACAAAGGATATAATACTGAAACAATTGAATGGACAGTCGACTTCAATAAAACATTGGAAACAGTGAAAAATGCAGTATTAAGTGATCCAATACAAGCGGGTCAATCATTAAAAGATGGAACTATCAAGCTGTATCACTTAATCACTCAATTAGACGGTACTGTTACTCAAGGTGCCGCAGTAGACGCAGGGGCTTATTCAATCGGAAAAACTGCAGGTGGAGCAGACTTTATTATTGATTTTAGTGGTGATATCTCGACGGCATATCGCCTCGTGTATACGACTGATATTATCAATCAAGATCAAACAGATTTTAAAAACAAAGCAACATTATTGTCAAACAACACTAAAGTTGCGGATGCATCAGCATCTGTTCAGGTGAAAAGAGGCACACCATTAGCGAAAAGAAGTGCTCATTATGATGCTGCAACACAAACGATTACTTGGGAAATCAAGTACAACTACAATGAGAAAAACATCGCAAAAAATGATGCGATTTTAAAAGACTTGTTCAACGGTAGCCAAGAACTTTTGGAAGACTCGTTTAAAGTTGAAGAAGTAACAATTGATGGAAACGGCAAAGAAGTCGGATGGAATAAAATCGACTCAGGTTATACTATTACGCCTATTTCCGAAGCTGGTAAAAACGGATTTACATTTGCATTCAATCATGATGTAGAAAAAGCTTATAAAATCGTTTATAAAACAAAAGCAACTGACCGTGTATTTGAAGGTGAGAATATTGTCAACAAAGTGAGCACGGAACAAAATGATGGAAAAGGCGAACAATGGATTGATCAACAAATCTTGTTTAAATCCCATGGCAATGCAAATTATGCGGATAAAACAGTCGATTGGACAATCAGCTTTAACCATGACGCTCAAAAGATGAATAATGTAGTATTAACAGATGTCTTTACGAACGCAGGACTCACACTTCTGCCTGACACCCTCGTGATTACAAATGATAAAGGAACGTTAAAAAAAGGTGTGGATTATAATTTAGTACAAAATGACCAGAATGAGTTTGTTATTCAGTTCACCGGTACGATTAATACGCCGCACACAATAAAGTACACGACGAACTTTGATTATAATCAAAGAACGGACAAAGCTTTAAACTACTTGCAAAATAGTGTCACGCTAACTTGGAAAGATGAAGCTGGCGTTGATCAATCAAAATCAGCAAAATCTAACTTTACACCTGATGATTACACACAATCCAACGGTTTCAAAAACGGCTCATACAATGCTGTATCAAAAGAAATCACTTGGAATATTGGGGTAAACTATAATCTTCAAACAGTTGAAAATGCTTCTGTGGAAGACTTTATCCTGGGTAATCAAAAACTGATTAAAGATTCAATTGAAGTTTATGAAATGTCTTTAACTGGGGGATCTAACGGAACCGAAGTAAAAGAATTAATCCCCGGTGTGGATTACGCCATTAGCTGGGTAGAAAAAGACGGGAATCCGGGTTTTCTAGTGAAGTTTAACAATACAATTACAAAACCTTATATGGTAACGTACAAAACGAGTTTAAGAGATGCCCATTTCGTAAATGCCAAGTACTCCAACACGGCAACAGTTTATGAAGGCACTGAAAAAGTAACGGATTTGAATGCAACTGTATCGATTCCGCATGGTGGGGCGTATACAACTAAGTCGGGTAAACAGAACGGTAAAATTATCGATTGGTCGGTAAACATTAACTTTGCCCAATCAAAAGTTACGAATGCAACAATCATTGATACACCAAGTACAAATCAATCACTTTTAGAACAATCATTCCATCTTTACGCAACTGAAGTAGCTAAAAACGGAACTGTCAAAAAAGGTGATTTGTTAACACTCGGTGAAGATTATACGCTCGAATTTAGCGAGGATCCATATTCATTCAAACTGAAGTTCACAGAAGAAATTAGTGAACCGTATATTTTAGAATATCAATCACTAATCCTTGCAAAACCAGGCGATCACGTGAATAATGCCGTTAAATTTAGCGGTGAAAATGTTGAGGAAGGTGTAACCGAATCTAGTAGCCGCGTTGAAGTTAGATATACTTCTGGCATGGGGACTGGCAAGGGGGAAATCGGCCGTTTAACAGTTACGAAAACAGATGCAACAACGGGCGATGTTCTGAACGGTGCAACATTTACTTTGAAAGATGCCGACAGTGGAACAATTATAAAAACAGCAACGACAGATGAGCATGGTGTGATCACTTTTGATCGATTACTTTTCGGTGATTATCTGTTAATTGAAGAGGAAGCGCCTGATGGTTACTTGATTATTAATCAAGAAACATTCATCACAATCGATCAACCATTTGAAAAAGACGATGAAGCAAAAGTTGGAAATCAAAAAACGATTACGAATCAAAAGATTATCCGCGCTGTTCAACTAGAAAAAGTAGACAGTGAAAATTCCGAGGTTAAATTAGCAGGCGGAAACTTTGAGTTACAACGAAAAGCCGAAGATAAATGGAATACGATTGGACTACTCGTTACGGACGATAAAGGAATTCTTTACAAAGAAGGACTTGAGCCAGGCGAGTATCGATTTATTGAAAGAATTGCCCCACATGGTTATCACGTTGACGATACACCGATTCCGTTTACGATTGGTGAAAATCAAATTGAAGTATTAACAGTTGGCCCCATAAAAAATGAAATTATAAAAGGCGCTGTTGAACTTACAAAAGTCGATAAAGATAACCGGAAAACTGTTTTAGAAGGTGCCATCTTTGAATTACAAGATGAAGAAGGCAATATGCTCCAAGAAGATTTAACAACTGAAGAGAATGGTAAAGTTGTCGTCACTGATTTAAAACCAGGAAACTATCAATTTGTTGAAACACAAGCACCACATGGTTACAAACTCAATCAGACGCCAATTGAATTTACGATTGTAGCAGCGCAAAACACAATTTTAAAAGTGACTGCGCTGAATGAAATTATTTTAGGATCGGTCGTTCTCACGAAAGTGGATGAAGACGATTCAGAAGTTACGTTGGAAGGCGCTATATTTGAATTACAAGATGCAGAAGGAAATGTCATTCAAAGCGGAATTTCAACAAATGATAAAGGTGAAATTTCAATCAAAAAGCTTACACCTGGTGACTATCAATTCGTAGAAACGAAAGCACCTACTTACTATCAACTTGATCCGACGCCAATCAAATTTACAATTGACCTGGGGAAAAATGAAATCGCAATTCCTGTCAAAGTACCTAATAAATTAATAACAGGCGCTGTCGAATTAATAAAAGTTGATAAAGATAACAAAGAAATAACATTAGAAGGTGCAGTATTTAAACTTCTAAATGAAGCAGGTGAAACGCTCGATGAGGCGTTGGCAACAGATAAAGATGGAAAGATTACTGTAGAAAACTTAAAACCAGGCAAGTATCAATTCATCGAAACACAAGCGCCAACTTATTATCAATTAGATAATAAAGTAATTGATTTTGAAATTAAGAAGTCTAAAACAGTTGCAGATATTGAGTTACTCAAAATTACAGCTGAAAATGAATTGATCACAGGCTCTGTCGAATTAACGAAAGTTGATGAGGACAACAACAATGCAACCATGTCAGGTGTGGTCTTTGAATTATCTTCTTTAGATGGATTTGATCTTGAAGAAACAACATTTACAACGAACGAAGAAGGAAAAATTATTGTCGATAAGTTAAAACCAGGTCACTATCAATTTACTGAAGTAGAAACATGGTTTGGTTATGACTTGTTAGAAAATCCAATCGGTTTCGAAATTATCAAGGGTCAAACTGAAATCGAGATTCCTAAGTTTACAGTTGGCAATGAGCTAATTACAGGTTCCGTCAGCTTATTGAAAGTCGACATAGACAACGAGCATGCACCACTATCAGGCGTTGTTTTTGAACTCGCTTCATTAGACGGACTTGATCTCGCAGAAACAACATTTACAACGAATGAAGAAGGAAAAATCGTTGTAAACAATCTAAAACCAGGTAAGTACCAATTCACTGAAGTAGAGGCACCTTTTGGCTATGATTTACTCGAAGAACCAATCGAGTTTGAAATCATTAAAGGCCAAACAGAGCTAGAAATTCCACTACTAACTGTTGAAAACGAATTATCTACAGGTTCTGTCGAATTAATAAAAGTTGATGTAGATGATGAAAATGCACCGATGTCAGGCGTCGTCTTCGAACTGACTTCATTAGACGGACTATTGCTTGACGAAACAACATATACAACGAACGAAGACGGAAAAATCATTGTAGATAACCTGAAACCAGGTAAGTACCAATTCACTGAAGTAGCAGCACCATTTGGTTATGATCTCCTCAAGGACCCAATCGACTTTGAGATTATTATTGGCCAAACAGAACTAGAAATCCCAGCTCTAACAGTTGGCAATGAGTTGACTACAGGGTCCGTTGAATTATTGAAAGTCGACATAGACAACGAGCATGCACCACTATCAGGCGTTGTTTTTGAACTCGCTTCATTAGATGGACTTGATCTCGCAGAAACAACATTTACAACGAATGAAGAAGGAAAAATCGTTGTAAACAACTTAAAACCAGGGAAGTACCAATTCACTGAAGTAGAGGCACCTTTTGGCTATGATTTACTCGAAGAACCAATCGAGTTTGAAATCATTAAAGGCCAAACAGAGCTAGAAATTCCACTACTAACTGTTGAAAACGAATTATCTACAGGTTCTGTTAAGTTAGTAAAAGTGGACGTAGATAATGAAAATACACCCATGTCAGGCGTCGTCTTCGAACTGAGTTCATTAGACGGACTATCGCTTGACGAAACAACGTTTACAACGAACGAAGAAGGAAAAATCATCGTAGATAACCTGAAACCAGGTAAGTACCAATTCACTGAAGTAAAAACTTTATTCGGCTATGATCTCCTTGAAGAACCAATCGAATTTGAGATTATTATTGGCCAAACAGAACTAGAAATTCCAGCACTATCAGTTGGAAACGAGTTGACTACGGGTTCCGTTGAATTATTGAAAGTCGACATAGACAACGAGCATGCACCGCTATCAGGCGTTGTTTTTGAACTCACTTCATTAGATGGACTTGATCTCGCAGAAACAACATTTACAACGAATGAAGAAGGGAAAATCGTTGTAAACAACTTAAAACCAGGTAAGTACCAATTCACTGAAGTAGAGGCACCTTTTGGCTATGACTTACTCGAAGAACCAATCGAGTTTGAAATCATTAAAGGCCAAACAGAGCTAGAAATTCCACTACTAACTGTTGAAAACGAATTATCTACAGGTTCTGTTAAGTTAGTAAAAGTGGACGTAGATAATGAAAATACACCCATGTCAGGCGTCGTCTTCGAACTGACTTCGTTAGACGGACTATCGCTTGACGAAACAACATATACAACGAATGAAGACGGAAAAATCATTGTAGATAACCTGAAACCAGGTAAGTACCAATTCACTGAAGTAGCAGCACCATTTGGTTATGATCTCCTTGAAGAACCAATCGACTTTGAGATAATTATTGGCCAAACAGAACTAGAAATTCCAGCTTTAACAGTTGGCAATGAGTTGACTACGGGTTCCGTTGAATTAACTAAAGTTGATAAAGATAATAATGCGTTGACTTTGGAAGGTGCGGTATTCGAACTTCAGGATTCTGAAGGTACAACATTGCAAGAAGGTCTTACAACTGATAAAGACGGAAAGCTTATCGTGACTGACTTAAAACCAGGTGATTATCAATTTGTTGAGACAGAAGCACCATATGGATATGATTTGAATGCATCGCCAATCAAATTCAAAATCGATATTGGGCAAACAGAAATTGCAATCACCATTGTAAGTAACGAGTTAACAACAGGTTCTGTTGAATTAATAAAAGTTGACAAAGACAATCAAGAAATCAAATTGTCCGGTGCGGAATTTAGTTTACTAGACGGTGATGGAAACCTGATTGAAGATGGATTGACAACAAACGATGAAGGGAAAATTGTTGTCGATAATTTGAAGCCAGGTAATTATCAGTTTGTAGAAACGAAAGCACCAACAGATTATCAACTTGCTCCAACACCAATTCACTTTACAATTGATAAAGGGCAAGAAGTGGTCCTCACAGTACTTGCTGAGAACGCGTTAATCACGGGATCAGTTGAACTAACAAAGGTTGACAAAGAAAATGGGGAGTTGACTTTATCCGGAGCTGAATTTGAATTACAAGATGCCGAGGGTAATACACTTCAAGAAGGTCTTACAACTGACGAAGATGGCAAATTAGTTGTAAATGATTTGAAACCAGGTGACTATCAGTTCGTAGAAACCAAAGCGCCATTTGGATATGAACTAGATCAAACACCAATCACGTTTACGATTGATAGAAGCCAAGCTGAAATCCTTACACTCACAATGGTTAACGAATTATCAACAGGCGCTGTCGAGTTAACAAAAGTCGACAAGGAAAATGCTGATATAACGTTAGCTGGCGCAGAGTTTGAGTTACAAGATGTAGATGGAAATTCGCTACAAACAGGCTTAACAACAAACGCTGATGGTAAATTAGTAATAAAAGATTTAAAACCTGGTCACTACCAGTTTGTAGAAACCAAAGCGCCAGTTGGATACGAATTAGATTCGACACCAATTCCATTTGAAATTGTAATCGGACAAGAAACAGCGATTGCATTAACAGTGGATAATGAAAAAACACCGAAAGAAGAAAAACCAGAAACACCAGTTAAACCGGAAAAACCAGCAAAACCAAGTAAACCAGTAACACCAAACAAACCAGAAAATCCAAGTAAACCAGTAACACCGGGTGGTAAACTACCACAAACAGGGGAAGAACAATTCCTGTACATGATTGCATTTGGTGCTCTTTTCTTAATTGCAGGCGGAACAATCTTATTCCGCAATAAGAGAAGAGAAGCATAAAAGAATTTATAAGCCCTTATAGCTGCTGGCTATAGGGGCTTTCTTTTTGTATTAATAGAGTAGGGGTAGGCGCTTTACAGCCAGGCCGGTGTCAATGATGTAACGTCGCCCATGATGTCCGCGCAATCGGTCAGAATCCCCGCTCAATCAATCAAATCCATCGGTTATGTCCACTGAATCATAAAAGATCTCCGCTCAATTTCATCGCGGCCCATGATGTCCGCGCAATTCGTAAAGATCCCCGCTCAATCAATCTAAATCATCGATTATGTCCACTGAATCATGAAAGATGTCCGCTCAATTTCATCGCGGCCCATGATGTCCGCGCAATTCTTAATAATCCCCGCTCAAGCAATCAAATCCATCGGTTATGTCCACTGAATCATAAAAGATCTCCGCTCATTTTCATCGCGGCCCATGATGTCCGCGCAATCTGTCATGATTCCCGCTCAATCAATCAAAATCATCGATTATGTCCGCTGAATCATGAAAGATGTCCGCTCAATGTCATCGCGACCCATGAAGTGCACGCAATCACCCTCACAGTCCTCACAGCTCCTTATGAAGTCCTCTCCCGACAATTCTGCATAGAAAAAAGCCAACCGCTACAACAAAGCGGTTGGCTTCGAAATTCAAGAAATCTTTGTCTCATGAAACGCGCGTTCAATCTTCGCACGTCCCTCATCAATCCCTGGGTGGAATTGAATGGATGCAGCGTCACGAACAGCTTGTACGTTTTCAACAGCTTGTTTAATTTTAGCGTTGATATCTTTTTGGTCACGTAACTTTTGTTTCACAATCGATAGACCTGCTAGTGTACCTTGCGCTCTTGCAACTTTAGCGCTCTCGATGCCTGTGATGTTGCCGGCAACGAAGAGGCCTTCGAGTGGTGTTTCCATTTGTTCGTTGTGTACAGGAACGTGCCCGCCTAGTTCTTCAATATATTTGAATGGGCAACCAATCACGGAAGCAAGTTCTGCGAGCGGATAAAGTCCGCCGGCGATACAAACGAAGTCGACTTCAATGATTTTTTCGCTACCCTTGACAATTTCTCCGTCAGCAGTGATGTCACACATTGTAACGGACTCTACTTTTTCAGTCCCATTAATTTGAACGATGGCTTTACGGATATGAATGGGCATACCCCACATTTTCACGCCGCCTTTTGGGTAAAAGGATACCGCGATGTTGCGCACCCATTCCGCTTTTGCAAATTTACTTCCGAAACGCAGGAATGCTGAAGGAGCTAAGTGGGCGATGCGCACTAAACCTTCCATGACTTTCCTTGGGTTTGCGTGATCTTTCGTCACGACATTACTTACGGGTAATGCCATACTATGCAGCTCGACACCTGCGATTTGCAACTCACGAGCAATCGCGGCTGACAAGACATTTACGCCGACGACGACGCCTTTAGTTCCAACGCGTACACGGTGAACGTTCGTCATGACTTGTGCTGCTCCGATTGACATGACGCCTGGAAGTGTCCAGCCAGGAATTGGTGCGGCTGTTTCGGCAGCGCCCGTTGCAATTAGTAAGTTTTCAGATTCGAAAACGCCTTCATTTGTGTGAACAGCGTAACCGTGATTTGTTTTTTCGATATGGTGGGCGGAAATACCGCATTTGATTTCAGTGTTGAGTGTTGTTGCTTTATCCATCAAAATCTTAGTTTCTTCGATGCCGTTCCACCATTCTCCTGTTGGTTCTTGGTGAAGTTGTCCGAGCAATCGGCCACCTGGTTTTGGAAATTCATCGATAACGAGAACGTGCAGGTTTGATTCACGGCAGGCAATGGCAGCTGATAATCCAGCAGGTCCTGCACCGATGATGACTACATCATACATGCGGTTCACCATCCTTTTTTCCTTCGTTTATCTTTTCAAATTCAGCGTAGGTGCGTGGCCATTCTTCGGTTTTTGACTTGAATGGAGCCGCTTCCATTTTTCCGCTTTCGACTTTCATATCTTTTTGAATGGTTGTCATGCATGCGCGAACGCCGCCCGCATCATCAACTGTGACACGACATTCAAAACAATGTCCGATATTGCAATAAATCGCACGTGGTGCGCCGGTTTCTTCATGCACACGTAATTGGCGAATGCCGTTTGCAAGCAGTGCGGAAGCGATTGTGTCGCCTTCGAAACCTGTATATGTAATGCCGTCAAAAGTAAACGTAACGGGTGTTTGGTTTTCTAATTTCCCTAAAACAGGATGATCGATAATTCGATTATTACTCATTGCGTTTCTTACCTCCTAAAACGGATAATGAAACAGGTCGAACAGGGGGTTGAACCTTTAATGGGATATCATTGCCCGGTTTTTCTCCTGTCACTTCTTCAAGGACCGCATCGACGGCCGGACGACATGTGCGACCTCCACAATAGCCCATTCCTGCACGCGTACGCAGTTTTAATTCGCGAGCTGAGCAGTTATATAGACTTGCCGTATTCTCAATGTCTTCAAGTGAAACTTCTTCACATCTACAGATAATCAATTTATCCATAAGGCCAATCCTCCCTTTACACTCGATTTCCATCTTACTGGTTTATATTACTACAAAATAAAGTTTGACACTTGATCCCCTACTATTCTAACATAGATACTAGTGGAGCAATAATATTTATTTAGAAAACAGAAGGTTGTTTAACTATATCATCTATAGAATAGTATAAACGATTTGACTGTGTCAAAGGAGGATTTCACATGTCGAAACAAAATCATGCAGAAGTGGCAATAATTGGCGGCGGAATTGTGGGCTCTGCAATCGCATATTACGTTGCGAAATCTGGAATCGATTGTGTATTAATCGAGAAAAATGATATTGCAAGTGGTACATCTTCTCGTTGTGATGGAAACATTACGATTGTTGATAAAGATCCTGGCTTCGATAGTTTGATGTCGTTGAAAAGCCAAGAATTGACGGTGGATTTACAGCGTGAGTTAGATTTGGAATTTGAATATCGAGCGCTTGGGAGTTTGCTAGTTTGTGAAAATGACAATGAAATGCAAGCGGCGGCAGAGTGGGTGGACATTCAAACGAAAGCAGGTTTGAAGTTTAAATTGCTAGACCGAGAAGATCTTCGTCAAGAATCGCCTTATTTCGCTGATGACATTCCAGGTGGATTAGAGTGTGAAACTGATTCCCTTATAAACCCTTATTTGTTTTGCTACTCACTAATCGATAAAGCGAAACAATACGGTTTAAAAGTGCAGACGCAGGCGGAAGTTACGGGAATTACTAAAAAAGAAGAATTTACGATTGAAACGACGAATGGCACATTTACGGCGAAAAAAGTTGTGAATGCTGCTGGCGTATGGGCACCGTTCATCGGTAAAATGCTAGATTTGGATATTCCAATCATCCCTCGAAAAGGGCATATTATTGTCGGCGCTAGACAAAAGCCGGTCATGATGCGAAATGTAATGGAATTCGGCTACTTGATGAATAAATTCGGTCGTGATCGCATCGTCGATAAACGTACGGAAAAGCATGGGGTTGCACTCGTACTTGAACCGACTGAAAGCCAAAACTTTTTAATCGGAAGCAGCCGTCAATTTGTCGGATATGATGGAAGAATCGACATGAATGTGGTCGAAACCATGGCCATGAGAGCGCTTCGTTTTTATCCGAAGATGAATGATTTTAACATGATTCGTGCGTATACAGGTTTCAGACCTTGGACGGAAGATCATTTGCCGATTGTGTCGGAAGTTGAGCAAATTCCTGGATTTTACATCGCAGCAGGTCATGAAGGGGACGGAATTAGTTTAGCAACCGTAACAGGTAAGCTCATTGAAGAATTGATCAATGAGAAGACGACAACGATTCCAACAGATCCACTACGTTTCGACCGTTTTGATAAAGTTCCAGTCTTATAACAGAGAGTGGCTATCATAAATGCTGCGAATTGTTTGCAGACGTTTTGATAGCTTTTTCTATACATACTCCAATCATCAGGGGATATTCTAGAAAAAGGGGAAGTTAACATGTTTAGGGTTTTGAAGATTGGAAGCGCTTTTATTGGAATAATTGTTGGTGCAGGACTTGCTTCAGGGAATGAAATCGTACAGTATTTCACAAGTTTTGGAACGCTCGGTACAATCGCGGCAATACTCGCTACTGCTTTATTTGCCTATCTCGGCATGACATTAACCAGGTTGGGAAGTCGCACACAGACAAAATCTCATAAAGAAGTCATTTATAAAATTAGCGGTCCTTATCTCGGTATCGTGGTCGATGCAATCATCGTTATCACATTATTCGGTGTTGGGGTTGTCATGCTGGCTGGTGCAGGTTCTGTATTGAATCAACAATTTGGATTAGAACCGTATATCGGTAATCTACTTATGTCAGTTTTAGTCATCGGAACTGTCATGATGAATGTACAACGCGTAATCGCAGTTATTGGAAGTATTACACCGTTTTTGGTGTTAACAATCATTCTGATTGGAATCTATTCCATTTTCACAATGGATGCTTCATTCGCGGAATTGAATCCGATCGCTAAAGATATAGATACGACATTACCAAACTGGTTCGTTTCAGCGATTAACTATGTATCCTTTAATATCGCTGTAGGAGCAGCCATGGCGCTCGTTATGGGGGGCGCTGAAAAAGATGAGAAAACTGCGGCACTTGGCGGTCTAGTTGGCGGTATTGGGCTCGGGCTGATCATTATTATTAGTCATTTAGCAATCTTCTCGAAAATAGATCTTGTGGCAGATTACGATATGCCCATGTTGAAATTAGTGCATGACATTTCACCAGTTATGGGGATTTTTATGTCCGTCATTTTATTCGGGATGGTCTTTAACACTGCGGTCAGCATGTTCTATGCGTTTGTCGCGCGGTTTTCGGATATGCATACAAAAAAGTCTAATGTAATGATTGTTGTTACGGTCACGATTGGATTTGTTTTAAGTTTCATAGGTGGATTCAAAAATCTCGTTTCATTAGTCTATCCATTCATAGGATACATTGGTTTATTCCTCATCGCAGCGTTAATTTACGCGCCGTTTAAATTAGCGAAAGATAATCGTGTGAAGAAAGTATTGGTGAAAAAGTAAATCATTGCGATTAACTACGCCCAAAATACTTTAGTAAAATAATAAAATTTAACCGAGTACATGAATTTATTTGTTCATGTACTCGGTTTTTCATATCCCAACGGTTAGCTCCTCAATGATTTCCTATCAGGTGATCGACTGTAATGAAAGATTTAGTATTTCTGTATTCGCCCGGTGATATATCTAGATAAGAGCGGAATACTTTACCGAAGTAGTTTCCATTTGAAAAGCCAACTTTAAGCGCAATTTCATCAATCGTTAGGTTTTTATTTTTTAATAATTCGATTGACGCGTTAATCCTCATGTTCGTTAGATATTGTATTGGCGTAGAATTAATTGAATGACTAAATAATCTAGTAAAATGATATTTGGAAAGACCAGAGGCGTTTACAATATCGTCAAGCGTGATAGGGGCATGATAATTATTATTCATAAATATAATTGCGTTAGAAATTGCTTCTGGCCATTCTTCACTTGATTTGATATTAGATATATAACGATTTAATGCCATTAAAAAAGAATAGGCAAATGAGGATGTTTCATATGCATCGTTGATTTTATTTCTTGAAACTTTGCCCAAGACTTTTAGAATAATTGAAATTGGAGTAGAATATAAGTCTAATTTTATGATATGACCAACTTCATCGACTATATCCTTATATAATCTAAGTGCCTCCTCACCAAATAAAGTAATGTGGATAAACTCCCATTCTGAACTATTTGAAGGTAAATAATAACGATGGTCACTGGGTACTTTGATAAAAAAGGCATCACCAGTTTCAAGTTGATATAGCTGATTTTGAATACTAATTTCACCTACACCTTTAAGGGTGTATTGGAAGATAATGATATCCTTTTCACTTCTAGTTAAACCATTCCAGTCATATGAACAATCTGACTGCTTTTCCCATCCCAAGGAGTCGATGCCTGCAATACGTCGCTGATGGGTTTCTTTAAAACGAAATCCAAATGTACCAGGTTTTAATGAATGAAAATTAGATAGCAATATATTACCCTTCTTTCTGGTTTAATTCCTATTGTGTAACTATATTACTTGGACTATGATGATTACAATAGTTAGTTGACTAGAATGAGAGTTTAAATAATTATAAAGATAATCAAAATAAATTCATCTAAAATTACTCTTATTCTTGAAAATGACGAAAAATATTTGGAGGTTTTATAAATGTCTAAAATTACATTTTTGGGTGCAGGTAGTTCAATTTTTGCGAAAAACGTACTTGGTGATTGTATGAGCGTTGAGGCCCTGCAAGATTTTGAAATTGCTTTATTTGATATCGATCATGAACGACTAAGGGACTCAGAGAAAATGTTGAACAATATCAAATTGAATCTCGAATCTACTGTGACAATTGTATCTTATACAGATAGAAAAGAAGCATTAAGAGGTGCAAAATATGTCATCAATGCGATTCAAGTTGGGGGATATGACCCAAGTACAATTATAGACTTTGAAATACCTAAAAAGTATGGACTCCGTCAAACGATTGCCGATACAGTTGGAATTGGCGGTATATTCCGGAGTCTAAGGACGATACCCGTCATGCTGGATTTTGCGAAGGATATGCAAGAGGTATGTCCAGATGCATGGTTTTTAAACTATACGAATCCTATGGCTGCGCTTACAGGAACGATGCTTAGATACACTGGCATTAAGACAGTCGGTTTGTGTCATAGTGTACAGGGATGCGCAGAAGACTTACTCAAATCATTGGATATGCCAACAGATAATATTCAATGGGAAATAGCCGGGATTAACCACGTTGCTTGGTTACTTGAAATTAATCGTAATGGTGAAGATTTATATCCTGAGATAAAAAGAAGAGCGCTTGAGAAACAAAAGGAAAAACATAATGATATGGTTCGTTTCGAGCTCATGTTACGTTTTGGTTATTATGTAACAGAGTCCTCTGAACATAATGCGGAATACCATCCTTATTTTATTAAAAGTCAATATCCAGAATTAATCAATCGTTTTAATATCCCGTTGGATGAATATCCAAGGCGCTGTATTAATCAAATTGAAGGATGGAAAAAAATGCGTGAGGATTTAGTTAACGATGAAAATCTATCACATGAACGAACGAATGAATATGGTTCGTACATTATAGAAGCCATGGAAACAAACCAGCCAATTAAAATTGGTGGAAATGTATTGAATACGGGTGGTTTAATAAGTAATCTGCCAGAAAATGCATGTGTTGAGGTCCCATGTCTTGTAGATGCTAGTGGAATTTCACCTATATATGTTGGTGAATTACCAGAACAGTTAGCTGCGATTAATCGAACAAATATCAATACACAGTTACTCACGATTCAGGCTGCAATGACAGGTAAGAAAGAACATATTTATCATGCAGCTATGCTGGATCCTCACACTTCAGCCGAGCTATCTATCGATGATATTGTTGCCATGTGTGATGAGCTAATCGAAGCACATGGGGATATGTTACCAACGTATAAGTAAAATTTAATTAAAATAAATATACCCTAGTAGCAGGGACTTAAGGAAATGTCATTGCTACTAGGGTATTTTATATCGATTTTATGAAATTTGAAGGTTTAGCCATTTAATTTCATCTTCTGTTAAGAAAATCTCAGCGGCTTCTCTACATGAAAGCATCTCGCTATGATTTTGTGGTCCAATAATTGCTGCTGTTGGAAATGATTGATTTAAGACATAAGCTAAGCTGATTTGGATTGTTTCCACGTTTTTATCCTTGGCCAATTGTTCAGCTCTACGGTAGCGCTCCCAGTTTTCATCATTATAGAATACCCGAACCAAATCTTCATTGGATCGATCTTCTGGTGTGAAACGACCGGTGAAAAAGCCACGCGCTTGTGCAGACCAGGAGAGAATAGGTAGCTTAGATTTCTCATGCCACGCTAGCATTGAATCATCGACTGATACACAATCTGGCCAATAAGGTGACTGTGCTTTTGCTAAACTTAAGTTAGGACTACTAAAGGAAAAACCGATTAACCCATGCTTCTCTGCGTATTCATTTGCTTCTCGAAGTCGCTCAACGGACCAATTGGAACCTCCAAAAGTGCCAATTCTACCAGCTTCTACATGTTCATTTAATATCTCTAGTATTTCGCCTACATGTACAGTCGGATCATCACGATGAAGTGCATAGAGCTCAACATAGTCTGTACGAAGTCTGTCTAAACTGATTTTTAGTTCTTCATCGATTGCTTTTTTATTGATTTGTGGGCCATCCTGATTTGGGTGTCCACCCTTTGTCAGCAAAAGAACATCATCGCGGCGTTTGTTTTCTTCCATCCAGATCCCAATTGCTTGTTCGCTTTTTCCACCAGCATAAACAAATGCTGTATCGAGAATGTTTCCGCCGATACTCATATAGTTGTCTAGAACCTCAGTAACCTTATCAATAATTTCTGGTGCGAAGTAATCAGTCCCCATGACAAGTCCAGTAACCGTTTTTTCTAAATTCCCTATTTTAATATTGCGCATGTTAAATCCCCCTATTTTTATCCTAATAGAATTTTTTCTTGTTTTTCTGCGGAAATTAGTGCTCCTTTAACTGCTCTTATGTTGTGAATGATATCTTCAGCTGGGAATTTAGTAGGCTTTCCGTCAAGCACTGCCTCTGCAAAATTATCAGCCTGCAAAGCATAAGGATTAATGTTATCATCAAGGATTTTTTCTGTTTGTCCATTTTTTATAATTTCATATGATTGGTCTCCGAGAAAAGCTTCTTTCATTACAATTCTTCCTTCAGAGCCAAGAATTTCGAGCTCGTTTCTAAACTCAGCCCACATACCACAATCAAATGTTAAGGAAACACCATTTGAAAACTCCATTATTCCGGACGCCATCATATCCACATCGCCATGATCTGGTGAGAAAAAGGCTTGGGTAGTTACCGCTGAAGGTTCTTCGTCTAGTAGGAATCTAGCAGCACTAATTGGGTAACAACCTACATCATAAATCGATCCGCCACCCCATTCTTTTGTAAAACGAATATTCCCGGTATCTTGCGCGCCATTAAATGTGAATACGCCATGAATACCACGTATATCGCCAATCTCACCATTATGAATTAATGTCTTAATATCATCGTATCTTTTTTGGTGGCGATACATATATGCTTCTGCCAAAATAACGCCTGCATCTTTACACGCTTCAATCATTTCTTCAGCTTCTGCTTCATCCAATGCAATTGGTTTTTCACATAAAATATGTTTACCAGCTTGAGCGGCTTTAAGTGTCCACTCTTTATGTAAGTGATTAGGTAGTGGAATATACACTGCATCAATTGCAGGATCATTTAGTAATTCTTCATAACTACCATATGCTTTAGGAATACCTAATTCATCAGCATATGCTTGCGCATTTTCCAAAGAACGGCTTGCAACCGCTTCCACTACATTCCTATTGGACTCCTGTATACCCGGAATAACCGACCGCTTACCAATACTTGCAGTACTCATAATTCCCCAACGAACTTTCTTTTCTGTCATTAAGTAACGCCTCCTTAGATTAAAAACAGTATAACATTAGTTTTTTAGAAAGAAATAGTAAAAATATTATGTATTAGGATTATTATTGTTTAATAGTTAAATTATCGGTAGATTTCATCCGATTTTTACAAGTGATTATTTTCTAAGTCGATGGATAACACAGACAATGATAGAATGGTTATAGAGTATGAAGGTATTTTTATTTTGATATGCATGTAGGGGAGGATATATATGCCGTTACATCAATGGTGTAAAGTTTTGATTGTCGATGACGAACTACTTATTAGACAAGGAATTAAACATTCTCTTCATTGGGAAAAAGAAGGCTTTCAAATAATAGGTGAAGCTGCAAATGGTGAAGAAGCGCTAGATTTAATAGAAAACTTGCAACCGCATATAGTCATCACGGATATGGTGATGCCCGTTATGGACGGGGTGGAATTGACGAAAGCAATTAAAGAACATTATCCTCAAATTGAAATTATCATCTTGAGCAGCTTTGGGGATTTTGATTATGTGCGTTCTACATTTCAACTTGGAATAACTGATTATATTCTTAAACCACAATTAGAAGGCGCTGATCTCTTGAATGCACTTAAACAAGCAGCTCAACAAATCCCGGGATTTGTTTTAGTTGAGGATAATCGTGAGGATGTGGCAGTTCCAATTGAGGCTATCATAGATAGACTGTTAACGGGCTTTGAACTAGACGAGGATATATCTCCAATTGAGAACTTTTTTTCATGTCGTCATTTTTGCATACTTGGAATTGATATTAAATCACATAAAAAAGGTAGGGTTCAAACATTAGTTGCAGAAATTGAAGAGAAGTTAAAAAGCAATTTTACCAAGATTAAAATACATAGACTACCAGTCACACAAAATACAATCGCGTTTTTGGTTAACTTTGAATTGAATCAATTACAAACAATTAAGGACTTTATGAAAACGATTTCAATGTCACTAAGATATGTCGACACTACCATGGGTTGGGTCTTGACAGAGCCTTTCACTAATTTTTTCGATTTAAAGAATGTTTATCAAAAAGATTTACAACGACTAATTCAATATCGTTTTTTCTTACCGGATACATCAGTGATGATTTATGATGAACTCCCGAGTGACCGAGAAGTTAATGAACCTTTTCAATTAACGAAGTTCACTGAACTATTTCAACGTAAACAATTTGAGGCAGCATTTTTATATTTGGAGGCTTATATTGAAGACCTGTCCCACCAATATACAGCAGATGAGTTTGAATTTAAGTCTTTGTTAGGAAATATCATTTTCAATGTAGCGATGCTATTAGGAAACATGGAGTATGACAGTAAAGAATTGGAAGGGGAGAAGTATTCTTATATCTCTTTAATTGACGCAGCCGGCGACGTAAACGAAGCTTTATCACTATTAGATGAATTTTTAACAAATGCAAAAGTAGTGATTGGAGCAGTTCCTTCTAAATCGGAACAACCTAATATGCGAAGACTATTGGATTATATTAATGAACATTATGCAGAACCGTTAAATCTAACTGAAATGGGGAAAAAGTTTCATTACAATCCATCGTACTTGTCAAATTATTTCAGTGATAATAATGATCAAAGCTTTAGTGAATATTTAACACAAGTGCGAATTGAAAAGTCTATTGAGCTATTGCAAGAAAAAGACAAGTCAATCGCTAAAATTAGTATGTTAGTAGGTTATTCTGATCATAGCTATTTTTGCAGGGTATTTAAAAAAATTAGGGGAGTTTCACCAAGTAGCTATCGAAGACAATATTTTAGTACAAGGAAGCGGGAAGAATGAAATCTTTTTTTGAACGCATAGATAGTTATGGGTTATTCGTGAAGATATTCCTCGTCATGTTCTTTAGTATTATTGCGATTACAATTACAATCACGGTTAGTACATTGAAAATGTCGGAGAACCTATTTACAGAAACATTTAGTGTAACTAACTCAAAAATACTTTCGCAAATAGAAGAAAATGTTGAAGAGTTTAATTACTCTGTGGTGAGTACGGTGAATCATATTGAACAAAGCAGTACAGTTAAAACGTTTCTTACAGAAAGTGATAGTAATTCCTTGGAAATGACAAAATCATTTTATAATATGAGCGTGCAGATGAATCTTATTCGAGCTCACTTAGATAATTATGATACTGGAATTACAGTATTGGGTGTAAATGGACGCGACTTTTCGACAAATCGTATATATTGGCCGAATACAGAAAAAGAATTAGCAGATCACGAAATCACATTGAATTCACTAGAAAATCCAAAAAGATTGTCATATCACTATGATGATTTATATACGGAAGAATTAATAAAGCCAGCAATTATCGCCTCAAGGGCGTTGTCCGATAGGAAAAGTGGAGAAATCTACGGGGTTTTGTATATTGCAATGCAAGAACTAGATTTTCGACAGTTCTATACAAGTTATACCAGCGAAGGAAATAATGTTGCGATTATTAATGGAGCAGGAACGATTGTGTCTAGCAATAATGCTGAGCTAATTGGACGTGATGAACAAGTCTTACTTAAGCATGCAAAAGAAATTGATGAACTTAATTTGAATTACAAAAACGTTGAATTTCTTGATAGGGAACAGATTGTACTCGCTGAATATTTGCCGTCATTAGATTTATATCTGGTGAACTTTATAGATAAGGAACTTGTCATGGCTAAAATGGTTGATAAGAAATCAATTATTCTTATTAGTATTTTGATTGCCGGCATTGCATTACTATTTGTCTATTTTATTTCTAGACGCCTAACCAGTTCATTAACGGGTCTGGTGAATCAAATTAATAGTATTGCAAAATCTAATTTTGATCATTATATAACAGTTTCGGGTAGCTATGAAACGAAACAGGTAGCGACAGCGTTTAATATTATGCTTGATGAATTACATGAATATGTAGAGGAGTTAATCCTCACACAAAAGAGTCAACGTAATGCTGAGTTGGCTGCATTACAACAACAAATCAATCCTCACTTTTTATATAATACGCTGGCTTCTATAAAGATTATGGTAAAACAGGGGAATAGAGAAAAAGCATCTGAAATGATTAATAAACTTATTTCTTTATTACAAAATACACTAGGGAATATCAGCGAGACAAATACAGTAGAACAGGAATTATCAAATATGAAAGACTACACTTTCATTAATCAAGCCCGATACGGAGAGCAGATAAGGGTCAACTACTACATAACTCCTGATGTTTTGTCTTGCGAACTTCCTAAGTTAATCATTCAGCCCTTTATAGAGAATGCATTTTTTCATGCATTTAATCATAAAACATCCGGATTTATTCACGTCATGATAGGACAAGAGGAGAATACCCTAATATGTGAAATCATCGATAATGGCGATGGAATGGAAACAAATCTTGATAAACAATTGCCGAGCTACAAAAGCAAACGACAATTATTTAGTGGGATCGGAGTAAAAAATGTAAGTGAAAGAATTAAATTATTATACGGAGAAGCATATGGTGTGGAAATATCTAGTGAATTGGGGGAAGGAACAAAAGTAAAGTTACGATTACCCATTATTAAATCTGTAGATAATCCTGAATTACAATAATAGTACAAGTTAAAAATGACGAACAATTTAGTTAACATTAAAAAGTCCAAAAACAGGTGGATATTATCCTAACATCCCCTGTTTTTTGTGTGTTAAATTAATGACAGAAAGCGCTTACAAATAAGCAGATGGAGGAGAGAACAATGAAGAAAATATTTATGTTGCTATTAATGAGTGTATTATTAGTAGCTTGCTCTTCAACCGGTTCCGATGATAGTGGAAGTAAGGGTGGAAATGATGAAGTTGATGAAGTCACAGCTTGGGCATGGGATCCAAAATTTAATATTGCGGCATTGGAAATTGCAAAAGAAGTATATAAAGAAGAAAATCCAGACTTGAATGTCAAAATTATTGAAAATGCGCAAGATGATATTATTCAAAAGTTAAATACCGCATTAGGTTCAGGTACAACAAAAGGATTACCTAATATTGTTTTAATTGAAGATTATCGTGCACAGAGTTTTTTACAATCCTTCCCAGACTCATTTTATGAATTGACGGATTTATTTGAAGCAACAGACTTTGCTGAGTATAAAATTGCACCAACGAGTGCAGATGGTAAAAACTATGGTATTCCATTTGATACTGGTGTAACTGGCTTGTATGTTCGTACGGATTACTTAGAGGAAGCTGGTTATTCAGTAGAAGATTTAGAAGGTATTGATTGGAATGAATATATAGAGATTGGAAAGAAAGTGAAAGAGGTTACAGGAAAGACATTCCTTACAATCGATCCTAATGATCTTGGTCTCATCCGAGTCATGATTCAATCCGCAGGCTCTTGGTATGTGAAGGAAGATGGTGTAACTCCAGACCTTGTTGATAATGCAGCACTAAAAGAGGCATTTGAAGTTTATAAAGAAATGATAGATACAGGAATCTTAAAGCCACACTCTGATTGGAACCAGTTTTTAACAGGTTTTAATAGCGGAGATGTTGTGACTGTACCAACAGGAAATTGGATCACACCTTCTATAAAGGCTGAGGAATCGCAATCTGGAAACTGGGCAATTGTTCCGATACCTAAATTGACTGTTCCGGGTTCGGTAAATGCTTCGAACTTAGGCGGAAGCTCATGGTATGTATTAAATATTCCAGGTGCTGAGCAAGCAGCGGATTTCTTAAGTAAAACATTCGGTTCGAATGTTGACATGTATGAAAAACTTGTAATTGACGTTGGCGCAATTGGTACTTATACACCAGCATCAGAAAATGATGCTTATGCTAAAGAAGATGAATTCTTTGGTGGGCAGAAAACAGTAGCGGATTTTGCGGCATGGCTAGAAGAAATTCCAAGTGTTAACTACGGAATGCACACTTATGGCATTGACGATATTATTACCGTTGAAATGCAAAACTATTTAAATGGTAAAAATATTGACGATGTTATGAGCGACGCTCAGAAGCAGGCAGAAGCACAGTTTAATTAATTCAGTGGAAAAACGATAAGCCTTAAGCAATTGATTTGTTAAAAAGATCCAATTTCAAACGATCTGATTAGATCAATTGTTTAAGGTTCTTATTAAAATTAAGGAAGTGATGCACAGTGAACGGTAAAACTAAAACCAACTGGATAGGCTGGTCATTTGTTGGTATTTCAACCATCATGATTAGTATATTTTACTTTTATCCTATGATTCAAGCATTAATTCTCTCATTCCAATCGGGGTCAGGGACAAATCTAAGTTTTGTTGGGCTAAGTAACTATAAGCGCGTTTTTACCGATCCAACATTTATTGCCGCTTTTACAAACACGTTTATTTATCTGATAATACAAGTGCCTATAATGATACTCTTAGGACTGTTTTTATCCGTTCTCTTAAATGATCCTAAATTAAAGTTTAGAAGTTTTTTTCGTATCGCGATATTTTTACCTTGTGTTACATCGCTTGTTGCATACTCGGTTATTTTTAAAGACCTGTTCGCGACTAACGGAATCATAAACAAATTTCTATTACAATTTTCACTTGTCCCTGAAGCTATTAATTGGTTAGCAGATCCATTCTGGGCGAAAGTCACAATTATCATTGCGATTACGTGGAGATGGACAGGATACAACATGATATTTTATCTGTCAGGGTTACAAAATATTGATCACTCAATATACGAGGCAGCAAAAATTGATGGTGCTTCTTCATTTCAGCAGTTTTTCAAAATTACAATTCCAATGTTGAAACCAATTATTTTATTTACATCCATTACATCAACAATAGGGACGTTACAAATATTTGATGAAGTCATGAACATTACGAAAGGTGGTCCAGGGAATTCGACCACATCCATTTCTCAATACATATATAATCTATCATTCAAGTATACACCGGACTTTGGCTATGCAGCGACGGTCTCATACTTTGTTGTTATCGCTATTGTAATTTTCGCGGCATTACAGTTTAAGTTAGCAGGTGATAAAAAATGAAAAAGATAAAAAGAATATTCACGTATCTCTTTTTAACATTTGCGGCGATAATTTCTATTTTTCCATTCTTTTGGATGATAGTCAGTGCAACAAATAAATCGATAGATGTGTCTAAGGGAAAGTTAATTCCAGGAAGTCACTTAGTTGAAAACTTTAAAAATTTAATTGAAACGGTTGATATTGTCCCTGCACTGACAAACTCAGCAATTATCTCAGTATCAACAACCATCTTGTCCTTGATAATTGCTTCCTTGGCTGGCTATGGATTTGAGATTTATCAGAGTAAGAGGAAAGATATTGTATTTAACATATTGCTAATTTCAATGATGATTCCATTTGCGGCATTAATGGTACCGTTATACCGAATGTTCGGTTCGATATCTACGGTTGCACCATTCATAGGAATGGACACATTAGTAGCTGTCATGCTACCTACACTAACAACCGCTTTTCTAATTTTCTTTTTTAGACAAAATACTAAGATGTTTTCAAAGGAATTGATTGAAGCAGGCAGAATAGATGGTTTAAGTGAACTCGGCATATTCTTCCGTATTTATATGCCAACAATGAAAACGACATATGCAGCTGCAGCTATCATTACTTTTATGAATAGCTGGAATAATTACTTGTGGCCGCTAGTTGTTTTGCAATCACCAGAGAAACAAACAATCCCGTTACTAATATCTAACTTGGGTTCAAGCTATTCACCTGATTATGGTGTAATTATGTTAACGATTGTAATTGCAACATTACCGACGGCACTCATATTTTTCTTGATGCAGAAACATTTTGTGGCGGGAATGATGGGATCAGTGAAGTAAGTAATTAAGTCTTTTATCACTTCGAAATCAAAACAAAAAGGGGACTTTTAAAAATGGGAAATACACCGATTGCGCTTCAAATGTATTCATTACGAGATGAGAGTGAGAAAGATTTTATTGGCACACTAAAAAAAGTAGCCGATATGGGATATGACGGAATAGAGTTTGCAGGCTATGGGGGGTTAGCTGCAGATGTATTAAAAAAAGAATTGGATGAGCTCGGTTTACAAGCAGCTTCTAGCCACGTTCCGCTTACTACATTGGAGCAGGAACAAGAATTGGAAGAAATAATTCGCTATCAACATGTGATAGGTTGTAAAAACATTGTATGTCCATACCTTCCACCGGAAAGGCAAACAAAAGAAGACTATTACGATCTGCTACCAATCTTAAACAAGATCGGAAAACGTTGTTTTGAGGAAGGGATAAATTTCTCCTATCATAATCATGACTTTGAGTTATTTCCAATGGATAACGGAAAAAAACCGCTTGAATTATTACTAGAAGAAACCAATCCCCAATGGGTTCAAACAGAATTTGATGTTTATTGGTTAACAAAAGCTGGTGAGAATCCAGTCGAGTGGATTGAGCGTTACCATAATCGGACACCGTTAATTCATTTGAAAGATATGACGACTGATGGTGAACAGTTTTTTGCGGAATTGGGTACAGGTGGCGTAGATATTGACGGAGTATTAACACAAGGAAGCAAGTCAAATGTCGAATGGTGGGTTGTAGAACAAGATCAAAGCAGACGTACTCCGCTGGAAAGTGTCAAGATTAGTCTTGATTATTTAAAACAGAAGTTTACAAGATAGAGGGGGAATTATAATGAGTAAATTAAAAATAGGTGTAATCGGATGCGGAAGTATTGCTAAGTTGCGTCATCTTCCAGAATATGCAGCAAATAACCAGGTGGAAATTGTTGCAGTATGCGACATTGTTGAAGAACGTGTAAAAGAAACAGCAGAATTGTATAATGCCAAAGCATATACCAATTATGAAGAATTGCTTCTGGATGAAGGTATTGATGCGATTAGTGTTTGTCTGCCAAACTACTTACATGCAACTGTTTCCATTGCTGCTTCAAATGCCGGAAAACATGTATTATGTGAAAAACCAATGGCAACTTCTCGTGAAGAAGCAGAACGGATGATTGAAGCTGCAAGTAAAAATAATAAAAAACTTATGATTGGTCATAACCAACGTTTTGTACCTTCTCATGAAAAAGCCAGACAACTTATTGCGAATGGAGACCTTGGCAAGATTTATAGCTTCCGCACTACATTTGGCCATGCTGGTCCGGAAGGTTGGAGTGTCGATGGGCGCAATAGTTGGTTTTTTAATAAGGAAGAAGCCTTTATTGGTGCAATGGGTGACTTAGGCGTACATAAAACAGATCTAATGCGCTATCTACTAGATGAAGAATTTCAAGAGGTTGCTGGATTTGTCGAAACAAATGCTAAGAAGGATACAGAAGTTGATGATAATGCTGTTTGTGTCTTAAAGACAGAATCAGGTATTATCGGCACATTAGCTGCAAGTTGGGCATATAGTCCAAACTCGGACAATTCAACAGTTATTTATGGAGAGAAAGCGATTCTTCGCTTGGAAGACGATCCTCAGTATTCATTAATCGCACAATATACAAATGGAGAAGTTGTTAAGTATGAATTAGGCGCTATCCAATCAAATGAGGAAGGTGGACAACATACCTCACATGTTATTGATCATTTTGTATCCGCAATTGTGAACGACACAGATGTGGCAATTTCCGGCGAAGAGGGTATGAAGTCACTGGAAGTCGTCCTAGCGGCATTGGAATCCAATCAAAACAAAACAATTGTGAGCATTTGAATTCGGACTTATTTAATGAGAAACCTGCTAATATGTGGTGGGGTTAAACATAAACAAATGGTTGTGGCATATGAATTTCTAACTCATATGTCACAACTTTTTCCGTCTGTAATTTACAGAAGCTCCACATGTTGAAACTACTAAATACATAACAAGAATATTGTTTTGCTAGTGGCTAGAAGTAAAGCCTTATGCTACAGTTAATTCGAATATAAATAATGGGGGAGTAACTATGAACGTATTAGCGATTGATATCGGTGGGACATCTGTTAAATTATGTATGGCTGATGAAAAGGGAACTGTTACGCAATTTAAAGAAATTGAATCCGGTGCGTCAAAGGGTGGACCCTTTCTCGTTGAAAATCTAATCGAAGTCATTTCAGAGAATTATACAGGCTTCGAAGCAATCGGAATCAGTACAGCTGGACAAGTGAATAGCGAAGAAGGATCAATCATTTTTGCGAATGAAAACTTTCCAAATTACACAGGGATGAATTTAAAAGAAATTTTCGGAGAGAAGTTCAATGTTCCGGTAAAAATCGAAAACGACGTGAATGCTGCTTCATTGGGTGAAAAACACTTTGGCGCAGGACAAAGATTTGACGATTTTTTATGTCTTACATACGGAACAGGTATTGGTGGCGCGATTGTCATTAATTCAGAAGTTTACAAAGGTGCGAATGGCAGTGCGGCCGAAGTCGGCCACATCGTTGCGCATCAAGGCGGTATCAAGTGCAATTGCGGGTGCTTCGGATGTTACGAAATGTATGGCTCGACAACAGCTTTGGTGAGAAATGCACTGGAAGTTAATGCAGAATATGTGAATGGCCGTAAAATTTTCGAAGGCCTCGCTAAAGGCGATGAGCAGCTAGAAAAAGTCCTCCAAGACTGGGTTCTTGAAGTATCATACGGACTTGTTTCACTCACACACATCTTCAATCCACCAGCAATTATCATAGGCGGTGGCGTTATGGAGCAAGAAAGATTGGTTGAATTAGTTAGAACCAAAGTTAAGGAACTTATTATCGACAGCTTTTCCGATGTAGAAATATTGAAGGCGGAACTTGGAAATAAAGCGGGTTTACTTGGAGCGGCTTCTTTACATTTTAGTCAGGTTGCTTAAAGGCTACTTATTAATTTAATTAACTGATTCAGTACCCCCTTTTTAGAAGGTGGGTACTGAATTGCTTAGAAAGCAGTAAAGGAGTACATTCATATGGATAACAATTCTGGATTCATGGGCGCACTATACACGCTCAGTGAGTGGGTTATGAAATTCTCAGTAACAAATTTACTTTGGATACTATTTAATCTACCAATCGTTTACTTACTGATCACTATTTTATTCATGGAACAACTTGAAATTGTATTCATTTTGTTCATTCCCATCATTCTATTCATGCCATTTCTTTTCTTCCCCGCAACAACAGCAATGTTCGCGATGGTGCGAGATTGGATAATTAAAGATGAAGGAATCAATCAGCTTTTCAAAAAGTATTGGGGTTATTACAAAGAGAATTATAAACGTAGCGTTGGAAATGGAGCTTTGTTAACAGTTGCGTGGGTCATATGGGCGGCGGATGTCTATTACTTTTATGAGAAAAACACTGCGATGATGATTCTATTTATTATCATGGGAATACTATTGCTAGTCTTTTCGATTAATTTGTTTTCGGTCACAGTTCATTTTCACTTAAAGTTTTCCACTTCATTAAAAAATGCATTGCTACTTACAATTGGAAGTCCTATTTTATTTATCGCAGTGGCGATGAGTAGCGGGGTAGTCATCTACGTCAGCTTTAATGTCTTCCGGTTCATCATCCCATTTCTAACAGGCTCTCTTATTGCGTTTCTCTCTTTTTCAGCGTTTTATCGAAACTATTTAAAGCTAGTCTCTAAAAATACAGAATAATATTTTATTTAAACATGTTGCACTATTTAGATTATCGTGTTACTCTTTATAAGAATCATCTATGCAAACGGTTTCATGAAATTGAGTTCCCACTAGTTGTCGTACGTGGAAACTAATGATTTGTTTTATGCAACCGTATTCATAGAAATGGAAAAGGGGAGATTATTAGTGAAAAGCAAAAAAACGTTAATTAGTTTAGTTTCTGTATTTCTATTATCTATCTTTGCGTTAGTAGGTTGCTCGTCAGATGACGACAAAGGGAAAGACAAAGCATCAGGAGATCAAATCACAATTGATATATTTCAATTTAAAGTAGAAATCAAAGATCAGTTTGAAGAACTTGTAAAAGTATATGAAGATGAAAACCCTGGCGTAAAAATCAACGTTAAAACAGTTGGTGGCGGAAACGATTACGGCGCATCATTAAAAACATCATTTTCATCAGGTGAAGAGCCAGACATTTTCAACGTCGGCGGACCTTCAAGTGTTGAAGAATATAGAGAATACCTAGCTGATGTTTCAGATACGAAAGCAGTTGAAGAATCCATTGACGGAACATTGACTGCAGTACAAGACGGCGATGAAGTACTAGGGTTACCATTTAACCAAGAAGGTTACGGATTAATTTATAATAAAGCGATTTTTGAAGAGGCTGGTCTAAACGCGGATGATATTGTCACGTATGCAGACTTGGAAGAAGCGGTTAAATTACTTGATAGCAAAAAAGATGAGTTAGGCATTGACGCGGTATTTGCATTGCCAGCTAAAGAAAAGTGGGTTTTAGGCGACCATATTTCAAATATGTTTATTGCATCAGACTTTAATGATGATATAACTGAAGCATACAATTCTAAAACAATCGCATTTGACAAAGGCGATGAGCTGAAAAGATATCTTGATTTGCAAAACAGTCATTCAGTTCAGCCAGTACTTAGTCTAGATTATTCACAGCAAGTTGAACAATTATTTTCTTTAGAAAAAGTAGCCATGATTCAACAAGGAAACTGGGTTTACAACTCTGTATACGATATGGACCCAGAATTAGCTGAAACTGGCATTGGCATTCTTCCTGTTCCAGTTGAAGGTTTTGAAGGTAAAATACCTGCTGGTGTACCAATGTTCTGGGCTGTAAACAGCAAGAGTGACGAAAAAGTTGTTCAAGCAAGTAAAGACTTCTTGGACTGGGTGTATACATCTGAGACGGGAAAAACGGCAGTACTTGAAGACTTTAAATTCATCCCTGCTTATAAAGGATATGACGCATCAAAAATTGCGGATCCACTTTCACAAACAATTTACGAATACGCTGAAGCTGGAAATACACTTGAAGGATGGGTATACCAAGCAGCGCCGACTGGTTGGACTCAAGAATCACTTGGCGTTAATATTCAGAAGTATTTAAGTGGAGATTTGAAGTGGGAAGAAGTAATTTCTCAGTCACGTGCTAAATGGGAAGCCGAACGTAAGTAATCAGAAATAGATAGAAAAATACAGCTAACAAAAACCTCCTAAAAAGATTTTTGTTAGCTGTTATCATTTACATCGGAGGTGCTGCTAATGCGAAATCGTGATTTTTCATTCTGGTTGTTTTTAACACCGGTCATCTTAAGTTTAAGTCTTGTTATCCTTGTCCCATTTGTTTACGGGTTTATTTACTCTTTTACGAATTGGAATGGCATGGTGGCGACTGAATTTCTTGGTTTTAAGAACTACATCACATTATTTAAAGATGCCGAATTCAGAGCATCGATATGGTTTACGACTAAATTTGCAATTTGCTCGGTCATCCTCCTAAACTTTTTAGGATTAGGACTCGCATTGCTGGTCACTCGTAATCTTAAAACAAATAATTTAATGAGAACTGTCTTCTTTATGCCGAACTTAATCGGTGGGCTCATCTTAGGATTCATATGGCAGTTTATTTTCATAAGTGTTTTTGGAAACTTAGGAGATTTACTTGGAATCGAAGCGTTAACAGGGTGGTTGTCAACAACTGCAACTGGCTTCTGGGGACTCGTCATCTTAACGTCATGGCAAATGGCCGGTTACATAATGATTATTTATATTGCTTACCTAGAAAATATACCGAAGGACTTGCTGGAAGCTGCGGAAATCGATGGGGCTTCTAGTTTCCAACGTTTTCGAAACATCACGTTTCCATTAGTGGCACCAGCTTTCACGGTTAGTATGTTTCTAACGTTGTCGAATTCATTTCAAATCTATGATCAAAACTTATCCTTAACAAATGGTGGTCCGTTTAACTCAACACAAATGGTTGCGATGAACATTGTGAAAACTGCCTTTACTGAAAATAAAATGGCTTTCGCCCAATCAAAAGCGGTCATTTTCTTCGTCATTGTGGCAGCGGTCGCAATCACGCAAGTTTATTACAATAAGAAAAAGGAGGTCGACATGTAATGAAAGATAAGAAACGTAATCTAATCATCATTGAAATTATCGGCCTCTTACTCGCATTATTATGGATTTCGCCTTTTTACTTAATGATTGTGAACGCATTCAAAACAAAAAAGGAAATTTTCTCAGGGGTACTTGGGCTGCCAGAAGGGTTTGAAACGAATAACTTTGTTCAAGCTTTTCAAGACTTGGACTTTATAAATTCCCTGTTCAACTCTTTACTCATCACAGTTGTCGGCGTAGGAATTATTATTCTTTTTTCTTCGATGGCTGGATATGCACTTGCTCGAAACAAAAGTAAGCTGAGCGGCCTTATTCTATTACTTTTTGTCGCAGCAATGCTCATTCCGTTTCAGTCCGTCATGATTCCACTCGTTTCACTGTTTAGTAAAGCTGATATGTTGAACCGTGCTGGCTTAATCTTCATGTATTTAGGATTCGGTTCGAGTTTATCGATATTTTTATACCACGGAGCAATGACCGGAATTTCGACTTCATTGGATGAAGCTGCAATTATCGACGGTGCCAATAAATTTCAAGTCTTTTGGCATATCATATTTCCGTTATTGAAACCAATTTCCGTTACAGTCGGCATATTAAATGTGATTTGGATTTGGAATGATTACCTATTGCCTTCCTTAATCCTTTCGGATGAAAATGCGACGATTCCGATTAAAATGTTCCTTTTCTTCGGACAATATACAAAACAATGGCATTTAGCATTAGCTGGCTTAACGATTGCGATAATTCCAGTGATCATCGGTTACTTCTTTGCGCAAAAGCAAATAATTGAAGGCGTTTCCGAGGGTGCCGTTAAATAAATCGAGTTGGAGTGAAGACCTATGTCGGTCACCATCAAAGATGTCGCAGCACGGGCAAACGTAGCTCCATCAACCGTTTCTCGTGTAATCTCAGATAGCCCATTAATTAGTGAGAAGACAAAACGTAAAGTTCATAAAATCATGGAGGAAATGGGCTACCAGTTGAATTATAATGCGCGTATTCTGGCTCAAAAATCGACGAAAACAATCGGGATTGTTATGAAGAACTCGACAAAAGAGTCGATGCATAATACTTTTTTTCCTGAAGTCATTCGCGGAATTAGTGCGTTATGTAGCAAGTATGATTTCAGCATCAGTCTCACGACAGGTGAATCCGAAGAAGAAATTTTTAATGATACGGTTAAGATGGTCGGCGGAAAAAGAGTAGACGGTATCATTATTTTATACTCGAAAAAAGATGATAAAGTTGTTCCTTATTTAATCGAATCTGGTATTCCTTTTGTCGTCATCGGAAAGCCGTTAATCGAATCGGGAAATATTATGTTTGTTGATAATGATAATGTGCAAGCGGCTAGTGAAGCGACAAGATATTTATTAGATTTTGGTCATGAAAAAATTGCTTTTATCGGCGCAGATACTGAGTTCGAAGTAGGGGAAGCAAGATTAAATGGTTTCTTACAAGCGATGAAAGCTAAAAATTTAGTTGTATCAGATGCTTATATTAAAGATTCGCACTTGGACGCTGAACACGGAAAACAAGTGGTTGCCGAATTAATGAATCTACCTGAACCGCCAACAGCGCTTATCATTCCAAATGATTTAAATGCATTGATCGCATTGACTGCTTTAGGGGAGCGTAATATCAAAGTACCCGATGATGTAAGTATCATCAGCTTTAATAATTCGATGATTTCGGAAGTGTCCAATCCTCCATTAACATCAGTCGATATACAGATATTTCAATTGGGCTATGAAGCGGCAAACTGCTTGATAGAGCTTATCAATGATCCTGATATGTTTAAAAAGAGCGTAATTATTCCGACCGTTATTCACGAAAGAAAATCGTGTATGACGTTAAAAGTTTAGGTTACGCCTAAATTTTAACTAGTGATGCAACCGATTGCATCAATCAATGCAACAAGCAAATAAAGGAGAGATTATCTTTGAACATTGTCGTATGGAATGAAAACCGCCATGAAAAGAAAAATCCAGTTGTAGCGGATATTTATCCAGAAGGAATTCACGGCTGCATAGCAAACTTTTTAAGAGAGGATGCTCATACAGTTACAACGGCAACGCTCGATGAACCTGAACATGGTTTATCCGAAGAAGTATTGAGTCATGCAGATGTACTCATTTGGTGGGGACATCTCGCGCATGATGAAGTCGACGATGCGATTGTTGAACGCGTGAAAAAACGTGTGTTAGAAGGCATGGGCTTAGTCGTTTTACACTCAGCTCATTTCTCTAAAATCTTCAAGACGCTCATGGGTACGACTTGCGATTTGAAATGGCGTGAAGCAGATGAAAAGGAACGTTTATGGGTAGTCGATCCGACCCATCCAATTACGGAAGGCATCGGGGAATATATTGAACTCGAAAAAGAAGAAATGTACGGGGAACACTTTGACATTCCGGCTCCAGACGAGTTGGTTTTTGTCAGCTGGTTCGAAGGTGGAGAAGTTTTCCGCAGCGGTGCAACATTCAAACGTGGGAACGGAAAGATCTTCTATTTCCGTCCAGGTCATGAAACGTACCCGACTTATCATAATGAAGATATACAAAAAGTAATTCGTAATGCAGTCAAATGGGCTGAAAATACGAATACACCAACACCAGTTTACGGAAACGCTAAGCCATTAGAAAAATTAGCAAACTATAACGAATGAATTTAGGAGTGGAAAACATGCGAAAGTTAAAAGTAGCTGTTATTGGATGCGGAAGTATCGCAAGGCATAGACATTTAATCGAGTATAAAAATAATGATGCAGTAGAAATTGTAGCGGTTTGCGACATTGTCGAAGAAAGAGCCGTGGAAATGGCAAGCAAGTATAAGGCTAAATCTTATACGAGTTATGAAGAATTGTTGGAAAACGAAAAATTAGATGCGGTGAGCGTTTGTCTACCAAACTACTTACATGCGCCAGTTTCGATAGCTGCATTGAACGCGGGATGCCATGTATTATGCGAAAAACCGATGGCAACATCTAAAGAAGAAGCGGAAGATATGATTAAAGCTGCAACGGAAGCGAATAAAAAACTTATGATCGCGCATAACCAACGTTTCGTTCCTTCCCATGCGAAGGCGAGACAATTAATTGCCAATGGTGAAATTGGAAAGATTTATAGTTTCCGAACAGCATTTGGACACGGCGGACCTGAACAGTGGAGCGTTGATGGTGCGGATAGCTGGTTCTTTAAAAAGGATCAAGCATTTATCGGCGCAATGGGCGATCTTGGTGTTCATAAGGCAGACTTACTTCGATTCTTACTTGGAGAAGAGTTCGTTGAAGTCGCTGGTTTTATCGAAACAAACGCAAAGGAAAATACCGATGTGGATGACAATGCGGTTTGTATTTTAAAGACAGATAGCGGGATTATCGGAACACTCGCTGCGAGCTGGGCTTATTCGGCCAAAGAAGATAATTCTACAATTATTTACGGTGAAAAAGCGATTTTACGTATTGAAGATGACCCTAATTATTCCTTAATCGTTCAATATAAAACGGGCGAAGTCGTCAACTATGCATTAGGCGGTATTCAGTCAAACGCTGAAGGCGGTCAAACAACGACACATACGATCAATCATTTTGTAGATGCAATTATTGAAAACACTGAGCCGCTTATTAACGGTGAAGAAGGCAAGAAGTCATTAGAAGTGATTTTAGGCGCGTTGGAATCAATGAAAACGAAACAGTTTGCTAGAATCTAAAAATACTGGGAGGTTTTATTTATGAAACTAGGTGTATTTACGGTGTTATTCGCAGATAAATCATTTGAAGAAATGCTTGACCATGTTCAAGCAGCAGGCTTAGATGCAATCGAAATCGGTACAGGCGGTTATCCGGGAGATGCACATTGTAATGTCGATGAACTTCTCGCGAGCGAAGATAAACGAAAAGAATATTTGGATAAAGTTCATTCACGCGGCTTAACCATTAGCGCGTTCAGCTGTCACGGAAATCCCGTTTCGCCGAATCAACAAATTGCCGGGGAAGCGCATGAAACATTCGTGAAAACGGTGAAACTCGCACAACTTTTAGATGTTCCCGTGGTGAATACTTTTTCAGGAACCCCTGGATCAAACGAAGACTCTACACAACCAAATTGGCCAATTTCTCCGTGGCCGACAGAGTACACGGACATTTATAACTGGCAATGGGAAGAGAAACTCATTCCGTACTGGAAAGAACAAGGGGAATTTGCGGAAGATCATGGCGTGAAAATCGGCATCGAACTTCACGGCGGATTTTCAGTTCACACGCCGTACACCATGTTGAAATTGAGAGAAGCGACTTCACCAGCAATCGGTGCAAATCTCGATCCAAGTCATCTTTGGTGGCAAGGCATTGATCCAGTCGCTGCAATCAAGATTTTAGGAAAAGAAAATGCGATTCATCATTTCCATGCAAAGGACACGTTCATCGACCAAGAAAACGTGAACATGCACGGATTAACAGATATGCAACCATACGGAGATGTGCAGTCGCGCGCGTGGACATTTAGATCTGTAGGCTGTGGCCATGGCATACAAGAATGGTCCGATATGATGAGCGCACTGCGCACCTTCGGTTATGATTTTGTCGTCAGTATTGAACATGAAGATCCTCTAATGTCCGTTGACGAAGGATTTTCACGTGCTGTGACGAACTTGAAGTCTGTATTGATAAAAGACCAACCTACGGATATGTGGTGGGTGTAAAGAAAGTAAATGTCTCGGGTTTTACACTTTAAGAATCTCATCAAAACAACATAGGAATAGTGCAATACCTTTCCAAAGCTGAGGCTTACGCTATGAAAACTTCATTCATAGCGTGAGCTTTTTTACATGGTTAACAGTAATGAATTTCCTAGTACTTAACGAATTCTTGATTACTACTTGTATTCCGAATATATGGAATAGGCAGTTGACATATATATTTCCTTATCCTATAGTTTTAACAACATCGTGGAAGAAAATAAACTAAATGCGTAATATCGTTGCGTTAAATGATAGGCTAACAAATACTCTCCACAGATTAGAGAAGATTCATAGAAAAGTATATACAGTAAAAAGAGGTGTAAATAATGACAAACCCAGTAATTGTAGAAGAATACAGAGGTGGACATCTTGAAAATAGTCATCAAGGAATTATTTGTGTTGTTAATGATAGAAAAGAAGTTATATATGAAAAAGGAAATATAGAGAGTCATGTTTATTATCGATCAGCGATGAAACTAATCCAGGCGATTCCGATATTTTCAACGAATATCATTGATAAATATAAGCTTACTCAACAAGAAGCTGCCTTATTCACAGCATCGCAGCGAGGTGAAAAGTACCATCAAGAAGCACTTGAAAGCTTGATGGATAAACTAGGTTTAACGGAAGACCTGCTAATTTGTGGTGCGAGCTATCCGCTAAATGATGAAGCGAAAGAGCAATATATTTGGAATCATAAGCCGAAGAGAAAGTTACTTCATAATTGTGCGGGAAAACATTTAGGGTTCCTCGCCTATGCAAAAGAAAACGGTTTCGATCTAACTAGCTATGATCATCCGAATCATCCGTTACAGACCGAAATTTTAGCACATTTATTCGAGCTTTCTGAAACACCAGTAGAGAATATTCATAAAGGTATGGATGGTTGTGGTGCGCCCGTTTATGGTGTCCCTCTCAAGAATATGGCGATTTCTTACTTGAAATTTGTTGCACCTGATTTAATCAAAGATGAAAAGACAGCGCAAGCCGTGATTAAAATTGGTGAAGTGATGAATGCACATCCGGAGATTATTGCATCTCATAATTTTATCTGTAGCGTGTTGCTTGAGGATGATAATATTATTGCCAAAGGTGGCGCACAAGGCGTGTATTGTTTAGCTCTAAAAAACGAACGGATCAGTATTGCTTTAAAGGTTTCAAGTGGTTCTGAACTGGTCTGGCCTATATTGGTTGCTGATATACTTGAGAAGTTAAATTACAGCAATAAAAAAACAATAGAAAACTTACTTGCAATCCGCTCTGAGG
The DNA here is from genome assembly GCF_017921835.1 of Sporosarcina sp. 6E9. Lineage (NCBI taxonomy): Bacteria > Bacillati > Bacillota > Bacilli > Caryophanales > Caryophanaceae > Sporosarcina > Sporosarcina sp. 6E9. The sequence goes on along the minus strand of NZ_JAGEMN010000001.1, from coordinate 1,901,173 downwards.
AAATTCTGAATGATAACGGAAAACCTATCGGTGAAACGAAAGTAAGATTATAAACTTTGGAATAGATAAGAATGGAATTGTTAATAGCAAATTTAAGTTAAACATATGGAGGAGTGGTTGATATGGTATTAGAAATTATTGCGACAAGTTTAGAAGATGCGGTTATTGCAGAACAAGCTGGCGCTGATCGGATAGAACTTTGTGTTGCTTTATCGGAGGATGGACTAACGCCGAGTTTAGGTTTGACAGAGTCGGTTGTGAACGGTGTTAAGATTCCAGTGAATGTGATTGTCCGCCCTCATAATCGAGGTTTTCATTATACAGAAGATGATTTATCTGTCATGGTGACCGATATTCGACATATAAAGCGTGTTGGGGCGGCGGGTATTGTGATTGGTGCATTAACTGAAAATAATAAAGTTGATACAGATGCAATTTCGCTTCTCTTACAAGAAGCGGAAGGTTTAGATGTTACTTTCCACCGTGCATTTGATTTTGTAGATAATCAGTTCGAAGCATTAGAAACGATTTCGAGTTTCCCGCAAATCAATCAGATATTAACATCTGGGGGACCAGCACCGGCACCAGAATCAGCTGAACAACTTAAAAAATTGGTGAAGCAGTGTGAAAATAAGTCTATCAAAATTATAGCGGGCAGTGGTGTAACGCCAGAATCACTAGCTTTCTTGATCGAAGAAACTGGGGTGGAGCAGGTTCATCTAGGTTCAGGGGTTCGCGTGAATCGAAGTTTTATGTATCCTGTCGACGCTGAAGTTGTTACGGATGTAAAAAAACAATTAGAGCAAATGCGCAGCTAGATTAAACGAATAAGAGGGATGAGAAATGGAGAATGAGATGTCGTATGTTGTAGGCGTGGATCTGGGTGGAACAAAAATAGCGACTGCATTACATGACCAAAAAGGTACCGTTATTCACCGTGTACAATATCAGACGACGACACTTAAAAGTGCAGAAGAGGTCATCAATTGTTTAGTGAACTCTGTGAATGAGGTGCGCGGTGATTATCCGATAGCCGGTGTTGGTGTTGCATCACCTGGTGCTGTGGACACAGAAAAAGGTCTGATTTTAAAAGGTACTAACTTGCCCGAGTGGTCTAATATTCCACTTCAACAGGAGATGGAGTCTAAACTTAAACTTCCTGTCAAAGTTGTGAATGATGCAAATGCAGCTGCTTGGGGCGAATATTATGCGGGTGCTGGAAAAGATTCAAAGACAATGGTTTATGTAACGCTAAGTACTGGGATTGGTTCAGGTATCGTTCTAGATGGTAAATTATTGCTGGGTAGTAATGGATTTGCTGGGGAGCTAGGACATACAGTGATCGGTCAAGAGGGGGCAATATGTAGTTGCGGACAAGTTGGCTGTTGGGAAGTATTGGCATCTGGTACCGCTATGGCCCGTTTTGCAACTGTAGCGGCAGCGAAGAATTTCACATTGATGACAGAACTTGCAAAACAGGATGGTACACCGATAGGAGCAAAGCATCTATTTGAAGCGAATCGACAAGGTGACATGATCGCTAGTGAAGTTGTTGATAAAGTAACTGACTATGTTGCCTTAGGATTGAAGAACATTGTGCATACATTTAATCCGGATTGTATTGTGATTGGCGGCGGTGTCAGTTTAGCAGGCGATGATTTATTTAGACCGGTGCTTAAGAAAACAAGGAATCTAGTGATGGAACCATATCGCGAAACATTCCGTATTGTGCCAGCATTGCTAGGGGACGATGTGGGTGTTATAGGTGCAGCCACTCTCTGCTATGCATGAAAAGACATTGAAGAAAGTTATTGTTGAATTTAGGGGGGATATAGGCATGACTGACAAAATTGTTGGCGAATTGGCTTATAAAGGAATTCCGGGTGAAATAGAGTTGAGTAAAGATAAACGTATTGCAGCATGGCAAAGACTGCAATATGGCATGTTTATACACTGGGGGCTTTATTCTGAAATTGGTGGTATTTGGAATGGAAAACCAGTGACAAAAGGGTACAGTGAACAAATTCAAATGTGGGCGAATATTTCAGAAGCTGAATACTTAGAAGTCGCTAAAAACTTTACTGCTGAGAAATTTAATCCGGAGGAAATCTGTACATTGGCGAAGGATGCAGGCATGGAATATATCGTAATTACAAGCAAACATCATGACGGGTTTGCGATGTTTGATACGGCCACAACTGATTATGGAATTGTTCACCGCACGCCTTATGGTAAGGATCCCTTAAAATTATTGGCTGATGAATGTCTTCGTCAAGGCTTGAAACTTGGATTTTACTTCTCATTAATTGATTGGCATGAAGGGCATGCGTTTGATGAAAATAATAACAATCCGATCCCAACGTCTATGGAACCCATGATTGAAGGACAGTTACGTGAGTTAATGACAAATTACGGTCCAATCGCCGAAGTTTGGTTTGATATGTCTCACCCAACAGTGGCACAAAGTCTAAAGTTTGCTGAAATTATTCACGAACTTCAACCAGAAGCCATTGTTAGCGGCAGAATATGGAATAATCTCGGTGATTTTAGAACCTTAGCTGATAACCAAGTGCCTTCAAGTACATTAGATGGCGCCTGGCAAACACCAGCATCTATTTATCATGCGACATGGGGCTACCGATCCTGGCAGGAACGCAATGATTTTTCAGGAAAAGTTCGTGATCTTATTACAGGATTGACGAGCGTACGTGCTCGTGGTGGAAACTACTTACTTAATATTGGTCCTCAAGGGGATGGTTCGCTGGTCAAATTTGAATCCGATGTTTTACGTACTATGGGAGAATGGTTGAATAGGCATCCCGGGGCAATCCTAGGTGCTTCTGGTACTCATTTCGGCGGCCAATCATGGGGAGAGGTAACAATCAACAAAAAAAATCTATTTTTACATATTCTTAATTGTCCAAAAGAAAATGAAGTGACATTGTCTGGATTACTGACTGGTGTACTTAAAGTTGTTGAAGATGGTACTTCTAACGAACTGAATTGGCACCTGGAGGAAAATAATCTTGTTATTACATTGCCCGATTCACCAACGGATTCAGTTATATCAGTTATTCGGGTCGAGCTATCTGGAGAGTTGAGACTGATACCAGAACGTCTAATTGGTGCGAATGAAAACAATACTTGGACAATCGAAGCAAATGATATTTACTTTGGTCGTAGTTATGCTGATGAAGGCTATTATAATAGTCTGATTGAAACTACAGTTAGACAAACCGCCTATCTTACGACTCAAGAAGAAGGAAAAGTATTATTAACTGTGCGAGGCAAAGTGACGAATCAAGATGCTCTGTACAAAGTCGAACTTGGCACGGAATCGCAAGTGGTAACAGGTCGTCAATTGATAGAGTCTGAGGTAGGTCCAATTCCAGTTCCAGCGAGTGAAATTGTTCCGCTTACAATCACATTAGAAGATCCCAAGCATGCGAATGAAGATATAGGTTTAACGATTCATACGGCAATTGTAAAATATAAGTAATGAAGTAAATTGTTGAATTGTACATTGAAGTTACTTGTTAATTAAACTTTCAATATTTTTTAGGTTGACAATCTATAAATTTCATGCAAAAATGAATTTATAGATAATTGAGTTTGCGAATTAATAAAAAATCTCCTTCATCTGATTCTAATTTGTAATGTAATCGAAATCATTAATGGATCTTTCAGTAGAGATTGTCTGAATGAAGTAAAGTAAATTAACAAAGTAATGTGGTAATTGTCAAGGGAAATTTTAAAAGGAGGTTTTAATTAAAAATGAAAACGATTACAATTAAGGACAAGAAGCAGTCTAAAAAAGAACAGAAAGAATTGCAACAGAAGAATAGAAAGAGTAAGTGGCGTCAAGCACTCCAAACTTGGCAATTATACCTTTTTATATTACCAGCATTTCTTTACTTTCTTATATTTCACTACGTACCAATGTACGGTGTTCAGATTGCATTTAAAGATTTTACCCCTTCAATGGGAATTTGGGAAAGTCCGTGGGTAGGTTTCGAGCATTTTAAAGCGTTCTTCGAATCATACTATTTCTGGGATTTGATGAAAAACACATTGGGGATTAGTGTTTACTCTTTAATTGTTGGTTTTCCGCTTCCGATATTACTAGCATTATCGCTAAATGAAGCAAAAGATGGACTCTTCAAACGTGGTGTCCAAACTATTACATACGCTCCACATTTTATATCAGTCGTTGTTATGGCAGGGATTATTATTACATTCTTGTCACCATCAACGGGTATCATTAATGACTTTATCGGGTTATTTGGGATTGAGCCAATTGCATTTATGGAAGATCCGAAATGGTTCAAGACAGTCTTCGTCTTCTCAGGAGTCTGGCAAAGTGCCGGTTGGGGAACAATCATTTACTTAGCAGCTTTGGCAGGTGTTGATCCTCAGCAACACGAGGCGGCAATTGTTGATGGTGCAACAAGATTAGAAAGAATTTGGCATATCAATATTCCAGCAATTTTTCCGACAATGGTTATTCTACTTATCTTAAATACTGGTAGTTTACTAGCAGTTGGATTTGAAAAAGTTCTACTACTCCAAAACCCATTGAACATGGAGTCGTCAGAAATTATATCCACATTCGTCTACAGAGCGGGTTTACTAGGTGGGGAATATAGTTTCTCAACTGCAGTTGGATTATTCAACTCAGTCATCAATGCGATTTTATTAATCTGCGTAAACTTCATTGCTAGGAAAACAAGTGAAACTAGTCTTTGGTAAAAAGGAGGAGATCCTGGATGAATACAGCTATTAAAGAAACAATGCCTGACAAAATATTTAAGTTTTTCAACTACTCAATTCTTACAGTAGCTATGATTGCAGTTTTATATCCGCTAATTTACATTATTAGTGCTTCAATTAGTGATCCAGCCGCAGTCAACTCGGGAAAAATGTGGCTCTATCCGATTGATATTACATTTGAAGGGTATCAACGCGTCTTCAATAATGCGAAAATATGGAATGGTTATCGTAACACTATTTTCTATACTGCACTGGGAACATTTATTAACTTATTGGTCACATTACCCGCTGCATTTGCACTATCAAGAAGAGATTTTGTTGGACGTAATTTCTTCATGACAATGTTCGTAGTTACGATGTTTCTCAGTGGTGGATTAATCCCTAGTTATCTATTGGTGAAAAACTTGGGGCTTATGAACTCAGTTTGGGCTCTTGTACTCCCAAACGCAGCAGCGATTTGGCATATCATCGTCTGTCGTACATTCTTCCAATCTACAATTCCAGCAGACTTGGAAGATGCAGCTAAAATTGATGGTGCTTCGATTTTTCATTTCTTTGCAAAAGTCGTTCTACCATTATCAACACCGATTATTGCTGTTATGGCTTTGTTCTATGGTGTTGATCACTGGAACTCTTACTTTAACGCGATGATATATATATCAGATACAAGTAAATATCCATTGCAATTAGTATTACGTGAAATTCTTGTTCTACAAGAGATGTCTACAAATGTAAATAACTTAGATGGTGCTGCACTTCAGAACCAAGCGAATATCGCAGCAATTATGAAATACGCAGTTATGCTAGTTGCGACATTACCGCTTATTATCGTATATCCATTCATGCAACGTTTCTTTGTTCAAGGCGTAATGATTGGTTCAGTAAAAGGTTAATTTAAAAATGCAGAAGTCTAGGAAAGGGGTTGATAATTAAGTAGTGAATTTGTATTCATAGATTTGTTAAATATAAATTAAAAAGATAAAGGGAGTGGATCAAATTGAAAAAACTTAAGTTTCTAGCTGTTTTTGTTTTACTAATTGGTTTATTAGCTGCTTGTAGTTCGGACAAGAAAGAAAAAGAAGTCATATCAGCTGAGCCAGACGATAACTTCAATGCTGAAGGTTATCCAATCGTTGATGAGAAAATTACAATCTCAATGTTTGGTACAAAGGTTGGGGATGAATATTGGAAGGACATGGAGTTTTTCAAGGCAATGGAAGAGAAAACAAATATAAATTTTGAATTCAGAACGCCAAATCTTGATAGTCTTGCAACGCAGAAAAACCTCATGTTCGCAAGTGGCGACTATAGCGAAATCTTATTTGCTGCTGATTTATCCAATGAAGAGCAGATTAAAAATGGGGGACAAGGTACGTTAATCCCACTTGAAGATTTAATCGAAGAATATGCGCCAAACATTAAAAAGATGTTTGATGAAAATCCAGAAGTTAAAAAGTCTGTTACAGCAAGAGATGGTCATATATACGCTTTACCACAAGTTTCACAAGGTGAAAACTGGTACCGTGGACCATTATGGTATAACGCTAAATTCTTAGATGCATTGAATGTAACTGAATTACCAGAAACGACGGATGAAATGTATGAACTATTAAAACGTTTCCGAGATGAAGATCCAAATGGCAACGGTAAAGCAGATGAAATTCCACTAACAGCCAATGGTATGAATGATGTTCGGCAGTTCTTTCTTGGGGCATTTGGTGTGCTTGATAGCGCGACAGGTGCTTACGTAGCCGATGATAAGGTTCAATATAGCCGGAACCAACCAGGCTATAAAGCTTATTTGGAATATATGAAGTTGTTATATGATGAAAAACTATTCGACTCAGAAAGTTTTTCCCAAACAGATGAGCAGAAAAAAGGTAAAGGTCAAGAAAATAGAGTTGGATTATTTGCAGATTGGTTCCCATTCTTTACGTTAGGAACACCTGAAAATGGAACTGAAAACCCAATGATGGTTCCAATTAAGAGCGACATGGTTGATGAGCCAACGATTCCAATGGGGTCTGGTATTACGGCAGGTACATTCGCAATTACTGATAAAAATAAGTACCCTGCAGCAAGTATTCGTTGGATTGATTTCTTATATTCCGAGGAAGGATATGCAATGCTTAACATGGGTCCAGAGGGAGTATTCTGGAGTTGGGCAGACGAGGAAAAAACAATTAGAAAGCAAAATGAAACACCTGGTGAATTCACATCATCAGAAGATTGGCGCGGGTCACTTACGCCAGATTACGGAATTGCAACACCGAAGCTTGCATTCGATTTACAATTTGAAGAAGAGAATGAGTTCGCCGATTGGATTCGAGAAGAAACTGTAGAAAAGATTCACCCTGTTGGACATGTACCGCTACCACCATTGTTCTTAACAGATGAAGAGCAAAAAGAAATTAATAGAATTAGAACAGACATCGATTCATATGTAGAACAAATGGAAGCGAAATTTATCACAGGACAAGAACCAATGGAAAACTGGGATAAATACTTGGAAACACTTGATAAGATGAAAGTGGACAGACTAGTTGAATTATATGATCAAGCATACCAGGACTATAATTCAAACTAATCAATCACACTGATCAATTATCATTTGTCGTATAAAAGGTTGGCTTAGGTAGGAAAACAAACTGTCAGTGAGTTTTCCTACTATAGGCACCTGAATCGCAATTTAAGGAGTACCGGTATCGAATACTAAGACTTATCCAGTTGTTTTATTGACTTATGGTGAAACTATTTCTATGATAGACAAGGTTCAGATAATAATATGATCATCATTTTGGGAGTGTAATCACCATGTTTAACAATATTATTGAAGGAATTCTTGGGATAGGTAATTGGTGTGCCAAAATAATCTATCTTCATTTTTTATGGATTATTTTTACGTTACTTGGGCTTATTGTTTTTGGAGCGATGCCAGCGACTACAGCAGTATTTTACGTAATTCGAAAATGGCTAGAAGAAGATATCGATGCCCCTATATTTAAAAACTTCTATAGGAGTTACAAAGATCATTTTGTGAAATCTAATGGCCTTGGTATTATCCTTGTGGGTATGGGGTTATTTCTTTATTACGACTATAGTATTTCGAAAATGGAGATTGGAATCCCTTTTCTTCACTTCATCATATTGGTAATTGGATTTCTTTACTTCATCACGCTTTTATACTTTTTTCCAGTGTTTGTTCGCTATGAGTTTAAGTTTTTTGACTATTATAAAAAACCATTTCAACTTGCACTTGGGCGTCCATTTGAAACATTGGCGATGATTATCAGTTTTGTTTTATTGTATTATTTCTTTCATATTTTCCCGTTATTTTTTGTCGTTGCAGGTGTACCATTGATTGCCTATCCTTCAATGTGGTTTGCGCACAGGGCTTTCTCGCAGATTGAAGCTGGGGCTGCTTAATAACGGAATAAATCACTATGGATCACTATGTCGGAAAATGCCTAGTAGATAGATTACTTCTGACATAGTAATTATTTCTAAGTAAATGGCAATATGAGGCATTAACTGTAATCGTTTACATTAGGACTATATTAATTATATTATATTAGGAGGATTTTAAAATGACTAAAAAACTTAAATTGGGTATTATCGGCTGTGGGGGTATTGCGAATGGTAAACACCTTCCAAGTCTAAGTAAGCTCGATACTGTAGAACTTGTTGCATTTTGTGATATTAAAATTCAAAAAGCTGAAAAAGCAGCGAAGCAATATGGAACTGAAGGTGCAAAAGTTTATGAAGATTATAAAGAGCTACTAAGCGATAGTTCAATTGATGTTGTACACGTTTTAACACCGAATATTTCTCATGCTGAAATTTCAATTGCAGCCATGGAAGCTGACAAACATGTTCTATGTGAAAAGCCAATGGCAAAAACATCTGCAGAAGCGAAAGAAATGCTTGAAGTTGCTGAGCGTACTGGTAAAAAGCTAACAATTGGTTATGACAATCGTTTTAGACCTGATAGCCAACATTTACATAAGGTCACAAGCCGTGGTGATCTAGGTGAGATATACTTTGCTAAAGCACATGCAATTCGTAGACGTGCTGTTCCAACATGGGGAGTATTCTTAGATGAAGAAAAACAAGGTGGGGGTCCGTTAATCGATATCGGTACTCACGCGCTGGATTTAACACTATGGATGATGAACAACTACAAACCAAAATCGGTTATGGGTTCTGTTTATCATAAACTAGGCAAGAAAGAAAATGCTGCAAATGCATGGGGACCGTGGGATCCAGAGAAATTTACGGTCGAAGATTCTGCATTTGGATTCATCACAATGGAGAATGGTGCAACAATTAGTTTAGAGGCAAGTTGGGCACTGAATACACTAGATGTTGATGAAGCAAAGTGTTCCCTAAGTGGTACCGAAGGCGGAGCCGATATGAAAGATGGTTTGCGCATTAACGGTGAAGATATGGGGAATCTATATGCAACGAAAGTAGAGTTAGGTTCAGGTGGGGTTGCCTATTATGATGGGGCATCGGAAAGTAATGCAGACCTAGAAGCACGCTTGTGGATTGAAAGCATCATTAATGACACAGAGCCAACTGTAAAACCTGAACAGGCTTATGTTGTAACACAAATTCTAGAAGCAATTTACGAATCAGCTAAAACTGGAAAAGCAGTTTACTTTGACTGATAGAACTATTTCTAATTATGCGTAGTAATTAGTTTAGATTTAAAAATGACCGAAAGCCCTGAGATTGGAAGTGTTTTTTGTCTAACTTAGGGCCGGTATTTTTATTTCAGCACGAGACGAAGTTTTAGATTACATAGCTATGAAAAACTATAGAAAAGTGAGTGGTATAAATGATTAAGGTAGCGCTATTAAGTAGATGGCATGTACATGCAGATGATTATGCACGAGACATTAAAGAAATCAATGACTTATCAATTGAAATGGTTTGGGATGAAGAAGTAGAACGTGGTGAAGGATGGGCAAATGAACTGAATGTTCCATTTGAAAAAGATCTACAAGCAGTTTTATCTAATCCAGATATAGATGCAGTTGTTGTCAATACACCGACAAATATGCATAAAGAAGTTATCATTGCAGCAGCAAAGCATAAAAAACATATTTTCACTGAGAAAGTCTTGGCATTTACAGTAAGAGATTGCGAGGAAATTTTTGCAGCAGTTGAGGAAGCTGGAGTAGAGCTAATGGTTTCTTTACCAAGACTCACAGACAATAACTTCCTTTACGCAGAAAAGTCGATTAACGAGGGATGGATTGGAAAGTTAACAATGGTTCGTTGTCGCTTTGCTCATAACGGCGGTGTTGCTCCAGAAGGACAAGCGAATGGATGGTTACCGGCACGTTTCTACGATAAAGAACAAGCGGGCGGAGGCGCAATGATGGATCTTGGCGCACACCCGATTTATCTAACAAACCGCTTAGCAGGAAAAGCAGCTGGTGTATATGCACGTCTTCACAAAGAAGGGAATACTACTGTAGATGATAACTCTGCACTTCTAGTAGATTATGAATCAGGCGCACTAGGGATTATTGAAACAAGTTTCGTATCAAACGGAAGCCCATTCCAACTAGAAGTATACGGAACTGAAGGAACGCTTTTAATCAGTGATGATAAGATTCAGATTAATAGTGCAAATGTTGAATCAAAAGCGTTAACTGAAGTATTACCAAGTTTACCGATGCCAATGGTACAGTGGGTAGATTCAATTAAAACAGGGGCAACACCAACAATTACAAAAGAAGATGTTCTCAAATTAACAGCAATAAATGAAGCTGCAATCATATCGCATGAAGAGGGTCGCAGAATCGAGTTATAAGGTAGACGGAACATTATCGGGAAATTATTTTGGACCAATTGACCAGCAAAATTGATTATAAACTATGTTTATAAGGATGTTGCTGGTCCTATTCATTTTTACACTAAACTAAAGGAGAGGTTCGAATGTTAAAAGTTGGCGTTATTGGAGTCGGATCAATTTCAGAGATGCACATCACTTCTTATTTAAATAATAAGGAAGTAGAACTGGTCGCATTCTGTGATATTCATGAAGGACGTCTTGCTGAAAAAGGAAAGTTATTTGGTGTTGACCAATTGTATACTAGCCACCAGGAACTCTTGGAAAATCCAGAGATCGACGCAGTTAGTATTTGTACATGGAATAATAGTCATGCGGAGATTGCTGTTGCAGCACTACAGGCTGGTAAGCATGTCCTAGTCGAAAAACCAGTGAGTATGACAGTTGAGGAAGCGCTTATGGTTGAAGAGGTGGCTAAAAAGTCAGGGAAACTTGTTCAAGTTGGCTTTGTGAGGCGTCACGCTGATAATGCGAAAATCTTGAAGCAATTTATCGATAATGATGAGCTTGGTAATATCTATTATTCAAAAGTATCTTACTTAAGACGTCTGGGCAATCCTGGTGGTTGGTTTAGTGATCAAACGAAATCCGGTGGAGGCCCACTTATTGATCTGGGTGTACATGTCATTGATATTGCTTGGTATTTAATGGGGAAACCACGTCCGGTGTCAGTAAGCGGAAATACATATCGTAAACTGGGTAACCGTAACAACGTTGAAAATCTAAGTTTTTATCAAGCGGCAGATTATGATCCGACGCTAAATGATGTGGAAGATCTAACAAATGCACTCATTCGTTTTGAAAATGGTGCATCACTCTATGTTGACGTGAGCTACGCGCTACATGCAAAAGAAGATGAAACATCAGTGAAGTTATTTGGTGACAAAGGCGGCGCAGAAATTGAGCCAGCATTGGCACTTGTTACAGAAAAACATAATACAATTTTAAATATTGCGCCTCAAATTGATTCATTGGGTTTCGACTTCGCAAAATCATTTGCAAATGAAATCAATCATTTTGTGGACTGCTGTCAATCAGGTGAAGAATCAATCGCGCCGATTGCTGATGGTGTTGAAGTTATGAAAATGTTAAATGCGATTTATGAGTCCGCGAAAACCGGAAAAGAAGTGTATTTATAATAAAGAAGGGGGAAGAAAAGTAATGGGGAAATTAGGACTACAATTATATTCGATTAAAGAAGCTGCTGAGAAAGATTTTTTAGGTACACTGGAACAAGTTGCTGAGATGGGGTATGAAGGTGTTCAATTCGCTGGGTTCTTTAATCATACTGCAAATGAAGTAAAAGCTAAAATGGATGAACTTGGTATTAAGGCAGCAGGTGCACATGTTCCAATTGAAGATTTACAAGGTGATTTAGATGAGTTGCTCATTTATCACAATACGATAGGCAACCGTCTACTAATTTGTCCATGGCTAGCAGATGATATGCGGACGACGGCTGATGATTATAAAAGAACAGCTGAATTATTCAACAGTGTAGGCGAAAGATTATCTAAAGAAGGATTTGCGTTTGGTTATCATAACCATGCCTTTGAATTTGATTTACATGACGGGAAGACTGGTTTTGATATCCTGTATGAAAATACGAATCCACAGTATGTCAAAATGGAATTAGATTGTTTTTGGGCGACGAACGCGGGCTATGATCCTGTCGAGATTATTAAGAAAAATGCAGACCGATGTGTTTCTTTACACATAAAAGACCTCAAATTAGTTCAGGGGAATCCGGTTTCTACAGAACTTGGTACAGGAACGATTGATATTGCCCGTTTAATCAGAACTGGTAATGATCATCAAGTGGACTGGTTTGTTGTAGAACAAGAAGATTTTACGGGAGATCCAGTAGAGAGTGCTGCACAGAACGCTAAAGCATTAAAGGAAATTATTGAGTCAGTTTAAACATGAAAAATGCTGAGAAAGAAGGAATCTACTTTCTCAGCATTTTTTATTATGTTGAATCACGAATGATTAATTCATGGTCTAATAAAACACTATCCACCTCAACACCTTTAATTTTATCGATGAGCATTTTTGCTGATGTGAAGCCCATTTCATACCCTGGTTGAGAGATTGTCGTCAATGTTGGATGGGTCATGTTGGAAAAACTAATTTTATCAAAACCAATGAGGGCGATGTCATCCGGAACGTGTAATCCTCTACTATTAATTTCCTTTAGTGCGCCAATCGCAAGAATGTCAGAGACTGCAAAAATAGCAGTCGGCTTATCAGGGAGTGAAAGCAGGTGGCGCATTGCTCGTTGGCCATGTTCAAATCCTAAATTATCCGTATTGTATATCCAGTCAGTATTCACCGTTAAATTAGATTCATTCAAAGCTTTTTCAAAGCCTTGACGACGTTGCCGGGCATATAAAAATTTATTATGCGAATTAAGCAGGGCAATTTTTTTATGTCCGATTTTAATTAAATAACGCACTGCATGGTAAGCAGCCAGTTCATTATCGATGGATACATATGAGATATTACCCCCTTCATCGTACTCACTACATTGTACGACGGGATACCTATCTGCAAGCTCAAGTAGTTTAGTTCTGTCAACGGTTGGATCCATTGAAATAATGCCATCTGCTAGTTGACTTTTAAGTAGATTAAAATAAATGTTCTCTTTAATAGGATTTGAACCTGTTTCACATAGAAGGATATTATATCCTTGCTCGATTGCAGCATTTTCGATTCCATTAATGATTTCAATATAAAACGGGTTGGATATACTTGGAATGAGCGTCAAGAGTAGTCTACTTTTAGCAGTACGTAAATTACGTCCAAGTACGCTCGGTTCATAGTTTAGTTCTTCAATGATTCTTTGTACTTTTACCCTGGTTGCTTCTCTTACAAGGCTTGGATTATTAATGACCCGTGAAACCGTAGCGACGGAGACCCCCGATTTTTTAGCAACTTCTTGTATCGTGGCGGACATAGCATCAACTCATTTCTTTATAGTAATCGATTACATTATAAGTGGATAAAAAACATATATTGTGCTTTATGAAGACATGTAAAACAAATGAAAGCCCTCACAAAAAGAGGTTAGTATTTTAAATTGATACCCTACTTCAATTATATAGAATAAAAATAAAAAATGTTGGATTTATCTAAAAAAACAATTAAAATAATACTTTTTAAATGAATTTAATAAAAATCGGGCTTCTACTGGACTTTAAAATACGGTAGAAGTAAACTAAAAATGCAAATACAACTAAAAACTATGCATTTTAATATGGGGGAATCAGGCATGACAAAAGTGATTAAAATTGGCATTATTGGTGGCGGAGGAATTGCAGGAAGCCATGCAAATGCTTATTTGGCAATGGAAGGTGTTCAAATTGTAGGCGTAGCTGATGTAGTACCTGGGAAAGCCCAACAATTTATTGATGAATTGGGAATTGAGGGGGCACTAGCGTTTGAGGATCATAAGAAAATGCTTGAGCTAGATATAGATGGTGTAAGTATTTGTACGCCAAACGCATTCCATCATATAACAAGTATTGATGCTCTGCGTGCTGGCAAACATGTGCTTGTTGAAAAACCTTTAGCGGTTACACTTGAGCAAGGAATTGAAATGGTACAAGTAGCGAATGAGACAGGTAAAATGCTATCTGTAGGTTTCCAACCTCGCTATGATCCAAATATGCAACATGTAAAAAGGATTGTTCAGTCAGGGGAGCTTGGAGACGTATACTATGTAGAAGTAGGTGGCGGACGTCGTCGTGGTATGCCGGGAGGAACATTTATCAGTAAACAGTTGGCAGGTGTTGGCGCGATGGCTGATATTGGAACGTATTCGCTCGATCTTGCTTTAAATGCGTTAGGCCATCCAAAACCACTAACTGTTTCGGCATTTACATCAAATTACTTTGGTACAAATTCAAAGTATCATCCTGAAGCAGAAAAGTTTGAAGTAGAGGACTTTGGGGTCGCGATGATTCGCTTAGAAGGTGGTATCGTTCTAAACTTTAAAATCTCATGGGCAATGCATATGGATACATTAGGACCAACGATTTTCCTTGGTAAAGATGGTGGCTTAAAGCTCACAACAGCTGGAAGTGGTCCATGGAGCGGTGTTTGGGACGGTGGCATAGGATCAATGAGTATATTCCATGACACAGATAAAGAACAAACAGAAACAATCATACCTTTAGAAGAGCATACGCTTAACATTTTTGATGAAAAAGTACGTGATTTCGTTGTCGCCATTCAAGAAGGTAAGCCAGCCCCTATTCCAGGAGAAGAAATTCTGGTCAACCAAGCAATTATTGACGCGATATTTCGATCGTCTAGGGAAGGAAGAGAAGTCGAGGTTCAGCTTCCAGAACTATAATTCAATTAAACTGTTTACTGCCCTTTTGGCGTAAGCAGTTTTTATTTAAAAGTTATGTAAACGATTTCAATTGTATACAAAATGAAGTATAATAGAGTTATATTTGATAATTAAAAAAATGGAGGTAGTAATTATGAAACTAGGTGTATTTACAGTATTATTTGCAGAAAAATCATTTGAAGAAATGCTCGATCATGTTCAAGCAGCTGGTTTACAAGCTGTTGAAATTGGTACTGGTGGTTATCCGGGGAACTCACATTGTGATTTAGACGCGTTACTTGAAAGTGAAAAGAAACGTGAAGAATATCTTGAACAAGTGCATTCACGTGGTTTGACAATCAGTGCATTTAGCTGTCACGGAAATCCGGTTTCGCCTGATCATGAATTTGCAAAAGCTTCTGATGATGTATTAAGAAAAACAATCGTGTTAGCCAACTTATTAGACGTCCCTGTTGTCAACACATTTTCTGGAACACCTGGAGATCATGAGGAAGCGAAATATCCAAACTGGCCTATCACACCTTGGCCAACAGAATATAGTGATATTTTAACGTGGCAATGGCAAGAGAAACTGGTCCCTTATTGGAAAGAAATCGGACAACTCGCTGAGGAAAATGATGTAAAAATCGGTTTGGAATTGCATGGCGGATTTTTAGTTCACACACCGCACACGATGCTTAAATTGAGAGAGTTAACTTCACCGGCGATTGGCGCGAACCTAGATCCAAGTCATCTTTGGTGGCAAGGAATTGACCCAGTTGCTGCAATTAAGATTTTAGGAAAAGAAAATGCAATTCATCATTTCCATGCAAAAGATACATATATTGACCAAGAAAATGTCAATATGTACGGTTTGACAGATATGCAACCTTACGGAGATGTACAATCACGTGCGTGGACGTTCCGTTCCGTAGGATGTGGACATAGTATTCAAGAATGGTCAGATATGATGAGTGCACTACGCACGTATGGTTACGACTATGTTGTGAGTATCGAACATGAAGATCCGTTAATGTCTATTGATGAAGGGTTTACACGTGCGGTTACAAACTTAAAATCGGTATTAATTAACGAACAACCTACTGATATGTGGTGGGCATAAAATCGCAATTACTTAAGTGAAGAAGGCTCATAAGGTTAGGGAAGGAGACAAATATATGAAACTTGGTTTGAGTTCTTACAGTCTTTTAGGTGCATTCAATCGTAAGGAAATGACGATTATTGATGCAATCCAGTGGGTGGCAGATCAAGGTGGGGAACATATTGAGATTGTTCCTAATCTTGGTTTTAGCTTTGAAGAGGATCCAACATTAATAGATAAGGTTCGTGAAAAGGCTAATGAAGTAGGGATTGAACTTTCAAACTACGCAATTGGTGCGAATTTTATTACCGATAACGAAGAGGATTATCAGGCAGAAATTGTACGCGTCAAGAAAGAAGTCGACATTGCAAATCAACTAGGCATTAAGTTTATGCGTCATGACGTTGCATCCCGTCCAATCCCTGAAACAACAATCCAACAATTCGAAGCGGATTTACCCCAATTGATAGAAGCTTGTAGGGAAATTGCTGATTATGCCAATCAGTACGGTATCATAACGAGCGTGGAAAATCATGGGTACTATATTCAAGCAAGTGACAGGGTTCAATCATTGGTTAGTCATGTAGACCGACCAAACTTTAAAACAACATTAGACATAGGTAACTTTTTATGTGTAGACGAGGATCCAGTTGTTGCGACAAAAAATAATATTGAATTAGCTTCGATTGTACATTTCAAAGACTTTTTCCATCGCCCTGCAAAACTTAATCCTGGTGAAGGGTGGATGCAAACTGCTTCTGGAAACTATTTAAGGGGCACGATTGTTGGGCATGGGGATATTGATATTAGAGAAGTCATGCGTATTGTCAAAGGGTCTGGGTTCGATGGGTATATTTCTGTTGAATTTGAGGGGATGGAAGACTGTAAACAAGCATCCAAAATAGGTATGGCAAATGTTCGCCGATTATGGGATGAAATTTAACTAAATTCAGTGCTGAAAAATGGAGTTCAGTCAATCCTAGTTGTCCTCTTGATAATATAAAGTGGAGGCAATTATACCTAAGCAGAATTAATGGAAAATAAACAGTGTCCAGAACAGAGTGATTATTGCCTTGTGCTAAGGGAAAATAGTCAACACGATATTTCAACAAATCCTGTGAAAAGGCATTGTTCTCTCAAGTAAATGAGTGAATGATGCCTTTCCTTTTGTAAATGTACATTATTATCGACTTAAGATATTCGCACGTAGGAATAAACTATCTAGACTTTCTAATGTGAAAGAACAACGAAGGGAATGATCAAGGTGAAAATTGCAGTTGTAGGCGTAGGAAAAATAGGACAAAGACATTTGAATATTTGGTCGAAGCTCGAGGGTGTTGAAATTGTTGGAGTTATTGGCCGTAATCCGGAAAGATTAAAAGTTGTTGGAAATCGGCACGGTGCGAGGACTTTTACAAGTATTGAAGAACTACTTTCAGAGGTAGAAGTTGACGCCTTTGATATTTGTACACCAACAGACACGCATTTATCGTTTGTAACCCAAATTGCCGAAGCGCATAAAGATATTATTTGTGCGAAACCACTTGGCGTAACGAGCGAGGAAGCGGAAGAAATGATCGCTATTTGCGAGCAGAATAACATTCAACTACTCGTCAGCCATACGCTAAGATTCTTCCCGGAATACGCAAATGCAAAAGAGCAAGTAAAGAATGGTGCAATTGGACGTCCCGGAGTGATTCGTATGTCAAGAGGTGTTCCTTATCCTTCAGCCGGTAGAGAGTGGTATTCAGATGAAAAGAGAAGTGGCGGTCTATTTCTTGATGTGGGCGTTCATGAATTTGAATGGATTCAATCAACGTTTGGGGATGTGCATCGCGTGATGGCCAAACATGTAAAACACACCGAAGCGAATGGACGGGCAATGGAGTATGGGCTTGTAACAATTAGAATGGTTGATGGAACAATCGTTCATGTTGAATTGTCTTGGGCTGAGACAAAATTCCGCTCATCCTTCGAACTGACTGGAGACAAAGGAATGATTACTTATAATCTTGACGAGACAAATCCGGTAATCCTCGATGTTCACAATGACGGAACTTCCGTAGATTGGCCCCAAAGTATGCTGAGAAGAGATCCATATACACGCCAATTGGAGCACTTTTTAGATTGTCTCACTGGGAAAGTAGAACCTGTTGTTTTGGCTACTGATGCATTAGCAGCAATCCGGATTGCTGAAGCTGCAAAGAAGTCAGCGGAAGAGGGACAGCCTGTTGTATTAAGTGAAGGGGGACAAAAGATATGAAAATCGGGATGATTAGTTTTGCGCATATGCATGCGTTGAGTTATGCAGACACACTTCAACATCGGAGCGATGTAGAGTTATCTTATATTTGGGATGAGGACAAAGTAAGAGGAAAAGAAATGGCGGAAAAATATAATTGTCAATATATCGCTAATCTGGATGAATTTTTGGAAACAGATATCAAAGCAGTTGTTATTTGCTCAGAAAATATACACCATAAAGAACATGTGATTAGTGCAGCTCAAGCTAATAAACATATTTTATGTGAAAAACCACTTGCAACCGAAGTAAAAGACGCCGAAGCAATGATAAAAGCTTGCGAAGAAGCGGAAGTGATTTTGCAAGTTGCATATCCAGTGCGATTTGCACCTGCCATTGAAAATGTAAGAACAATGATTCAAGAAGGTGCGATTGGCAAAGTACTTGCGATTAATGCGACAAATCATGGTTTAATGCCGGGTGGATGGTTTATTGATCAGGAACTTTCGGGCGGCGGATCAGCGACCGATCATATTGTTCATATTATGGATGTGATTCGCTGGATTTTCAAAGATGAAGTAAAAAGTGTGTATGCCGAATTAGACACTAGATTTTATGATATAGATGTTGAAGATTGTGGCATGGTTTCATTGGAGCTTGAATCTGGAATGATCGTCTCTATTGATCCAAGCTGGTCTAGACCCAAAACATACCCGACTTGGGGGAATTTTGTGATGCACTTCGTTGGAACAAAAGGAAATTTAAGTGTAGACGCTTTCAAACAACATTCGCTTTATTATAATGATGTTGATGAGAAGATAGAGGAATTACCATGGTCAGAAGATATGGATGCTGGTTTAATTGCGGATTTTATTGACTGTGTTAAATCTAATGGCACGCCATCAATTACTGGAATCGATGGTTTACGTACACTAGAAGTGGTGAAAGCCGCTTATCTATCTAATGAAATGAAAAAAACAGTGACACTTAATCGTGTTTAATAAACCGAAAACTTCTCAAAAAGTTTCACCAGTAATTGGTGCGGACTTGAATGTATTTAGGAAAGATGATATTAGGGGGAGTCCAGTTGTCTAATCAAGAATGCTTATTAGAAACCCGTTGCTTAAGTTCACTGGTCAAAGTTTTTGCCGATGAAGAGTTAGAGGATTCCGCTATAGTGGGTGGGACAGCGCTACTAAATGAAGTGTACACTTTCCAAGTGGCCTATAAGACAACCGAAAGATTTTCAGATGGGATTACGATTCGAGTAGAATCAGATATTTCAGATGTGATAACAGTACGAGAAGTAGGACTAGTCCCATCAGATTTTCCTATGTATGAAAATCACGATGATAATATTTTACGTATCGAACCAGGATTGTTTCCTGACCCTTTGTATCCAATTGGATCAGAAGGAATACCTGCACGCCAAAATCAATGGCGATCCATTTGGGTAACAGTCAAGTTAAATAATAATATCAAATCCGACACATATAAAATATGTATCAAGTTCGAAACGGTTGAAGCTGGAACGATAGCTGAAGAAAACTTTCACTTGGAAGTGATTGATGAATCATTACCTAAATCGAAGCTCATACAAACAAATTGGTTTCATACTGATTGTATTGCAACATATTACAACATCGATGTTTGTAGCCAAGAACATTGGTCTTTAATTAAAGATTTTATTGAAACGGCTGTTAAACATGATATCAATATGATTTTAACCCCATTATTTACACCGCCACTTGATACTGAAATTGGTGAAGAACGCCCAACTGTGCAGTTAGTCGACATAGAGATAAAGGATGATACCTATCATTTTAACTTTGATAAATTAAAAAGATGGGTAGATATGTGTGATGAGTTAGGTGTTCAATACTTTGAGTTTTCACATCTTTATACGCAATGGGGGGCTAAACATGCACCTAAAATAATGGCAACCAAAAACAAAGAATATAAACAAATATTTGGTTGGGAAACTGATTCGGCTGGCGAGAATTATCGGAACTTCTTATCATTATTTCTTCCAGAACTTGTACATTTTATAGAAGAAAACAACTTACATGATCGTGTCTATTTTCATGTTTCCGATGAGCCAAATCTAGATAACATCGAATCCTATCAAAGCGCAAGTAACCATATGAACAAATACTTATCGAAGTATCCAATTATTGATGCATTGTCAGATTACGAGTTTTATGAAAGAGGTTTTGTTGAAAAACCAATCCCTGCAACAAATCATATAGAACCTTTTTTGGAAAATGAGGTTCCAGATTTATGGACATATAATTGTTGTGCACAATATATAGATGTGTCGAATCGTTTCTTCACATTCCCATCTGCGCGAAATCGAATTATCGGCATGCAATTTTATAAGTTTAATATTACTGGTTTTTTACATTGGGGCTATAATTTCTGGTACTCACAATTATCAAAGAGGTCAATAGATCCCTTTACAGTTACAGATGCTGATCAGGGTTTTCCATCAGGTGACGCATTTGTCGTGTATCCTGGAGAAAACGGACCAATTGAATCCCTTAGACTCGAAGTGTTTTATGAGGCATTACAAGATTTAAGGGCACTTCAACTTTTAGAATCTTATATTGGTAGAGAAGCCGTAATAGAGTTAATAGAAGAAGATTTAAGTGAACCTTTGACTTTTAGAAAATATCCACGAGGTAATGCATGGTTATTGGAGAAAAGAGAACTAATTAACCGGACAATAGAAAAGAACGTAAGATGAGTGGAATAATATTACTAATACTAGACTTCTCTCGACAGACGATATACTGAGATATTCTTTAAAATACTATAGACGGAATATGCTTTAAGTGATAATCTGGATAATAATTAGTAAAATGTTTACTAGTAATTGAGAGGATGAAAAGACTGAACTAAAGCTGTCCCTATCCCTGACGGCTTGGAACGACTATCAACATGTTCTGTTTTTATCTAAACAATATTAACTATGTAAGAGAAGTAACCACTATTTAAATAATATGCTCCCAAAAATCGATTCAAACACTACTAGTTAGGCATATGAAGTTATTTGATAATGGTATATAATAGTGTTACTTTCTAAAATAGAAAATTGTAGAAATGGAAAAGGTGATAGAGCGTGGCGACAATTAAAGATATAGCAGAAAAAGCTGGTGTATCTTCGGCTACTGTGTCTCGAGTACTGAATTATGACGCAAGTCTATCAGTCGCAGATGAGACGAAGAAAAAAATATTTGAAGCAGCGGAAGAGTTATCTTATCGGAAGCGGACTTCGAAAAGATATATTAATCAAAAGATTGCTGTTATCCATTGGTATACAGAAAAAGAGGAGCTGAATGACCTTTATTATTTATCTATTCGGTTAGGAATTGAAGAAAGATGTAAAGAAATTGGCATGAATCCTGAAGTTTATTTTTTCAACAATATCAAGGATATTAATGCTGCAGGGATTGAAGGTATTATAGCGATAGGTAAATTCAGTCCAAAACAAGTGAATGATCTCACCAAAATTAATCGCCATGTCGTTTTTGTCGATTATAGTCCAAACGAAGACAAATACGATTCGATTGTAATAGACTTTGAACGAGCAACGAAGAAGATTATAGGTTATTTCATCTCGACAGATCATACAAAAATTGGTTTTATAGGTGGAAGAGAGTTGCTCAAAGGACAAAAAACACCTATTGAGGACTTGCGAGAAAAATCGTTCCAGATGTATATGGAGGAAAATGGCCTTTATAACGAACGCTTTATGTTTATCGGTTCATTTTCCGTTGAAGATGGCTATAATTTAATGCAACAAGCGATTGACGAATTAGGGGAGGATTTACCTACCGCATTCTTCATCAGTAGTGATGTTATGGCAATCGGCAGTATGCGCGCTTTGCATGAAGCAAATATTGCTATTCCTGAAAGAGTAAGCATTATCGGGATCAATGATATGTCTGTTTCAAAACATATGTATCCTTCACTTAGCACGATACGAGTATATACTGAGATAATGGGTGAAGCTGCCGTGGATACATTATTAGAGCGATTAGAAGGTAGAAAAATTGCAAAGCAAATCGTTATTTCTACAAAGCTAATCATCCGAGATAGCGTTAAGAAATAAAGTAACTGGGTTTATTTTAGGAAGGTGCAAAACGTAATGGAAAAGAGCAGGATTCCGCTATACTTTCAGTTAATGCAAGATTTGATCGATAAAATTGATAATCGTGTCTATGTCGAGCATGAAAGATTGCCATCTGAACGTGAATTATGCACGATTTACAATATGAGTCGCATCACAATTAGACAGGCCTTACAAGAATTAGAAAGAGAAAACTATATTTATAAATTGCATGGAAAAGGGACGTTTGTTGCCCCGAAACTGTACAACCAAAAACTGGTGAAGCTTTATAGTTTTACCGATGAAATGAAAAAGTCTGGAAAAACGCCGTCAACTAAGGTTTTAGAATTTCATGAAATGATTGCGGATGAACGATTAGCTAGTAAGATGGATATCAAACCATTTGAAGAAGTCTTTCAAATAATTCGTTTACGTTTGGCCGACGATGAACCTTTAATGTATGAAACATCATATTTACCAAAAAAGATTTTTCCTCAGTTAACGCAAAAAGATGTGAGTGAAAAACCGATGTACAGTGTCTTTTCAGATGAGTATAATATCCGAGCTACTAAAGCATATGAACGCTTTAAAGCGACAAGTGTACGTGCCAAAGAGGCTACTCATTTAAATATGATTGAAAACCACCCGGCAATGCTAATTACTCGAAGTACCTATTATGAAAATACATTAATTGAATACACGATTAGTATAGCACGTGGCGATAAGTTTGATTATACGGTTGAATTAACATAACTCTATTTCGTGGAGTTTTGTTTTACTATAACTGGTTATGACAACATAACCATTGGGGGTTGTAAATATGTTTAATATTACAGAAGAGCAAATGAAGAAGCAAAATGCAGTTCATACAACTGGAGAAATTCATCAACAGCCAGCAGTATGGGAAGAGTTAGTGGAAGATTTTTTCGCACAACAAGCATCATATAAAGAATTTCTTAATGCAATTTACGAAAAACATCAAAGTGTTCGCGTCATATTCACAGGTGCGGGAACATCTGCGTTTGTAGGCGATACGCTAGTGCCAGAATTGGCAAGACAAAATAATAGAAATATCCAGTTTGAATCGATTCCAACGACGGATATTGTATCTAATCCAACTGAATTTTTCTTTAAAGATCATCCGACCATTTTGGTGTCATTTGCACGTTCCGGAAACAGTCCTGAAAGTGTGGCCTCGGTTTCACTGGGACAAGAAATTATAGATGACTTTTATCAAGTCGTTATCACATGTAACAAGGACGGCCTATTAGCAAAAAATATTCTAGCTGATAAAAATAGCATCACGCTACTTATGCCTGAAAAATCAAATGATCAATCACTTGCTATGACGAGTAGTTTCACAAGCATGATTATCGCAGGCTTTGCACTATTTACGGACAATGTATTTACAAAAGAAGTTGCAAAACAGGTGATTGAAAGTGCAACTTCATTGATTGAAAACCTGGGTGATAGTATTGATAACATACTGGAATCAGATTTTGAACGCGTTGTCTATTTAGGATCTGGCTTACTTGCCCAATTATCACATGAAGCAGCGTTAAAAATGCTCGAACTCTCCAATGGACAAGTAGTTGCGATTCATGAATCATCACTCGGTTTTCGTCATGGACCGAAATCGATTTTAAATGACCAATCAATCGTGGTTTTATTTGTCTCACAAAATCCATATACGCGAAAATACGATCTTGATATTTTAAAAGAATTAGCGGCTGCGGATACTTTTAAAATCATCGCGTTAACTGAAACAAAAGATGACGAGGTTGCGGAACTAGCGAATTGGCATCTAACGGTTAATAGCGGAACAAATCCATTATCCAATGATTTTAATCTTGCGTTATTGTATACGATTTTCGCGCAAACATTAGCTTTGAAAAAATCACTACAATTAGGGATTACTCCAGATAATCCAAGTCCAGATGGGTTAATCAGTCGCGTCGTTAAAGGCGTCACGATATATGACTATCAATAAGCAGAGAGTAGCAATCAGATTAAAACAATGGAGGAATTAGGATGGGGTCTATACAAAACACGAAGGAAATGTTAATCAAAGCTAGAAAAGAGGGGTATGCAGTTCCAGCATTTAATATTCATAACCTCGAAACAATTCAAGTCGTTGTTGACGCAGCGGTTGAACTAAAATCACCGTTAATCTTAGCAGCAACACCGGGAACAATGGATTACGCAGGGCGCGCATATATTCAAGCGATTGCGGAAATTGCAGCCAAAGAACATAATATTCCAATCGCCTTACATTTAGATCATCATGAAACACTAGATTCGATTACTGAATCGCTTAGACTTGGCGTAAAGTCCGTCATGATTGATGGCTCACATGGATCGTTTGAAGAAAATATTGCAATTTCCAAAGCAGTAGTCGAGAAAGCACATAAATACGGTGCAACGGTAGAGGCTGAACTAGGGAAGCTGGTCGGTCAAGAAGATGATATTATCGTGAAAGCAGAGGATGCTGAGTATACGGACCCAGATGCGGCGAATGAGTTCAGTGAGAGAACTGGGATTGACTCTTTGGCAGTTGCTATCGGAACGGGTCACGGTTTATACGAAACGAAACCGAATCTTGATTTTGATCGTTTACGAAAAATTCGTGATCTCGTCGATATTCCGCTCGTTCTGCACGGTGCTTCTGGTATTTCGAAAGAGGATGTTCGTAAATGTATTTCACTTGGATGTGCAAAAGTGAACATTTCGACAGAGTTAAAGATTCCATTCTCGAATTCATTACGTGAGTTCTTAATAGAAAATCCGAATGAAACAGATACGAGAAAATATATGGGACCAGCTAAAGAAGCGATGAAGAAAGTTGCAATGGAAAAAATTGAAATGTGTATGAGTAACGGAAAAGCCTAAGGAAATGGAGTGAGATTTTATTCTCACTCCATTTGACTATATGAGTGATTAAAGAGGGGATACTATATGATTTTAACGTTGACATTAAATCCTGCTGTCGATATAAGTTATAAGCTAGATTATTTGGCGTTAGACGTGGTTAATCGAGTGGCAGATGTTTCGAAAACAGCAGGAGGTAAAGGATTAAATGTTGCTCGAGTATTGCATCAGCTAGGTGAAGAAGTTGCTGCATCGGGATTTTTAGGGGGCAGCTTGGGAAGTTTTATAAGTGCTGAACTGAAGGCGATTGGAATCGAAGATCTATTTGTTCCAATAGAAGGAGAAACTCGAAATTGTATTGCAATTCTCCATGAAGGTAAACAGACGGAAATTCTAGAAAGTGGACCTATTATTTCAAAAACTGAAGCTGAATTATTTTTAACAAATTTTGAGGAGCATCTAAGTCGAGTAGATTTAGTCACGATTTCTGGTAGTTTACCTAAAGGTTTATCAAGTGATTTCTACGCTAAATTAATCGAAATTTCGAATCCCTATGGAACGAAAGTGTTATTAGATGCGAATGGTGCCCTTTTAACATCAACGTTAAACAGTGCCAGTAAACCGTATCTAATTAAACCAAATGAGGAGGAAATGGCTGAATTAATTGGAAAATCTACTATTGACGAAATTGAAATAATAGAAGCATTAGAGAGTATTTTATTTAGTGCTATTCCTTGGGTTGTTGTGACGCTTGGAGAGAATGGTGCAATCATAAAACATAATCAAACCATCTATCGTGCTTCTTTACCGAGAGTTGACGCGATAAATCCAGTTGGCTCGGGTGATTCAGTTGTTGCGGGATTCGCTGCTGGAATAGCGCGCGGCTTAACAGATGAAGAGTTAATCAATTTTGGCCTAACTATGGGTGTGCTTAATGCACAAGAAGAAAAAACAGGCTATATTAATGTAGAGGAAATAGAGACCGTTTCGAGTCAAATCCAAGTAGAGCGTGTCAACATTCATTAATCGAAATTATGAAAGGAAGTTTTTTCTTGGGTGAAATATATTTAACAAACGCCACGATTGTTCTTGAAAATAAGGTTTTGCCAAAAGGTTATCTACATATAAAAGATGAGCAGATCCAGTCGGTTGGAGAGATGAAAGATTGCCCGCCAATAAGCAAACAGGATATAAAATACGACTGTACAGATAAGCAATATGTCATCCCGGGAATGATTGATATTCATGTCCACGGTGCAGCTGGATACGATTTTATGGATGGAAGTACTGAAGCGGTTGAAGCGATTGCTCATGCCTTGCCGAAAGAAGGTGTTACATCTTTTCTAGCAACGACGATAACGAATCCAGTCGATTATACGAGTCACGCACTTGAAAATTTAAATTCCTACCGCCTGCATAAGAATAAACCCGGCGTAGCGGAATTAGTTGGTATTCATTTAGAAGGCCCATTTATTAATAAAGTACAAAAAGGTGCACAGCCAGAAGAAAGTATTTTACCTCCTGACGTTGCACGCTTTAAAAAATGGCAAGCATTGTCGGGGAATGCTATTAAAGTTATTACCTATGCACCCGAGTTGGATAGAAATTTTGAGCTTCTAACTGAACTTAATCAGACAGGTGTTATTCCTTCTATGGGTCATACAAACGCCACTTATGACGAGTCTAAAGATGCGATACATAACGGAGTTTCACATGCCACGCATTTATTTAATGGGATGAAGGGGTTACATCATAGGGAACCAGGGGTTGTTGGTGCGGTTCTTCTACAAGATGATGTGTTCGTTGAAATAATTCCCGACGGGATCCATTTTCATCCTGATTTAGTTAAGCTCATCGTCAAAATGAAAGGCCTTGAAAAAGTATTAGTCATTACGGATGGTATGCGTGCAAAAGGGTTGCCAGATGGTAATTACGATTTAGGTGGCCAAGAAGTAATCGTTCGCGATGGGAGTTGCTCGTTAGCCTCTAATGGTTCATTGGCTGGGAGTGTGGTGACGATGAATAAAGCCCGCTTGAATTTAATCGAATGGATTGATTTATCAATCGTTGAACAAGTACGGGTAACCGCCGTTAACCAAGCCAAACGTTTAAAAGTTTTTGATCGCAAAGGATCAATTGAAGCTGGAAAAGATGCTGATTTAGTAGTTCTGGGTTCAGATGGTCAAATCGAATTAACAATATGTAGGGGGAAAATCTCTTATCAACGGGAGACCTAATAATTTATCAAATAAAGAACGTCTATTCAAAACCTTTTCGGGTAAAGAATAGACGTTTTATTATTTAATAGGTCAAACAAGTATCTCCGTAACTTTTCGCGAAATTTCATGCGTATTTATAGTAGATTCAATTTGTCTATTCTTCACTGAGTTAATAAATTCTTCAACTTCATAATACATCGTATCATATTCGTGCTGAACAGAAATATCCTCCGTTTTACCATCTCTGTATTTAATCATGACTTGATGAGGATCACTAATTTTATCGATTTCAATGACGCCATTTTCGCCTTGGATTTCACTTGGTAAAAATGAATCGGAGATTTTTGAGTACATCACAATCGCTTCAAAACCCTCGTAATTCAAAATCATACTGCCTTGTCCTTCAGCACCCGTGGATAGTAAATAATTATTTTTCAAAACGGAAACCGGTTCGCCAACTAAATGAACAATAGGCGCAATCGCATAAACCCCCAAATCTGTTTTCGCACCATTTCCTAACTCAGGTTTAAAGGCATTTTCAATAATTCCTTCTTTGTAACTGTCGTATCTAGAAGAATATTGATTGTAATGAAAGACAAAGCGACGGAGTGGTCCAATCTTGTCCAAGTTCTTTTTTAAATTAAGGAATGATGGAATCACTGTTGATTTCATCGCCTCCATAAAGGTAACGTCGTATTGCCTAGAAGCTTCAATTACTTGATCCATTTCTTCCACAGTCGTGACAGCAGGCTTTTCACAAAGAACATGAATCCCGTTTTCCATTGCCAATATACTTTGTTCTGCATGAAATGCATTCGGTGATGCGATATAAACCGCGTCAATATCACCGCTACGGAACATCTCTTCCATATTGGTATAGACATTTTGAACGTGATGTTTCTCCGCAAATGCTCGTCCAGTTTCTTCAGCACGTGAATAAACCGCCCCAACTGTAAATTCTGGATGCGCGCTTGCTGCTTTGATAAATCGATCTGTGATCCAATTCGTACCTATAATCCCGAATCTCATAGAATAATCTTCTCCTGTCCATTATTGTAAATCCTATAACTAGTATTATACACGGAATTCAGCAAAAAATATTGGCTATTTATTGTGTGATATAATTAGACAAAAGAAATAATTGGAGGAATTCACATTTAGGGATTACTAAATCAAAAAAAGTCGGTGATTGAATGAAGAGGTCTACCAAAAAAATACTTTATAGTTGCGGAATCACTGTTTTTCTCATGAGCTTTTTAGGGATGATCTATTACGGTTATAAAACTTTTTATATTGAAAAGGATTCCGTTACTTCAAAAGAATACGCCCATCATTTCGTTTTGCTTGCTGAAGAAATTGACAATGAGTATTGGCGTCTCGTTGAGCAAGGCGCATTGAAGGCTGCCGATGAACATAACATCTACTTAGAATATTTAGGTCCCCCGAAAGCGGACAATGATCAGCTACTCAAACTATTAGATAGAATGATATCTGCCAAAGTAGACGGCATCATAACGCAAGGCGTGGAAGGCCAACAATTTGTTGATTTGGTATTTAAGGGCGTCGAACGAGGAATTCCGATTATTACAGTTGATACAGATGTGAAAAGCAGTGTTAGAAAGGCTTATGTCGGAACGGATAATTATTATGCTGGGCAGCTTGCTGGAAGAACGATTATTGAAAACACGATTGGCAAACAATATGTCGGTATCGTGATGGGGCGATTTGATGCAATAAACCAACAAGAGAGGTTGGAAGGTTTTAAAGATGCGATTCAATCAACTAATCGTATTCAAATAGTCGGCAGAAAAGAATCGAACATCACTCAAATTGGGGCTGCGCAAGCGACTTATTCGTTACTGAAAGAGTTTCCTTCAATTAATGCGCTCGTTGGGACAAGCGCACTGGATGGAATAGGCATCGTGGAAGGGTTACACGAAATCGCGCCGAATAAGGATGTCTATATCACTGCGTTTGATGTCTTGCCGGAGACGTTAATGTTAATTCAAAAAGGGGAAATCGATGCGACGGTTGCACAATATCCTGAAGAGATGGGCTATGAAGCGATTGAAGTCATGATTGAATTACAGGCGCATGATATATTGAGTACCGAAGTTTTTACGCGAACAAAAATAATCGATAAAGTCGATATCGATGGTTTAAGACCTGGTGATCCAAAATGAAAACAATTCGCGGGAAGTTATTAATGTACTTTTTCGTATTTGTCATCCTGTTTCAAGTAACTGCAATCTCCATTTTCGTCAGTTCCAATGAATTAACCAATAAATATAATGAGAGTTTTCAACGCTTCTTATTGTTAAATTCAATATCGCAAAAATCAGATGAACTTTATGCGCTCACCAGAATCTATGTAATTGAGCCGGAAGATGAAAATGCGACCAGTTATTTCAAAAGAAAAGACGAGCTAACGGCTGAGAAAGAACATTTAAGAACGCTTTATGCACTTAATGAAAATATTAAAATCAAAAACTATATCAATCTAGTCGATACATTTATTCATGAGAGTGAACTCACGGTTGGTTTCGTTTTGAAAGCAGATATCGAACAGTATACAAATCATCTAGAAGAAGTAAGGGTGGCTTCGGGTTATATTCAAGCGTCTGCGCTTGAATTAATCGATGTTGAATTAACAGCCTATCAAGCTTATTACAAGGATTTGCAAGAAAGAAACAGGTATTTTATTACATTCATTATCTTTTTATTTATCACGACTATTGCACTGGCAATCTTTTTTGCTATTTGGTTTTCAATAGGGATTACAAGCCCGCTTCATAAATTATCCCATGCGGCAAAGGAAGTTGCGAAGGGGGATTTACTGGGCGAGGCCGTGGAAATTCAATCGAATGATGAGTTGCGAATACTTGGGGATGCGTTTAATAATATGCGCGCCAATATTCATGAATTGGTGAAAGAAATCAAAGACCAATCAGAGCTTGATCAATTGCTTAAAGAAATGGAATTAAAGCATTTACAAAATCAAATCAATCCACATTTTTTGTTTAACACCTTAAATACAATTTCAAAAATGGCCTATTTGGAAGATGCGAATTCGACCTCAAGATTAATCGATTCAGTGGCTGCACTCCTGCGCCATAGCTTAGGCGAAATCGATGATCAAGTTACGTTGAAAGATGAAGTGAATATTGTACAAGCGTATTTCCGAATTCAACAAACCCGTTTTTCAGAAAGAGTTCAATTCATAACGAAAATAGATGAGACGTGCCTGGATATCGAAATTCCGCGCTTAACGCTTCAACCCTTAGTTGAAAATGCATTTATTCATGGGATTGAAGCACGTGAAGAAGGTGGCATTATATCACTTCGGATTGAACAGACAATAGACTCGGTTGTCATAGAAGTTAGTGATGACGGGGAGGGCATTGAGAAAGAAAAGATTGAAAGCCTGTTATCATCGTCGAGCGTTAGAGATGAGCATGTAGGGCATTCAACAGGCATAGGGTTGACCAATGTCATGCGGCGATTACAACTTTTTTACAAAAAAGACAATGTTGTTGAAATAGAATCAGAAAAAGGACAATGGACAACCATACGGTTATCTTTGCCTAAGACTAGTAAGGAGGTTCTATCTAATGAGGATCTTGATTGCTGACGATGAGCTACTAGAGAGAAAAGCGATGAAGAAATTCATCCAAGATAATTTTAGGGATATGGAAGTCGTTGGCGAAGCTGTTAATGGGCGAAAAGCGATTGAGTTAGCGAAAGAAACGGAACCCGATGTTATTTTTATGGATATTAAAATGCCAGGCATCAATGGTTTGGAAGCGATAGAAAAAATCCATGCAATGCGGCCAAGGATTAAGTTTGTATTAGTCTCGGCTTATGATACGTTCGAGTATGCGAAGCAAGCCATGCAATTTGGAATTAAAGATTATATTTTAAAGCCGGGTAATAAAGAAGAAATTATTTCCGCGCTATTTCGACTCAAAAAAGAGGTTTTAAATGAAGCGAAAATAGAAGATGAGAAACTTCAGTCTATACAACTGTTGAATGAGAGTTTTGTTCGAAAGCTGATGAAACAACCACTGGAAAAAGATGTATTTGAAATGCAACGCCAATTGTACCCACAAATGAAATCAGGTTACTTTTTCGTATTGAATTCAGATCATCTGCTGGAAGAAAAGCTGATTGCTGAAATCATTAGGAAGCATATAGGTGATTCATTCATCTTGTATAAAGAAAACGATGTTGTTACTATTGGCGTTTTTATCAATGATTATGTGACAAAGGCTGATCAGTTGCTAGTTGCCCGAAAACTACAAATTGGGCTTGGGAATAATGTATTTATTGGAATTGGACGTATTACCGAATCACTGGCGTATTTTCCGAAATCTTACCGAGAAGCTTATGGGGCAAGTTTTCAACTAAAAACCGAAAAGAAATCCAATTATGGATTTCTGCAAAAAGAGAACTCTGATTATCAAAATATCGTTCCAAGAATTGTTCGGGAGATTGAAAAGGGTAAGCGTGATAATGCGATTACGATTTTCAGAGAAAATGAACTGCAATTAACGATTGTTGATAAGGAAAATTTATATATAGCCATTCAAACTATGCTCGGGAAGAAAAGTATTTCAATAACTAAAGGGTCAATCTCAACGCTGCAATCAAATGAGGACTGGGTTATTTATATGAATATCTGCTGTCATAAAGTGAATGAACACTACCAGTCGAAACAATCGATGACAATTGCGAAGGAATATATCCAGACACATTTTAAGGCGTCAATTGCGCTCGAAGACGTTGCGCATTTGGTGAATTTAAGTCCAAACTACTTTTCTAATTTATTCAAAGAAGAGTTTGGTGAAACCTTTATCGAGTTTTTGACGAAAATACGAATGGAACGGGCTAAGGAATTAATCGAAGAAAATACATATTCGTTGAAAGAGATTAGTTTCATGGTTGGCTATAAGGATCCGAACTACTTTAGCCGTGTATTTAAGAGGTATTATCAAACTTCGCCAAAGCATTTTCAGGACAGCATCTTTGAAAAGTGAAGGTAAACGTAAAATAATGCAGGTATTCATCCCCATATAAAGTTTGAATTGTTTTACTATAAGGGTTGTAAGCGCTATCAATTGAAGGGGGAAAATTAATGAAAAAAATACTTGGATTTTTAGTATTATCACTTGTACTTGTGGTCTCTGCCTGTAGTTCAGGATCAGATTCTGGAAAGAAATCTGAAAAGGGCGGGGAAAATGCAGACGGTGCAGTTGAAATCTTTAGTTGGTGGACGGGGGCCGGTGAAGAGGATGGACTTCTAGCGTTAATCGATTTGTTCAACGAACTTCACCCGGATATTGAAGTTAAAAATGCAGCAGTTGCTGGGGGGGCTGGAACAAATGCGAAAGCAGTTCTAGCAACAAGAATGCAAGGTAATGATCCGCCATCAACGTTCCAAGTCCATGGTGGGGAAGAGCTAAATAAAAGTTGGGTTGCCGCGGATAAGATGGCGCCACTAAATGATTTGTATAAAGAAAACGAATGGATGGATAAATTTCCAGAAGCATTGATTGACCTAGTGAGTAATGATGGCAATATCTATTCAGTTCCTGTAAATATTCACCGTGGAAACGTCATCTTCTATAACATGGAGGTTTTCAAAGAACATGGAATTGAAGTGCCGACTACATTGGACGAATTTTTCACTGTAGCCGAGAAATTAAAAGACGCCGGTGTAACACCGTTAGCATTGGGAGATAAAGAGAGTTGGGAAGCGACACAAATATTTGAAAACGTACTTGCAGCTGAATTAGGAACAGAAGATTATATTAAATTGTTTTCTGGTGAACTAGATTTCACAGATAGCAGAGTCGTCAGTGCTGCGGAGAAATTCGGGAAAATCCTTGATTATGTGAACGAGGACCATGCTTCACGTAACTGGCAAGACTCCGGACAGCTAGTCGCTGAAGGTGATGCTGCAATGCTTAACATGGGCGACTGGGCGA
This sequence comes from Sporosarcina sp. 6E9, assembly GCF_017921835.1. Lineage (NCBI taxonomy): Bacteria > Bacillati > Bacillota > Bacilli > Caryophanales > Caryophanaceae > Sporosarcina > Sporosarcina sp. 6E9. The sequence goes on along the minus strand of NZ_JAGEMN010000001.1, from coordinate 1,867,675 downwards.
AAGGTTATTTCGTAAATGATTTAAAGCTCGTTACGAATGAAGACTATGGTTACTTCGCATTCCCAGGTACTGATGGTGATTTTGCGGTAATCACAGATACATTTGGTCTGCCAAAAGGAATTGAGAATGTTGAATCCACAAAACAATTTTTAACAGTTCTGGGTTCTGTGGAAGGTCAAGACGCATTTAACCCATTAAAAGGGTCGATTCCAGCAAGAATTGATGCGGATCCATCCAAGTATGATGATTATGGGAAAGATACAATTGAAGACTTCAAAACTGCTAACCTATTCCCAAGTCTTGCACACGGATCGGCGGCATCAGAAGGTTTTGTAACGAAAGCAAATCAAGCTGTCAATATTTTTGTAACGCAAAGAGATGTTGATAACTTTATCGATGCGCTTCAAAATGCAGCACCTGATATGTAAAAGAAATGGGGGCGGCCTTCATTCGGCGGTCCCTACTCTTTTCATGAATACATAGTAACCTCAAACTGAGGAGGGTTTAACTTGGAAAAAGAGATACCGGTACGAAAGAAAAGGAAGCTATCAAATGATCATCTAACGGCAATCGCTTTTTTAATTCCTTCTATTATATTAATTTTAGTTTTTGTCTATGGATTTATAAGCTGGACGGGGTATCTTTCATTAAGTAATTATAATACGATTGTTCCGGATTTTTCATTTGCAGGCTTGAAAAACTATGTTTACTTATTCAATGATTTCCGTTTTCAAGCAGATTTACGTAATACTTTATTCTTTACGATTCTGTTTATCGGGGCTGTTATATTACTGGGTTTAGGGTTAGCGATTTTATTGGATCAAAAACTAAAAGGCGAGTCCGTATTTAGAAACATCTTTTTATTTCCAATGGCCTTATCTTTTATCGTGACTGGGGTTGTATGGCAGTGGTTATTGCACCCTTCTACTGGGTTCAATAAATTTTTAATACATTTTGGGATTCAACCGAAATGGTACACAGATACAAACATATTGGCTGGCTTCAAATGGGGAAGTATTGAGTTCGGTTTACCTGTTGCGATTATCGCAGTTGTTATCGCCGCCGTTTGGCAAATGACAGGATTTTCACTGGCGATGTATTTAGCGGGATTACGCGGGATTGACGAGGAATTACGTGAAGCTGCCAGAATGGATGGCGCAAGCGAGTTCCAAGTATACCGAAAAATTGTTTTACCGATTCTAATGCCAATTACGATGAGTGTTGTCATTATTATGGCGCATATCTCGTTGAAGATATTTGATTTGATTTATGCGATGACAGGGTCCGGTGCAAACTTTGTCACGGATGTTCCTGGATTGTATATGTTCGAAACGACGTTTAGAGGAAACTATTATGCTAATGGCGCCGCAATTGCAATTATTATGTTACTGTTAGTCGCCGTATTTATTGTCCCTTATTTATGGAATAGTAGAAAGGGTGAGAGATAATGGCGACATTACGAATCGGAAGTATAGTTAAATATGGTTTATTAGTTCTTGTATCCCTTCTTTTTTTAACGCCGGTTTATGTCATTATTGTGACGAGTATTAAACCGATTGATCAGGTATCGCTTTCACAGATGTGGACTTTGCCGACGGCGATTGATTTTAGCTCATATAAGATGGCATTTGAAAGTTTGAAGCCGAATCTGTTGAACAGTTTGTACTTGGTCATTCCAGCTACATTATTATCGGCTTTGTTGGGTGCGATGAATGGCTATATTTTATCGAAGTGGAAGTTTAGAGGATCTGATATGATCTTTACGTTCATTTTGTTTGGGATGTTCATTCCTTATCAAAGTATTTTAATCCCGGTGATTCAATTTTTACGAACGATTGAACTTTATAATACAATACCTGGGTTAGTGCTGGTTCATGTTGTTTATGGACTCCCAATTACGACGTTGATGTTCAGAAACTTTTATGCGAGTATTCCGGATGAGATGATTGAGTCGGCTCAAATCGATGGGGCAAACTTTTTAGGTGTGTTTAAGAATATTATCATTCCATTGTCGATTACTGGTTTTGTAGTCGTAGCCATATGGCAATTCACAAATATTTGGAATGAATTCCTGTTTGCTGTGACGATTACGACGGGGGATAAGCAGCCGGTTATGGTGGCGTTACAAAACTTGTCGGGAAGTCAAATTGTTCAGTGGAACGTACAAATGGCCGGCGCATTACTTGCAGCGTTACCGACATTGATAGTTTACATTTTTCTTGGTAAGTATTTTGTTAGGGGATTGTTGGCGGGGTCTGTTAAGGGGTAAAGTCACTTTTTGCCAGCCTAGAATAAATCCAATATATATAGCGAGTACTTGAAGAGTTCAATATTCAAGTACTCGCCTTTTTATATGGTTCGTTGATTTCCGTTCCGGGCGGCGCTTTCCTGCGGGCGGCCGGTGATTCCGCGGGAGTCGCCGCACTGCACTACAATCAACTAATTTCACTATATGAAGGATAGTGGTAATCCAGTGCCCTCTTTTCAACCCGATATCCATCAGTACAGAAGCGTATTTAAAGAGGAAAATTAGTTTTGCATCTCTTGATATAATCTTGAATAAAAGAAACATCAACAAGCTATCAAGAAAAATCAGCGTAGGCGCCTTGCCAGTGGTAGCCGTAGCAATAAGCCTGATAGTGGTTTTCTATCAGGCTTATTGCGGGAGGCATCCACCAGCGCCGAAGCGTTTTAAAGGGATATTCTTAGTTCAGCTAATAAAAGTGAAATCATTTGGTTACACTGGATCAAATAAATCCACTAAAAGTAATGCAACAGCACCTTTGAGCGTCGCACTATCGCCGAGTTTTGAAATTGAAATAGCTGTTTGTTTAGCTTTTGGTGTGAGTGCACGTGCTTCTATTGTCTTACGAATCTCTGGTAAAATCAGTTTCTCGGATTTTGTTACGCCGCCGCTTAGGACGATTTTTTCAGGGTTAATAATATGGATAAGATTTGTTAATCCCACACCGATTAATTCTCCTGTTACCCTAAATACCGATGCGATGTTTTCATCGCCATTCATTGCTAATTCATATATTTCTTCTCCAGATAGTTCAAGTTTTGCGCGTTTAGCAATGGCGGGTCCTGTGATGAATGTTTGCAAGCAACCCCGGTTGCCGCATTCACAAAGGTCACCGTGTAAATCGATTGTCATATGCCCGACTTCTCCAGCTATATCGTTTGACCCGTGATATAAGTTTCCATTCATAACAAGTCCAGCCCCGACACCTCTACCGATATTCACAACTAACATACTTTCAAGTGGACCATGATCCCCAAACCAAGATTCTCCTAAAGCGATAGCGCGTGCGTCATTTTCAACTTTTACATCTAAGTCAAATGCCTTTTCCAATTCATCTTTTATCGGAATATTTTTTAATCCTAAAATAGGTGCCACGAGCGATGTTCCGGTTTCAACTTCGACACCCCCATGCATAGCAACCCCTATTCCAATGATTTTATCGTTGGAAGTGGGGGAGCTGTCTATGCATGTTTGAATAGACCCTTTAAGAACCTTTAGAAACTGGTCATTGGTCATCGGTGTTGTTAGTTTACTTGAAGACCTCGTACTGATTTTTCCCGATAAATCTGCCATGACACACTCAATCATATCCGGGCCAATATCCACACCGACAATCGAGAAAGCCGAGTTATCGATTAGAAGCATGGTCGGTTTTCGTCCACCTTGCGATTCACCGAGTTCACTTTCTTTCACGATTCCTTGTTCAATTAATTCTTTCACATTGCTACTCACTGTAGGTGGTGTTAGTTTCGTTTCTTTGGCGATTTGCGCTCTTGAAATTGGTGCATCTGTCCGTATTTTATTTAAAATAATGGATTTATTTACTGATTTCATCCATTGAAAGGTACCTTGTCGCATAAAAAAACTCCTTTACTCTATTTTAAATGTAAACACGGTTTGTTTTTCGTATGTTTCATCTGCCTGTAAAATGACTGAAGGGAAATCTTTATGATGCAAGGAGGCAGGGGACGCTTGGGTTTCAAAGCATACGCCTAAATACTTCTCGGAATCCCTTTCTACTAGCTCAAAACCTTCTTCAAGGTTCGTTGATGTGTACATAAATACGCCGGGCTGATTTGTTTTAACGGTCATCATGCGGCCACTTGTTTCTTCTCTAACGTTAATCTTCTCATCATTGGTTTGATTGAAGAGAAAGTAATGATCATAACCGTTATCCGCTATACGATTTTGCTCGTGCGTGGATTGAATTCCGTCAGCGATTTTCCGACCTTGACGAAAATCAAATGGCGTATCGGTAACATCAATCTTTTTCCCAGTTGGAATCAATTCTTCATCAAGTTCGACAAACTCGTCGCTGGCCATGGTAACGAAATGATTTTGGACAGTTTCAGCTAAATTACCACTCAAATTAAAATACGAATGGTTGGTAATTGTTAACGCTGTTGTCTTATCCGTCGTAGCAGAATAATCTAGGATGAGCTCATTCTGATTCGTTAATGTGTAGGTCACTGTGGTATTTACATTACCCGGATAGCCACCTTCGCCATCTTCACTGGCATGTGTTAATTTCACACCGACTGTGTCGTCTGTTTGGAATGGGGCAGTTTCCCAAACGACTTGATGAAAACCACTTGGTCCTCCGTGTAGATGGTGGTTGCCTTCATTTGAGTCCAAGGAATAGATTCCACCATTCAGTGAAAAAGTTGCATCTTGAATTCTTCCTGCAACACGGCCAGTAATCGCACCGAAGTAATTGGGATTTTGCTCGTAATCGGATATGTTTTTATAGCCGAGAACGACATTTTCAAGTACACCATTTCGATCGGGAACAAGGATTTCAGTGATGATGCCACCGTAATCCAATAGGCTGACACGCATGCCGTTTCCGTTTGTTAATTGATAATGTTGCCAACCATTCTGAGTTTTTTCTATTTCTATGTTCATCTTATTGGCCACCTATTCATTTAAACGGTCGATAAACCGTTCATAATCATTTTTTTCATTAAAAACACCTGCGTCTTTGAGGACTCTGGCAAACTTATTTCCAAGTTCTTTTTCTATAATAGCATCAATTTCTTCTATGCTTGATCGTTCGCCGTAGTTCATCTTTATCTGGTCGACCCAATCATTATGATAAGAGGCTACTTCACTCGGTTGTCCTAATAAGTCCTTCTTGATTTCCTCTAATTCATCTTTTAGACGTGCGGGTAAAACCGCGAGACCCATAACTTCTATTAGACCAATGTTTTCCTTTTTTATATGATGGACATCTTCATGCGGGTGGAAAATTCCAAGCGGATGTTTATCAGTTGTGCGATTATTTCGGAGAACTAGGTCAAGTTCAAATAATCCATCTCTCATGCGCGCAATTGGAGTTATTGTATTATGTGGCGTATCACCACTAAACGCAAGAATGGCAGCATCTTCGTCGCTATAACCCTTCCAAACAGTCAGGACATAATCAGCAGCATCGACTAAAGTTTCGATGTCCGTACTCTGCAATCGAATCGTTGATAACGGCCAATCCAAAACAGATGCAGTGATATTTGAAAATTTTTCGAGTTGAAATGAAAATGCATTTTTAGCGCGTGTCATCGGAAATTCGTATCTGCCGGCTTGGTAATGGTCATGACTTAAAATGGACCCGCCGACGATTGGTAAATCTGCATTCGAACCGATAAAATAATGCGGGAATTTTTCTATAAACGACAGTAATCGTTCAAATGATTCTTTTCTAATTTTCATATTCCGATGCTCGCCGCAAAGCACGATGCTATGTTCGTTATAATAAACATACGGAGAATATTGCAGGTACCAGCTTTCATTTCCCAACGGAATTTCAACGATGCGATGATTCGCTCTCGCCGGATAAGCTGTGCGTCCTTCATAGCCTTCGTTTTCAATGCACAACAAACACTTCGGATAGTTTATATCGCTTTTCAATTCAAGTTCGCGTTTAATCTGTTCGGGATCTTTTTCAGGTTTTGACATATTGATCGTAATATCCATTTCACCGTAGATGGTTTCAGATTTAAAATGGATGTTTTTCTGAATGCGGTTCATCTGAATATAGTTGCTGTTTTTACTCAACTCATAAAAATAGTCCGTAGCATCTTCTGGTGATAACTCATATTTTTTTTGGAAAGTACTATTAATAACAGAAGGTCTGGCCACAAAGCAATTCATGATGTTTGCAGATAGGATTTCTTTATCATCAAAAACATTCTCTATCACATTATTTTCGACAGCATAGGTGATGATTTTCTCGAGTAGATTTGGAATTGTATCATCCGTTTTATGCGTATTTATTTCAGGAAAAGATTCGAGTTTTAGAAGCGCAAGTACTTGGTTACGGACGTAAATCTGATCTGCCTTTTCGATTAACTTCGTATCGATTCCTTTTTGTAATAAACCACCAATATGTTGGTAAATCATTATTCCACATCCTTTTCAAAGCCGTTTGGGTTGGCAACATGCCAGTTCCATGCATCTTCGATAATTTTTTCAACAGAAGTCCGAGTTGGTTTCCATCCTAGTACGGATGAAGCTTTTTCAGAACTTGCGACTAACGTGCTTGGATCTCCTGCGCGGCGTTCTCCAGTTTTTTCAGGGATTTCTCTTCCAGTCACAATACGTGCGGCATTAATCATTTCTTTCACAGAGAAGCCTTGATTGCTTCCGAGGTTGAAAATATCGCTTTTTCCGCCATTGTTTAAATAGGTAAGCGCTAAAAGATGTGCATTGATGAGGTCTTCGACATGAACGTAGTCACGAATACAACTGCCATCCGGCGTATCATAGTCTTCACCAAAAACAGTAATATGCGAACGTTTACCGAGTGCAACTTCTAAAATAATGGGTACTAAATGCGTTTCCGGGCGATGATCTTCACCGATTTCGCCAGTTTCTCGGGCGCCTGCAACGTTGAAATAGCGTAATGATACATATTGTATGCCGTATGCTTGATCGCACCATTTCATCATTTTCTCCATCGCTAACTTCGTTTCCCCGTAGGCATTTGTCGGGTTCGTTTTTACTTCTTCAGTAATTGGTATCGTATCCGGCTCCCCGTAAGTTGCCGCAGTTGATGAAAACACAATTTTCTTAACGCCAAATTCCTTCATCACTTCCAATAAAACTTGTGTGCCGTAAACATTGTTATCAAAGTACTCAAGCGGTTTTTCCATCGATTCGCCGACAAGTGAATTTGCAGCAAAGTGAACAACAGCATCAATTGATTCTTTTTCAAAAACAGTCCGCATAAATTCGATGTCACGAATATCGCCTTCGTAAAATGTCGCTTCAGGATGGATTGCTTTGCGATTGCCGGTTTGAAGATTATCAATAATAATGACCTCAAACTTTTGATCGATAAGTTGATAAACAGCATGAGAACCGATATATCCCGCTCCGCCTAATACTAATATACTCATTTCGCACACTCCTCTGTAATTTCTTTTGCGCCATCACCAATTGTTGCTACGTAGAAAGAAGGTGGGTATCCGATTTTAGCGTTGTAGATTTTATCTACATTGCTTTTAAAGTTGTCGGCTTGGTCTTTTTCAACGATGGCAATGGCACAACCGCCAAATCCTGCACCCGTCATACGTGCGCCGATAACACCAGGTTGTTCCCAAGCAGCACTTACAACGGTATCTAGTTCAAGACCCGTAACTTCATAGTCAACTTGAAGCGATCTATGAGATTCATTCATTAATTGGCCAAAAGCTTCCAGGTCACCAAGTCCTAATTTATGCGTCGCCTCAATCGTACGTTGGTTTTCATAGACTGCATGTTTTGCACGTTTTTGATCGAGTTCGTTTTTAATCAAGTGTTTGTGCTGTTCGAACTCATCGTTTGTTAAATCACCTAGGCTTTGAATCGACAGTTCTGTTTGTAAATCCGCTAACGCCTGCTCACATTGTGCCCGGCGCTCATTATACTTTGAGCCGGCTAGTGTCCGCTGTTTGTTGGTGTTAATAATAATAATGACATGATTATCAAGCAAGATTGGCGCGTATTGGTAGTCTAGCGTTTGGCTGTTTAATAGAATGGCATGATTACTTTTGCCTTTTCCAATCGCGAATTGATCCATAATGCCGCTATTCACACCGATATAATCATTTTCAACCTTTTGACCAATTTGAATCATCTTGATGCGGTCGATTTCCAGGTCGAATAATCCTTCAAGGACAACGCCGGTAACCATCTCAATGGAAGCAGAAGAGGAAAGTCCGGCACCGTTCGGAATGTTTCCATAAAATAAAATATCCATTCCCGTAGTTATTTCATGGCCGCTTTCGCGAATGAATTTAATCATCCCTTTGGGAAAGTTCGCCCAATTATGCGCGTCATTATAATCAAGGTTATTTACATCACATTCGATAATCCCGGAGTCAGGGAAGTTTAATGAATAAAAACACAGCTTTTGATCTGTTCGTTTATGTGCAAGGGCATAAGTTCCAAAGGAAATCGATGCCGGAAAAACGTGACCGCCATTATAGTCGGTATGTTCACCAATCAGATTAATTCTTCCTGGTGCAAAGAAAAAACGAGGTTTTTCTGATGTATTGAAAATGGAATTGTATTGCTCTAGTAAATTTGGCAGCATAGTAATTATTACTCCTCTCTCCAGACAACATGAGTTAATTAATTTAATTAATTAACTCTGTAATTTCTATACTACTATTATCTGATTAAATGTTCAATAGTAATTCAATTAGAGGGTGAATAGTGGAAGAGAAATTTGAATCTAGGAATAATCAATTCTTTATCAGAAAAGATTGTTGGATTATATAGTAGAAAAACAAATATGTTGTACATAAAATAAAGTGTGCGACATTATTTAGTTAAAGTTTCGGTTGCATTAGGTCAATATCTTCATTATTGGATTTTCCTCACTATGAAAAGACTGTATTTATAATAAGTAAACTAGTTGATTATTTGAATGAAAGAGTAGAAATTTTATTTTCAAATTAATTTGACAACGGATTTTTCAGGTGGTATTATCACTTTGACTAAGTTAGTTAATTTAAGTAAGTATCTTAAGGAGTGTTAAATTTCTTGAAATCTACGTAATTACTAACTAACGTTATATTATTCTTTACAAAGTAAGCGTTTTCAATTTGTTAACAAAGACTATTTTGGAGAGCTCATTGGTACTCGAACTATTCTATTTACTGGGGGGTATTTACACACTAAATAATGTTGACGAAAGCATAATTGTGAGTTAACTATCTTTTTAAAAAGCAGAGAATAACGATACATAATAGGGAGGGTTATAATTGAACAGAAAAAAAGTACTATTATTTGCTTTAGCGACATTATTATCAGTGTTACTAGTAGCATGTAATGGCCAAGAAAAGTCAAAAGAGGATGAAATTAAAGCCAACGAAGAAGCAACTAAAAACCTGACAGAATCAGGCATGCCAATCGTTAAAGATCAGATTACTTTAGACTTCTTCACAGGTAAATCCAATGTAAATCTAGGCATTGACTGGAACGATTTAATGTTGTGGAATAAATATAGGGATTTGACAAATATTAAAGTGAATTGGGTAGAGCAAGTATCAATGGATGCATTAGCTGAAAAGAGAAACTTAGCATTAGCTGGCGGAAATCTTCCAGATGTATTCTATTCATCTAGTATTTCGAACACAGATATATTGAAATATGGTCAGCAGGGAACATTTATCGAACTAAATGACTTAATTGAAGAGAATGCTCCCAACTTGAAAGCGCTTTTGGATGCAAATCCAAACGTTAAGAAGGGGTTAACATTCCCAGATGGTAAGATATATTCGCTTCCTTCAATACGTGATGAAGAGTTTCTATCAATACGCCTTGGTGCATTACCATGGTTCAATCAAACGTGGTTGGATAAATTCGGAATGGATATGCCTGAAACAACAGAAGAATTCCATAAGTATTTAACGGCTGTAAAAACACAAGATCCTAATGGGAATGGCAAGATGGACGAAATTCCGTACGGTGGCGTTGAAATAGATCATTTGATTGGTTGGATTAGGGGATCATTTGGTATCGGTAATAATGGTGGCGGAGATTTTGACAAAGATCCAGACGGAGATGGCTTACGCTATATTCCAGCAACAGATGGTTACAAAGAAATGCTTGAGTACCTAAATAAATTATATAAAGAAGAGCTTATTCAACAAAATATCTTTTCTATTGAGTGGGGTCAATACATGGCTGCTGCATCGGAAGGAAGATATGGAAGTACAGCTTTTTGGGATCCTACTAGAACATTTGCTTCAGGTAATGACGAAAATAAATATGTCTCTGCAGTTGCATTAAAAGGCCCGAACGGCGATCAAGTTTACTCAAATGTCGGATCTCCTTTATCTGGAATTGGGGCATTTGTAATTACGAAAGAAAATCCAAATCCAGCTGCAACAGTTAGGTGGTTAGATTTCTTCTATAGTGATGAAGGAGCCCGTTTCTTATACATGGGTATTGAAAACGAAACGTATGAAAAAACTGATGATGGCAAGTATCAATATGTTGATGAAATAGCGAATAGTGAAGATAAAAACGATGCGATTTCACGTTATTTACCTTGGGTTGGGGTAAATCCTCCGGGTATCGTGAAACAAGATTACTTTATTGGTGCTGAAACATCCGAAGCTACACTAGAAGCGACCGAAAGAATAGAACCTTTTGTACCTGAGGATTTGTGGTCAAGCTTTACTTATACGGAGGAAGAAAACAAGTTCATAGCTTCAAATGGTGCAGATGTTGAAAAGTATGTCAAAGAAATGCGTGATAAGTTTATTTCTGGAGATACGCCGTTCACTGAGTGGGATAAATATTTGAAAACACTTAAAGATATCGGTGCAGATAAATATCTAGAAATAAATAATGAGGCATATAAAAGATATTCTGAAGACAAGTAAGTGGTAAGTATTGATTGTTTGGGAACAGTGGATATTTATATCCTCTGTTTCTTTTTATCAATAAACTGTCAAAGGGAGGTTGGATTAATGGGGATTAAAGCACAAACTGTCGCTTCTACTCGAAACGAAAGTAAAGTTCAACGAATGAGGAAAAACTTTTCGAGGAACTGGCAGCTGTATACTTTTCTAATACCTGCACTTACATACTTCATTATTTTTCACTATGTCCCAATGTATGGAGTACAAATCGCTTTTAAAGATTTTTATGCGAACCTAGGAATAACGGGGAGCCCATGGGTTGGTTTTGAACATTTCACACGTTTTTTCGACTCTTACTATTTCTGGCGCTTACTTAAAAATACACTGATATTAAATATATATGGATTACTACTTTTCCCAATCCCAATTATATTTGCGCTCATGTTAAACGAGTTACGTAATGGGGCTTATAAAAAATGGACGCAAACACTTACATATGCTCCACATTTTATATCGGTCGTTGTTGTTGTCGGTATGCTCGTTGCCTTTTTGGATCCGATTACTGGAATTGTAAACCATGCGATTGTCTCATTTGGTGGACAACCCATCGACTTTTTAACGAGTCCAGGTTGGTTCCGTCACATCTTTGTTTGGTCAGGTCAATGGCAATCACTTGGTTGGGGAACCATTATTTATTTAGCCGCATTGGCTGGGGTGAACCCAGAATTGCATGAAGCAGCAACGGTAGACGGTGCTTCAAGAATGCAGCGAATTCTACATATTAATATTCCATCTATCCTACCGACGGTAGTCATTTTGTTTATCTTGAACATCGGAAGCTTTATGGCAATCGGTTTCGAGAAAGTATTGCTAATGCAAAACAGCTTGAACGCTGAAACGTCTGATGTTATTCAAACATTTGTTTACCAAACCGGTCTATTAGAAGGACAATATAGCTTCGCGGCAGCGGTCGGTTTATTTGAATCAGCGATTAATATTATCTTATTAATTAGCGTGAACCATATTGCTAGAAAGACAAGTCAAAATAGTCTGTGGTAGGGAGGGAAATCCATGAAGAATACGAGCATGTCGGACAAGTCGTTTGGTGTCATTAATACCATCCTTGTCACGTTTATTACACTTATCATCATTTACCCACTGATATTTGTTATTAGTGCATCCATCAGTGACCCGTCGGCAGTTAGTACGGGAAGAATGTGGCTTTGGCCAGTAGACATCACGTTCGAAGGCTTCAAGAAAGTCTTTGCGAATGAGGTGATTTGGCTTGGGTATCGAAATACCATCATGTATACAGTTTTAGGTACAGCGCTTCATTTATTTGTCTTATTACCTTGTGCATATGCATTATCTAGAAAAGAATTAGCGGGTAAGAAATACGTGTTGTGGTTTATCCTCTTCACGATGCTCTTTAACGGTGGATTAATCCCCACTTATTTAGTTATAAAAAACTTGCAAATGCTAGATACGATTTGGGCGATTGTAATACCTGGTTTGTTGGGGGCATGGTCAATTCTCGTTGCACGTACATTTTTTGAACAAACCATACCCGATCAACTTGTGGAAGCCTCAAAAATTGACGGTGCATCGGATTATAAAATATTTTGGCAGATTGTTTTGCCGCTATCACTGCCAATTATCGCAGTTATGGCTTTATTTCACGCCGTTGCGTTATGGAACCAATACTTTAACGCACTAATCTATTTGTCGAATGATAAGTTGTATCCATTACAATTAATTCTAAGACAAATCCTAGTTTTAAACGAAGTTGATGCATCAGGTGCAGGCGGTGGCGGCGGGGTTGCCGAGTCATTTGTTGAACAGATTAAGACAGCTTCTCTCATTAAATACGCGGTTATTATTGTTTCAGCGCTACCATTACTCATTGCGTATCCATTTTTGCAACGCTTCTTTGTTAAAGGTGTATTGATTGGATCAGTGAAAGAGTAAAAAAAGATACAACGGAAAATGAGTAACAGAGGAGGATTATCATGAGAGGTATTGTAAATGGGTACGTTGCATTCGCTTTTTGGATAACAAAATTGGCGTATGTAAACCTTTTATGGGTTGCTTTTACCGTATGTGGATTGGTAATATTCGGCATATTGCCCGCAACAGCTGGGATGTTTGCGGTAACGCGGAAATGGATTATGGGTGAACAAGATATCCCAATCGCAAAGACATTTTTGGCGACGTATCGCAAAGAGTTCTTCAAAGTAAATGCCGTAGGTTTAAGTCTGTTTCTGGTTATTTACTTATTGACGATACAGTTCCAAGTGTTACGTTCGATGGATGGGATAAATTATTTCATTGCGAGTTATGTAGTTTTAGCTCTATTTTTCATCATAAGCATTGCGCTACTGTATCTCTTTCCGATATATGTTCATTTCAATTTAACTGTTTTTGAACACTTAAAATGGTCTTTCGTCATTGGGATCATCCATCCTATTTTGACTGTTTTTTTAATGGTTGTTGTCGTAGTTCTAAATTACGCGACATTCATCTACATACCGGGTCTTTTATTTTTCTTCGGAGGTAGTGTCACTGCATACATTTTAATGTGGGGCGTATCTAAAACATTCTCGAAATATGAAGAAACTGAAAACCAGAAAATCCTTGTTACTGGATAATAAATACAATTTGTCAATGTCGAATATCTATTAAGGAGAATGATAGAAATGGTTCTTAAAGACTTAACTAACTTGAAAGTCATTCAAAAAAATCGTGTGAAAAGTCGTTCGCATTTTACTCCGTATTCAACTGAGCGTCATGCGTTGACATTTGATCGTGGTCACTCAAATCGCTTTCATTTATTAAACGGAATGTGGAAGTTTGCCTATGCGGAAAATCCGTATGAAGCACCGGAAGACTTTCAGAAAGAAAGCGTTGACGTAAGTGATTGGGATGATATCGTTGTTCCTCATCACTGGCAATTGCAAGGTTATGATCGACCACATTATACGAATGTGGATTATCCGATTCCTGTTGATCCGCCCAATGTTCCAACTGAGAATCCAACAGGTTCTTATCGTCGAGCGTTTTATGTGTCGGAAGAGTGGTTGAAAGAGCAAGTATACATAAAGTTTGAAGGGGTAGATAACTCATTCCATTTATGGATTAATGGGCATGAAGTCGGGTTTAGCCAAGGGAGTAGAATGCCTGCAGAGTTCAACATTACAACCTACTTGAAGCCAGGGAAGAACATAGTAGCTGTTCGGGTTTATAAATGGTCCGACTCAACCTATGTTGAAGATCAGGATATGTGGTGGTTAAGTGGGATTTTCCGGGATGTTTATTTACTATCTAGACCAAATGTCCATATTCGAGATACTTTCATTCGGACTGATTTGGATGAGCAATATAAGAATGCTGTCTTGAAAATAAATATTGAACTAGAGAACAGCAAACAACAGAAGACAGAGCAATATAAACTCGAATATCGTTTATTTGATGCGCAACAAAGGAAAGTAAAGGAAGGATTCCTCAACCAAAACATTACATCAGCTTTAACTAGTTATGATGTTGCCGTGGATGTTGAAAACCCGAGAAAGTGGTCTGCCGAAGATCCTTACTTGTATCAACTCGTATTAACACTAATAGATGAAAATAATCATGTACTTGAAGTGTTATCTCATAAAGTTGGTTTTCGTAAAATCGAACAAAAAGATGGGCTTGTTCTTATTAATGGCATCCCTATTAAGTTTAAAGGTGTCAACCGTCATGATGCACATCCTGATCTGGGTCGTGCCGTGCAAGTAGACCATATGAGAGAAGATATTGTTTTAATGAAACAAGGTAATGTGAATGCTGTTCGTTCCGCCCATTATCCAAATGATCCTCGTTTCTATGATTTATGTGATGAATATGGGCTGTATGTGATTAACGAAGCAGATATCGAAACACATGGTTTTGAGTACGTTGGAAACATTCATCAATTAAGCGATGACCCTGAATGGGAACACGTCTATCTTGATCGGATAGAAAGAATGGTTGAAAGAGACAAAAATCATCCGTCCATAATTATGTGGTCGCTGGGGAATGAATCAGGTTATGGGGTTAATCATAATGCGATGTACGACTGGACACATAAAAGAGATCCCGATCGACTCGTTCATTATGAAGGTGAATGTCGAGTATTACAAGTAGAAGCTGATTCAGATCAAAGACCAAAGTCTTCTGATATCTATACTTCTATGTATACGACGATTGAAAGATTGGAGGAACTTGGTAAACGTTCATATTATGAAATACCGCATATCGTTTGTGAATATGCCCATGCAATGGGCAATGGGCCTGGTGCATTGAAAGAATACTGGGATACATTTTATAAATATGATCGCCTACAAGGCGGTTTTGTTTGGGAATGGGTCGATCATGGTTTACGCCAATCTACTGAAAGCGGGGAAGAGTACTTTGCTTATGGTGGAGATTTTGGGGAAACGCCAAATGACTACAATTTTGTAATTGATGGCTTAATTGATCCTAATCGAAACCCGTCACCTGGTTATTATGAACTTAAAAAAGTGATGGAACCAGTTTTAGTAGAAGCAGTCGATTTGGAACAAGGCAAGATAAAGATCACGAATCGATATGATTTTATTTCACTAGAGCATTTAAATATGACCTGGAATATTGAAGCGGATGGCAACATTATTCAAACGGGTACATTTCCTTTAAAGGGGATAAAAGCTCGAACGTCTCAAGAAATTACACTGCCAATTGAGTTGCCGGAAAAACTTGCAATCGGAACGGATTATTATTTAAATGTCCACTTTACATTAGCTACTGCTACGATGTGGGCTACTGAAGGTTTTGAAGTTAGTTGGGCGCAGTTTGAACTTCCGGTAAAATCTAATGAATCATATGCGCTAATTGCAACAGGAAAACCATTAGCCATTGAAGAGAATAACAATCTACTAATGATCAATGGCTCAAACTTCGATGTGAGCTATAACACGATTACCGGACAAATGAAGTCTTGGAATTATGAAGGGCTTTCAATGATTGAAACTGGACCTAAATTTCAATTTTGGCGTGCAATGACAAATAATGACCATAGATCTGAAAAGATGTGGAAAAATTATCGTGTGCATTGGTTGCAACAAAGAACAGATACTGTGGATTGGACGTTAGCATCCGACAAAATGTCTGTGAAGGTGAAAGTTACTCAACGAATTGCGCCTCCAGTTTTAGCGTGGGGCATCTATTCGGAAATAATCTATACGATTCATTCTACTGGCGATATAGAAGTATCTGCAGTAGGAAAGCCGACCGGAGACACACCAGAAACATTACCAAGAATCGGTTTTGAATTAACAATTCCGAAGACAATGGGTGATGTGAAATGGTATGGACGTGGCCCAGGCGAAACCTATAGTGACAGTAAGCAAGCTGGTCGTATGGGGGTTTTTGAAAAAACGATTCGAGATTTCGGTACGACCTATATCTATCCACAAGAAAATGGGAATCGCTCGGATGTAAAATGGGCAACATTTACCAATCTATATGGAGTAGGGTTGCAAGTTTCTGACCCGAGTACGTTTAATTTCAGTGCGCATTTAAACTCAGTGGAAGACTTTGATAACGCACAACACACTTATGATTTAAAAGAGCGAGACGAAATTTATGTTCATATTGATTATTCACAACATGGAATAGGTTCCGCAAGTTGTGGACCGGATGTGCTTCCGCAATATGAATTAAAAACAAAGGAATTTGAATTTAGTTTTCGACTAACGCCATTTTCAACCAATCACATTTCACCAATGGAGTTAAGTAAACGAAATTTGAAAAATAAAAAGGAGTAGATAGTATGTTGAAAGTTGGCGTAATTGGTATCGGTTCAATATCCGGATTGCATATTGGACCATATTTGAAAAATGAGAATGTTAAGCTAGTGGCATTTTGCGATTTAAATGAAGAGCGTTTAAAGGAAAAAGGGAAGCTACACGGAGTTACTCAGCTTTATACTAATTACAATGAGCTTCTAGCAAATAAAGAAGTTGATGCCGTTAGCATTTGTACATGGAATAATACACATGCAGAAATTGCAATTGCTGCATTGGAAGCGGGAAAACATGTTTTAGTCGAAAAGCCGCTAAGTATTACAGTGGAACAAGCAAAAGCAGTTGAGGAAGCTGCAAAGAAATCAGATAAGGTTGTTCAAGTTGGATTTGTCAGACGACATGGAGATAACGCCAAACTTTTGAAATCATTTATTGATCAAGACGAACTTGGAGAAATCTATTATGCGAAAGCTTCATATTTAAGACGACTTGGGAATCCAGGTGGTTGGTTTAGTGATATATCCAAATCAGGTGGGGGACCATTGATTGACTTAGGTGTTCATATTATAGATCTGTCTTGGTATCTAATGGGGAGACCGCGCCCAGTTTCAGTTAGTGGAAATACCTATACAAAAATAGGTAATCGGAGTCATGTTGAAAACTTATCATTTTACCAAGCTGCAGATTATGATCCAACACTGAATGATGTAGAAGATTTAACGAATGCACTTATCCGGTTTGAAAATGGCTCTTCATTGTATATTGATGTAAGTTTTACATTGCAAGCTAAATCTGATGAAGTAGGCGTCAAACTGTTCGGTGATAAAGGCGGTGCTGAAATTGAACCAGAATTAGCGCTAGTGCTCGAAAAAAATAATACAATTCTAAATGCTACACCTCAAATCGATAATTTGGGATTCGATTTTGAAAAAGCTTTTACAAATGAAATCAATCATTTCGTTGAATGTTGTATCGATGGTAAAGAAACTATAGCTCCGATTGAAGATGGCGTAGAAGTCATGAAAATGTTGAGCGCGATTTATGAATCAGCAAAAACCGGTAAAGAAATATATTTATAATAGGAAGAAGCTACTTTTTTCATAGGGATTAAAAATATTTATGAAATAATTTCCTGTATGTAAAAATATTCGCCTAAATATTAGTGCATAATATCGACTGTATGATTTAATAACGCATGATTAACAACTAACGAAACTTGTGAAAAAAATGATAATCAAATTATTAGGCTAAAAGTAACTTAAAAGGGGGATTCATATGAAATTAGGGTTAAGTTCGTATAGTTTATTTGGAGCGATGAAATCGGGAGAAATGTCGATTATAGATGTGATTCAGTGGGTTGCAGATCAAGGTGGAGAACATCTTGAAATTGTTCCTGGTCTTGGCTTTACACTCGATGATAATTCTAATCTAGTTGATGAAATTCGTATGAAGGCTAAAGAAGTCGGAATCGATATATCAAATTATGCAATCAGTGCAAACTTCCTTACTGAAGATGAAACCTCTTATTTAGCAGAAATAGATCGCGTTAAAAAAGAAGTGGATATTGCAGCTCGTCTGGGAGTTAAATTTATGCGTCATGATGTAGCAGCTCGTCCGCTACCTGATTGTACCATCAAAAACTTTGAAAATGATTTACCTAAACTAGTAGCGGCGTGTCAACAAATCGCTGATTATGCTAAGGGGCTAGGGATTACGACAAGTGTTGAAAATCATGGTTTTTATATTCAATCTTCGGACCGCGTTCAATCGCTTATTAATCATGTGGACCGAGACAACTTCAAAACGACTCTTGATATTGGGAATTTTTTATGTGCCGATGAAAATCCAGTTTCAGCAGTAAAAAAGAATATTTCTTACGCATCCGTTGTACATATTAAAGATTTTTACCATCGACCTGCAGGCTTAAATCCTGGTGAAGGTTGGTTCCAAACAATCTCTGGAGATTATTTAAGAGGTGCAATTGTAGGTCACGGTGATATTGATATTAGAGAAACCATTAAAGTCATTAAAGATTCAGGATTTAATGGCTATATTTCAATTGAGTTTGAAGGAATGGAAGAGTGTAAAAAAAGTTCTAAAATCGGTATGGAAAATGTACGTCGATTTTGGGATCTTGTGTAGTGAAAAAAGTGGATATAGGGGATGAATATCAGTTGGAAAATAGAAAAAAACCGAACGTACTATTCATCATGAGTGATGATCATGCAGCACATGCAATCAGTTGTTACGACAGTAAAATTAATGAAACACCAAATCTTGACCGAATTGCTGAAGGTGGTATGCGCTTTGATAATGCTTTTTGTACAAATTCTATTTGCGCGCCAAGCCGAGCTGCTATTTTAACCGGTCGCTATAACCATTTAAACGGCGTTAAAACACTAGGCGATGAATTCGACAGTAGACAACAAACGGTTCAAAAAATAATGAAAGATGACGGTTATCAAACGGCACTTATCGGAAAATGGCATCTAGGTCATGGAGGTATACATGATCCATCTGGATTCGATTATTGGAATATATTCCCGAACCAAGGGGATTATCACGATCCGATGATGTATGAAATGGGAATAGAAAAGACTATAAAGGGTTATGCGACAGATATTATTACAGACTTATCGATTGACTGGCTTGATCAGAGAGACAAAGATAGTCCTTTCATGCTCATGTTGCATCATAAGGCACCCCATCGTCCTTGGGATCCTGATGAAAAGCATAAGCATATGTATGAAGATATTGATATTCCGGAACCGGAAACTTTTAATGATGACTACTCAAATCGTGCGCAAGCTGCGAAAGAAGCGAAAATGCGAATTGATCGTGATTTAACAAAAAGAGATGTTAAAGCAGATCCGCCAAAAGGCTTAACAGATGCAGAGCTGAAAAGTTGGAAATACCAACGATACATTAAGGATTACTTGCGCGTTATTGCTTCTGTAGATGACAATGTTGGTCGAATTCTGGATTATCTGGATGAGAACGACTTGGCGGAAGATACAATTATCATTTATACATCTGACCAAGGATTTTTCTTAGGGGATCACGGATGGTTCGATAAACGATTTATGTATGAAGAATCATTGAGAATGCCGTTGATGATTCGATACCCGCGTGTAATAAAGCCTGGTTCAGTTACAAAAGACTTTGCATTAAATGTTGACTTTTCAGAGACATTTTTAGATTATGCCGGTATTGAAATACCTGAAGAAATGCAGGGAAGGAGTTTACGACCCGTGCTTGAAGGAAACACACCAGATGATTGGCAAACATCGATGTACTACAGATATTGGGAACATCTAAGTTTAGAACATCGAGTCGGTGCGCACTACGGCGTAAGAACACATGATTATAAACTTATTTACTATTACGGCGAAGCACTTGGTTCAGCTCATGCATCAGATGAGCCTAGAACGCCAGAGTGGGAATTATTTGATTTGAACAAGGATCCATATGAAATGAATAATGTATATGATGATCCTGCCTATGCAGAAATCGTTAAAGAACTTAAAACAGAGTTATATAGACTTAAAGAAAAAGTACAAGACTTTGAATAAGTAAAATGAATATTGTTATGAGGAAAGTAGTGAAGTCATCTTGTTAGAGTATAAAAAAACATCCTGTTGCTCGGCTAGCAGGCAACCCAATGAGAATCCGGTAAAAAAACATAATATAGAACCGCCGAAAGAAATTTCGAAGGAAAATATGGTGTATTTACCTGGAGGAAAGTTTCTGATGGGCACCAATGATACGGTAGGTTTTCCAGATGATGGGGAAGGTCCAATACGTGAAGTTTCAGTAAAGCCCTTCTACATAGATAAGTTTGCAGTTACGAATGCTCAGTTTGCAAAATTTATAGAAGCAAGTAATTATCGAACAGAAGCAGAAGAATTTGGTTGGTCATTTGTATTTTATAGCTTTTTATCAGATTCTACTGCTAAAAAAGTTACCCAAACTGTTGCTGGCACACCTTGGTGGACGGTAGTGGAAGGGGCTTATTGGAAGAGACCAGAAGGACCTGAATCTGATATTAGTAGCCGAATGGACCATCCTGTAGTGCACGTATCCTGGAACGATGCATTAGCCTATTGTCAATGGAGTGGAAAGCGTCTTCCGACCGAAGCTGAATGGGAATATGCAGCCCGAGGGGGATTGTCACAAAAAATGTATCCGTGGGGAGATGAACTAACTCCTGACGGGAATCACCAATGTAATATTTGGCAAGGGTCATTTCCGCGAACGAATCGTATAGAAGACGGGTATGCTGGCACAGCGCCAGTAGACACGTACGAACCGAATGATTATGGACTTTATAATGTATCCGGAAATGTGTGGGAATGGTGCTCGGACTGGTTTACGAAACGTGTAGATCAGAAGGGTGGGCTTGATAATCCACAAGGACCTCAAAGTGGAGAAACGAAATCAATGAGAGGTGGCTCTTACCTATGCCATAAATCTTATTGCAATCGCTATCGAGTAGCGGCAAGAAGTTCAAATACACCTGACAGTTCGACTGGGAATATCGGATTTCGTTGTGTTGTGAGGGAATGATTTATAAAACCTTAAATTGAGATGCAGTTGTTTAAAGCATTCTTGATTTGAGGTTTTTTTATGTTGAAAATCCTAATAGCTTCAATGGTATTGAAAAGTACTAATATTTCAATAAAACTATATAGACAAGCTTACAAGTTGGTGGTATATTTAAAACTATTAGTAAAATCTTAACTAACAGTATTCGGTAAAGTTTTTACTAGGGTGTTTAATAGTTATTATCACCAATTATTCTAATGTAGGCGGATTCAATTAACTTGATTTTAACGGGGGGGATAAATGGTTAATTAGAAGAAATTTAGAAGTGTTAATGAACATAAACCTGCAATGCTTTAATTAATAATGATTGTTAAGTTGATTACAATAAAAATACATATAAACATGGAGGGTAAACAAAGTGAGAAAAAAGTTAATTGTTATATTGGCTTTAAGTTTAATGTTACTAGTTGCATGTACAAATCCCGATAATAAAAATGAAGCTGGAACAAACACCGAACCGCCCGAAATTTTGAAAGAAACTGGCATGCCGATAGTAGATGAAGAAATTACTTTGAACTTTTTTGCTGGAAAAGCACCTGCAACTGCTGATAACTGGAATGATGTAATGCTTTTCAATAAGTATAAAGAAATGACCAATATTAATATTAAGTGGGATCAGGTGCCGCATGCTTCACTACCAGAAAAAAGAAATCTTGCACTAGCAAGTGGAAATTTACCTGATGCTTTCCATAGCGCATCAATACCCACAGCAGATATATTAAAATACGGAGAGCAAGGAACTTTCATTCCATTGAATGATTTAATAGACAAATATGCACCGAATTTAAAAAAGATTCTTGATGAAAATCCGGATGTTAAACAAGCCTTAACATTTCCGGATGGCAATATTTATTCATTTCCACAGATGGCAGAACCAGAATTCACATCTTATCGAATGGGACCAAAACCACGTATCAATGAAGAGTGGTTAGAAGTACTCGGTATTGATATGCCAGAAACAACTGAAGACTTTTATCAATATTTGAAAGCGGTTAAAGAAGGTGATCCAAATGGAAATGGACAAGCGGATGAAATACCTTTTGGTGCTCCATCAATAGGAATGTTAGTCAACTATCTACAAGGATCATTTGGATTAGCGAATAAGGGAAATTCTAATAGAAATGTAGATTTAGATCCTGAAACTGGGGAATTGCGATTTTTTCAAAAAACAGATGAATACAAAGAACTCCTGCAATATGTTAATAAATTATATAGCGAAGGGTTAATCGAACAAAGTATATTTACATCTACAATGGAACAATACCATGCTAATGGCTCTGAAACGAAATACGGTAGTACGGTTTGGTATAGCCCTGTAGAAATCTTTGGTGATTCGGCAATTGTCTACACTGGAATGCCGGTTTTGGAAGGACCGAATGGTCATAAACAATTTAATTCACTAATGCCACCAGTGTTGAATCCAGGTGCATTCGTCATAACAAATGCAAATAAACATCCAGAAGCTACGGTTAGATGGATTGATTATTTTTATGGTGATGACGGGATGAAGATGTTCTTTATGGGATTTGAGGGTGAAACATATGAGAAAAACGAAGATGGTGAACTAGTTTATATGGATCATATTATGAATAGTGCTGATGGTTTAACCTATGAGCAAGAACTTGCAAAATATTTAACATTCCCAGGAGGCGGATTCCCAACAATTACAACTCGAAAATATTTTAAAGGTACCGAGAATTCACCTCAAGATTTAGAAGCAGCTGAAAGGTTAGCACCAGATCTAGTTGAATCACCGTGGGCTCCATTCAAGTATACAAATGAGGAAACAAAAACTTTGGCTGGGGTTGGAGCAGACGTTGAAAAATATGTAACAGAAATGACTGACAAGTTTATCGCTGGTGATGTACCATTCTCTAAATGGGATGAGTATTTAAAGACCCTTGAAAATATCGGCTTGGAGAAATATATGGATATTAAAAGAGCTGCATATGAACGCTATGAGAATGATAAATAAGAAATAAAGTAATAAGAGTGGGTGCTTCAAGTACTCACTCTTATTATTTTTCTTGTATTAAATGAATCGAACGAGAATATTAGTGAGTGGCTGTATTATTACCTCTTAAGGGAGTGCTAATGAATCATAACAGACAATTCCCTTTAATCTATCCTTTTACAATATTTAGATAGACACAGAAGTTAAGAAGTGATATATTAAAAGTGGTTAGTAAAACATTTACTATTAATATTTACTTAAATTTGTTTTAGAAGTAATATTATTAAAGTTCAATGTTTAATTATTTGTTTTTAATAATCCCAATAGCCTTGATATCGAAAAATTAAAGGGGGCAAAGATGAAAGAAACTGATTTAAATTTTTAAAATAGAAATAGTGGAACTTTCAGGTAATAAAAAATGAGGAGGTATATAGATGATGAAGAAAAAAATATTTATTTTAATGATGTTAACATTGTTGTTCCTTGCAGCTTGTGCAAATGATGATAAAAAGAACAGTGCAGTAGGGAATGAGAAGGCATTAGAAAATTTAACGGATACAGAAATGCCAATTGTTAAAGAAGAAATTACTTTAAATTTCTTTGCTGGAAAAGCGCCTGCAACTGCTGATAACTGGAACGATGTAATGATTTTCAATAAGTATAAAGAAATGACTAATATTAATGTTAAGTGGGAGCAAGTTCCTCATGCCTCACTCGCAGAGAAAAGAAATCTAGCACTAGCAGGCGGTAATTTACCCGATGCTTTCCACAATACGGGAATGCCAACAGCAGACATATTAAAATATGGTGAGCAAGGAATCTTCGTCCCTTTAAATGATTTAATAGAAGAATATGCACCAAATTTTAATAAGATTTTAGAAGAAAACCCGGACGTGAAACAAGCGCTAACTTTTCCGGATGGAAATATCTATTCTTTTCCTTTGATGGCTGAGCCAGAATTCTATTCATATCGTATGGGACCTAAACCACGGATTAATGAAGAATGGCTAGATGCTCTTGGTATGGATATGCCTGAAACACTGGAAGATTTTTATCAATATTTGAAAGCGGTTAAAGATGGAGATCCCAATGGAAACGGAAAAGCAGATGAAATCCCATACGGTGCTCCAAGCTTAGGTACATTAATAAATTACTTGCAAGGGGCGTTTGGTTTATCGAATAAAGGTACATCCAATTTGAACGTAGATATTGATCCTAAATCAGGTGAGTTACGTTTCTTCCCTATTACAAATGAGTACAAACAAATGTTGGAGTATATCAATAAATTATATAGTGAAGGTTTAATAGAACAGAGTATTTTTACTACTACAACGGAACAATACCTTGCAAACGGATCAGAATCGAAATATGGCAGTACTGTATGGTATAACCCAATTGATATATTTGGCGAAAAAGCTAGTGTGTATACAGGGATGCCAGCTTTAGAAGGTCCAAATGGTGACAAACAATTTAACTCTCTAATGCCAACTGTTGTAATTCCTGGTGCATTCGTTATTACGAATGCTAACAAAAATCCAGAAGCAACTGTTAGATGGATAGACTATTTCTATGGTGATGAAGGTATGAAATTATTCTTCATGGGGGTTGAAGGAGAAACTTTTGAAGAAAATGCGGATGGTGAATTAGTCTATATGGATCATATTATAAATAGTGCAGATGGTTTAACTTATGAACAGGAAGTTGCAAAGTATTTAACCTATCCAGGTGGAGGTTTCCCGTCCATAACACATCGTAAATACTTTAAAGGACCAGCAAATTCACCAGCAGATTTGGAAGCTGCCGAAAAGTTAATTCCAAACTTAGTTGAATCCCCATGGGCACCGTTTAAATATACTAATGAAGAAACAAAAACATTAGTTGGGCTAGGTGGGGACATTGAGAAATATGTAACAGAAATGACTGATAAGTTTATCGCTGGAGAAGTTCCGTTTTCTAAGTGGGATGAATACGTGAAAACAATTGAGAATATCGGGTTGGAAGAGTATATGATGATCAAAACAGATGCAATGAAGCGTTATGAAGGTGATAAGTAAGTAGTGTATTGAAGTGAGAGGGTGTTCAATTGCTCTCTCATACTTTTTACAAATAAAAAGTATAGGGAATTGTAGGTGAAGGACGTGGGGTATGTAATTGGTGTTGATATTGGAGGAACAAAAATTGCTTCAGTAATACTTGATCAGTGGGAACATATTGTTTTTCGAACTGAAGTTGAAAGTGATACTTCAAATCGAGAGAAAATGTTTACCCAAGTTACTAGTTGCATAGATATTCTACTTGAGGAAACTAAAATTCCTTTAACAGAAATAGTGGGCATGGGTGTTGGCGTTCCAGGAAAAGTTGATCGTAAGAATGGAATTGCTGTTTTTCAGAATAATTTACCGTGGAGAAGTTTTCCTGTAATAGATCGATTACGGGAACACTATCGTATTGAAAATATTAGTTTAGATAATGATGTATATTTGGCTACATTAGCTGAGTGGAAAATCGCCGGAGAGAATATTGATGAAACATTTGTCTATATTACTATCAGTACAGGGATTTCTTGCTCGATTATTCACAATGGTTCATTTTTAAGAGGAGCTGGATTTGCTGGAGAACTTGGATTGTTCCCTGTGTTACCGTTGGCTGATTCAAGTAAGTTTGAGAGTTTAGAAGAAACTGCATCAGGATTGGCCATTCAAAAACTCGCGCGGAAATATTTTAATAAAGCTGAAATGACAACGAAAGATTTTTTTATGTCCTACCAAAATGGAAATGACATAGCTAGAAACTTGATGAATGATATCGTCAAACCATTGGCATATGGAATCTATTCAGTTGTCTGTTTATTAGATCCTAACAAAATAGTATTTGGTGGTGGAGTTGTTAATAATAATTCTTTTTTTATAGATTTAGTAAAAGAGGAGTTAGCTAAGTATTTAATACCCGAACAAAGATTAGTATTAGAAAGAATACATACAAGTCATTTTAAAGGTGATTCAGGCATTATTGGTGCAGGAATTATCGGTAAGAATCAATTGGAAATAAGGGAGGAAAAGTTTTGAAGCCAAAAACAGCTATACTCATTGGAGGCGGGGACCGTGGTGCTAGAGCCTATGCTCCTTATGCTATAGAATACCCGCATGAGTTGAAAATTGTTGGAGTAGCAGAACCAATAATCGAGAGAAGAAATAGACTAAAAGAAGATCACAAACTTAATGAGAAAGCGTGTTTTGAATATTGGGAAGATATACTGTCAGGTGAAAAATTAGCTGATATTGCTATTATTTGTACGCTTGATAGAGAGCATTATTCGCCAACATTGAAAGCGCTTGAATTAGGCTACCACGTTCTATTAGAGAAACCAATGTCTCCAGATCCGATGGAATGTATCGAAATGGAACGAGCGGCAAAGAAGCACAATCGTCAACTAACAATTTGTCATGTTCTTCGCTATACACAATTTTGGTCAACGATTAGACAAATTATTTCAGAGGGGAAGATTGGACAAGTAGCATCCCTTCAATTAAACGAGAATGTAGAGTTTATGCATATGTCTCATAGCTTTGTTAGAGGGAATTGGGGTAATAAAGAAAAATCAAGTCCAATGATTTTACAAAAGTCATGTCATGACATGGATATCATTAGTTATGTATTAGATAAAAAATGTGAACGAGTGAGCTCATATGGCTCTCTAATGCATTTTAGAGAGGAAAATAAACCCGAAGGTGCACCGAAAAGATGTTTAGATGGGTGTCCTGTTGCGCAAGAATGCCCTTATCACGCTGGCCGCTATTATTTAGGTGATGGTAGAGGTTGGGCAAAGAAATTCACAGAAGATCATACGAACGAAGGTATTATCAAGGGACTTAATGAAACAGACTATGGTAAATGTGTGTATCAATCTGATAATAATGTTGTAGATCATCAAGTTGTAAATATGGAGTTTGAAGATGGTGCAACGGCGACGTTTAGCATGTGTGGATTTACACGTGAGCAAACACGCATGGTACAAATCATGGGCACCAAAGGTGAAATAAGAGGGAATATGGAAGAGAACAGTATTTCAATTTATGATTTCTTAACAAAACATGAAACGATTATTAAGTTTGATAATCCAGTCGGAGGACATGGTGGCGGTGATAATGGTATTGTTCGTTCCTTCCTAAATGATATTGAGGATGAAGGACAATCTGAGAGCTTGTCTTCTGCTTCTGTATCCTTACGAAGTCACTTAATGGCATTTGCTGCTGAGGAGTCAAGGTTAAACAAAGGGAATTCGATTGATTTGGATGCCTATTATGATCGATTTGCAAAGGGGCTGTTATAATTGTCAAAGTTAAACGTACAAGGAAGTCAATTTATACTTAATGATGAACCTATTCAACTTATTTCAGGAGCTATTCATTATTTTAGAGTTGTCCCTGAATATTGGGAAGACAGATTACTAAAATTAAAAGCATGCGGATTCAACTGTGTAGAAACCTATGTTCCTTGGAATTTACATGAGCCAAAAGAAGGTGAATATAACTTTGATGGAATTGCCAACATAGAGGAGTTCATCAAGATTGCTGGTGAAGTAGGCTTACATGTAATTATTCGTCCAAGTCCTTACATATGTGCTGAGTGGGAATTCGGAGGATTACCATCATGGTTACTCGCCGATAGTAATATGCGAATTCGATCATATTATGAACCTTTCTTAGAAAAAGTGGATCGTTATTTTGATGTTTTATTGGGGAAATTCAAGCCATTATTACAAACAAATGGTGGTCCGATTATTGCAATGCAAATTGAAAACGAATATGGAAGTTATGGTAACGATAAAAAGTACTTAAATTACATTAAAGATGGCATGATATCCAGAGGAATAGATGTTTTATTATTTACTTCGGATGGTCCAACGGATTTAATGCTCCAAGGTGGTTCAGTAGAAAATGTATTAGCTACTGTCAATTTCGGTTCAAGGCCGACTGAGTCGTTTGATTTATTACAAAGTCATTTTCCTAATACGCCAAGTATGTGTATGGAATTTTGGAATGGCTGGTTTGATCATTGGGGTGAAGAACATCATAAACGTAATACGGACGACACTGCAGCTACACTTAGAGAAATGCTTAATTATGGTGCTTCCGTTAACTTTTATATGTTCCATGGTGGGACGAACTTTGGATTTTATAACGGAGCGAACTTTGGTGAAGAATACCAACCAACAGTAACAAGCTATGATTATGATTGTCCAATTAGCGAAACAGGTGATATTACACCTAAATTCCATGCAGTGAGAAAAGTTATTTCAGAATTCAAGGATATAGGAGAATTAGTATTACCTGAACCAATTCCAAAAATGGATTACGGGAAAGTGAAAATGGATTCATCTATCAATCTATTTGAAGCTTTGGATAGTATTAGTAAACCAGATCAAAGAGCGAATCCAACGACGATGGAGAAGCTTGGACAAGATTATGGATTTACTTTGTACCGTACCTTTTTAAAGGGACCGCATAAAGAAGCGCCGTTATCAATTCAAAAAGTTCGCGATCGTGCTCTTGTCTTCGTAAATCAAGAATACAAAGGCGTCATTGATCGATGGGATGATCAAAAGATATCTTTTGAGATACCGAAAGAAGGCGCGCAAATTGATATTTTAGTTGAAAATATGGGGCGCATTAATTATGGCCCTCGTATGAATGATCCTAAAGGGATTACAGAAGGAGTTCGTTTTGCATACCAATTTTTACATGATTGGACAATGTACCCATTAACAATGAACAATCTTCAGCAATTGTCATTTAACGAAGATGTCGCTTCGGAAACTGCACCAGCACCAACTTTTTATCGAGGTAACTTTACTGTAGAGGAAATAGGAGATACATTTGTTGAACTTCCGGGGTGGACCAAAGGCTTTGTAACGGTTAATGGGTTCAATCTTGGTAGGTATTGGGAGAAAGGGCCCCAAGAAACATTGTATTTACCAGGCCCACTACTGAAAAAAGGTGAAAATGAAATTATTGTCTTCGAACTCCACGGAACAAGTAATGAAGAACTCGCATTAATCGATACGCATAAATTAGGGTGAAAGTAACTCGATGAATTTATACTGGAAGAATCTCTTTTTTAGTCATTTAGTGAGGGCTAATTAAGGGGTTCTTTTTTCTAATAACTAATAGCGTCAACTTCATGATATTATGCTCGCTCAGGCTGGGAGAGGTAATCAACAAAGAAATCAATCCTTTTCGTATTATATTATGAATTTCACTTACTTGAGAACGGCCCGGTTATGCCAGATTGAAAACAAGTACTAATAGGAAAATTCGAATAGACAAACGATTTGCCTGGTGATATAATTAAATTTATAGTAAATTATTAACTAATTATATTAGTAATATAAACTTTGAGGGGGACGTGTAGAAGGGGGATTTCAAACTAGAATCGTAGGGAGTGTATTTTTTTGAAGATTAGAAGATCACTAATAGTTTTATTCGCAATGGTATTATTACTGGCAGCATGTAATGACGATAAGACTAAATCAAATGAAGAAGAAGTAAATGAAGGTAACCTTGATAATCTTAATATAACGGATATGCCAATCGTTAATGAACCAATTAGTTATGACGTTTTTGTCGCGGCAAATTCGAATGAAGGCAATTGGAATGACATTCTTATTTGGAATAAATATAAGGAAATGACCAACATCGACATTAACTGGGAACAAATCCCTCATGCATCGTTGGAAGAAAAGAGGAATTTAACTTTAGCAAGTGACGATATACCAGATGCTTTCTATGCTTCCGGATTAAATAACTTGGATTTATATAAATACGGGAAACAAGGAACTTTCATTAAACTAAATGACTTAATTGAAAAATATGCTCCAAATTTAACAAAATTGATGGAGCAATATCCAGAAGTGCGTAAAGCGATCACCTTTCCAGATGGAAATATCTACTCGATGCCTACTATTCAAGATCCAGAGTTTCTCTCATTAGTTGTGGGGGCTAGGCCATGGTATAACCAGCAATGGCTGGAAACTTTGGATTTGGAAATACCAGAAACCACTGATGAGTATTATGCTTATTTGAAAGCTATCAATAATAATGATTTAAATGGCAATGGAAAAGCGGATGAGATTCCTTATGGTGGTCGTAATATCAACGAACTAGTTCGTTGGCTAAGAGGTTCATTTGGTTTATCGGAGCAAAATCAAACTTATATCGACTTGAATAAAGAAAATGATAAAGTTCGATTTGTTCCTTCCACAGAGGGCTACAAAGAAATGTTGATATATATAAATAAGCTATATCAAGAAGGATTAATAAACCAAAATATTTTCACAATAGAAAACGACCAATTTTTGGCTAATGGCGCATCAAATATTTATGGAAGTACGGTATTTTATAGCCCTGATGAGACATTTGGTGTAAGTGAAAGTGCTTTCGTCGGCGGCTTGCCACTTAAAGGTCCAGAAGGTTATCAGTCATATAGTAAAAGTAATGCAGTCGGGAGAGTAGATGGACTAGTGATAACTAGAGAAAATAAAGAACCGGCGGCAATGGTTAGATGGCTCGATCACTTCTATACGGATGAGGGAGCAAGATTTCAATACATGGGTATCGAAGATGAGACTTATGTGAAGAACGAAGATGGTACGTATGAATATGTTGATGAAATTACTAACAGTCCCGATGGTTTAACTATGGATCAAGAAATTAGAAAGCGCTTAACTTGGGTGGGCATCTGGCCACCAGGAATTATGAAGCAAGAATACTTTCTTGGGTCAGAAACTTCACAGTCTTCTTTAAAGGCAACAGAGAAGTTGAAGCCATATCTCTCTGACGTGTCGTGGCCGAAATTTATGTATACAGAAGAAGAAACTAAAGTTTTAGCTTCTGTTGGTGCAGATTTGGAAAAATATGCACTTGAAATGCGTGATAAATTTATCAAAGGTGATACGCCATTATCTGAGTGGGATAATTACTTGAAAACACTTAATAGTATTGGTATGGATAAATATCTTGAAGTACAACAAGCCGCTTATGAAAGGTATTCAGGTAACTAATTACAGATTGTTAGTCGAAAAGGATTATCAGTAGAATTAAATCAATAAGATATTCATGGAACCGTTGTGAATTAGCAGGGGAAAATATTCCCCTGTTTCTTTTTAATCAACGAATTGTCAAAAGGAGGTTGGATTAATGGGAATCAAAGCACAAACTGTCGCTTCTTCTCGAAACGAGAGTAAAGTTCAACGAATGAGGAAAAACTTTTCGCGAAACTGGCAGCTGTATACTTTTTTAATACCTGCACTTACATACTTCATTATTTTTCACTATGTCCCAATGTATGGAGTACAAATCGCATTTAAAGACTTTTACGCGAACCTAGGAATAACGGGAAGCCCTTGGGTTGGTTTTGAACATTTCACACGTTTTTTCGACTCTTACTATTTCTGGCGCTTACTTAAAAATACACTGATATTAAATATATATGGATTACTACTTTTCCCAATCCCAATTATATTTGCGCTCATGTTAAACGAGTTACGTAATGGGGCTTATAAAAAATGGACGCAAACGCTTACATATGCTCCGCATTTTATATCGGTCGTTGTTGTTGTCGGTATGCTCGTGGCCTTTTTGGATCCGATTACTGGAATTGTAAACCATGCGATTGTCTCATTTGGTGGACAACCCATCGACTTTTTAACGAGCCCAAGTTGGTTCCGTCACATTTTTGTTTGGTCAGGTCAATGGCAATCTCTTGGTTGGGGAACCATTATTTATTTGGCGGCATTGGCTGGGGTGAACCCAGAATTGCATGAAGCAGCAACAGTAGACGGTGCTTCAAGAATGCAGCGAATTCTACATATTAATATTCCATCCATCCTACCGACGGTAGTCATTTTGTTTATCTTGAACATCGGAAGCTTTATGGCAATCGGCTTTGAGAAAGTATTGCTTATGCAAAACAGTTTGAACGCTGAAACGTCTGATGTTATTCAAACTTTCGTTTATCAAACCGGTCTATTAGAAGGACAATATAGCTTCGCAGCGGCGGTCGGTTTATTTGAATCAGCGATTAATATTATCTTATTAATTAGCGTGAATCATATTGCTAGAAAAACAAGTGAAAATAGTCTGTGGTAAGGAGGGAAATCCATGAAGAATACGAGCATGTCGGACAAGTCGTTTGGTGTCATTAATACCATCCTTGTCACGTTTATTACACTTATCATCATTTACCCACTGATATTTGTTATTAGTGCATCCATCAGTGACCCGTCGGCAGTTAGTACGGGAAGAATGTGGCTTTGGCCAGTAGACATCACGTTCGAAGGATTCAAGAAAGTCTTTGCGAATGAGGTGATTTGGCTTGGGTATCGAAATACCATCATGTATACAGTTTTAGGTACAGCGCTTCATTTATTTGTCTTATTACCTTGCGCATATGCATTATCTAGAAAAGAATTAGCGGGTAAGAAATACGTGTTGTGGTTTATCCTCTTCACGATGCTCTTTAACGGTGGATTAATCCCCACTTATTTAGTTATAAAAAACTTGCAAATGCTAGATACGATTTGGGCGATTGTAATACCTGGTTTGTTGGGGGCATGGTCAATTCTCGTTGCACGTACATTTTTTGAACAAACCATACCCGATCAACTTGTGGAAGCCTCAAAAATTGACGGTGCATCGGATTATAAAATATTTTGGCAGATTGTTTTGCCGCTATCACTGCCAATTATCGCCGTTATGGCTTTATTTCACGCCGTTGCGTTATGGAACCAATACTTTAACGCACTAATCTATTTGTCGAATGATAAGTTGTATCCATTACAATTAATTCTAAGACAAATCCTAGTTTTAAACGAAGTTGATGCATCAGGTGCAGGCGGTGGCGGCGGGGTTGCCGAGTCATTTGTTGAACAGATTAAGACAGCTTCTCTCATTAAATACGCGGTTATTATTGTTTCAGCGCTACCATTACTCATTGCGTATCCATTTTTGCAACGCTTCTTTGTTAAAGGTGTATTGATTGGATCAGTGAAAGAGTAAAAAAAGATACAACGGAAAATGAGTAACAGAGGAGGATTATCATGAGAGGTTTTGTAAATGGGTACGTTGCATTCGCTTTATGGATAACAAAATTGGCGTATGTAAACCTTTTATGGGTTGCTTTTACCGTATGTGGATTGGTAATATTCGGAATATTACCCGCAACAGCTGGGATGTTTGCGGTAACGCGGAAATGGATTATGGGTGAACAAGATATCCCAATCGCAAAGACATTTTTGGCGACGTATCGCAAAGAGTTTTTCAAAGTAAATGCCGTAGGTTTAAGTCTGTTTCTGGTTATTTACTTATTGACGATACAGTTCCAAGTGTTACGTTCGATGGATGGGATAAATTATTTCATTGCGAGTTATGTAGTTTTAGCTCTATTTTTCATCATAAGCATTGCGCTACTGTATCTCTTTCCGATATATGTTCATTTCAATTTAACTGTTTTTGATCACTTGAAATGGTCTTTCGTCATTGGGATCATCCATCCTATTTTGACTGTGTTTTTAATGGTTGTTGTCGTAGTTCTAAATTACGCGACATTCATCTACATACCGGGTCTCTTGTTTTTCTTCGGTGGTAGTGTCACTGCATATATTTTAATGTGGGGCGTATCCAAAACATTTTCGAAATATGAAGAAGGAGTAGCAACTGTTTAATTTTAGAACACTCTGATGTTTTTGTAATAAGTGATATGTTTACTGACTCAATAAAAATATAAAAAACAGGAGTATTTGCCTATATGAGGAAACCCAATATATTATTGATAACAAGCGATCAACAACATTTTGACACGATAGGTGCATTTAATGATGAACTCTCTACACCAAATTTGGATCGATTGGTTAAAGAGGGAACGACTTTTAAACGTGCCTACTGTCCAAATCCAACGTGTACTCCAACACGAGCTTCAATTATTACCGGAAAATATCCAAGTCAACATGGAGCATGGACACTTGGTACAAAGTTATTAGAAAATCGTCATACAGTTGGAAATGATTTTACAGAAAATAATTACCGTACTGCACTCATTGGAAAGGCGCATTTTCAACAACTACATGAAACTGATGAATATACATCACTAGAATCCTATCCATTATTACAAGATTTACCGTTTTGGAAGGAATATAATGAAGAGTTTTATGGGTTTGAACATATTGAACTCGCCAGAAATCATACTAATGAGGCACATGTAGGGCAACATTATGCATTATGGCTCGAAGAAAATGGCTGCATGAATTGGCGAGATTATTTTGTCGCTCCAACCGGAACAATGGATAAGAAAGACGAACATAAATGGCCAATTCCAGAAGAGTATCATTACAATACATGGATTGCTGAACGGACGAATACTAAAATCAAGGAATACACCCAAAATAATGAGAGTTTCTTTATGTGGTCAAGTTTTTTTGATCCTCATCCTCCTTATTTAGTTCCAGAACCGTGGGATAAGATGTATGATCCGGAACTTTTGACCATTCCCAAAGGTATAGAGGGCGAACATGAAAAGAATCCACCGCATTTTCAAATGACTCAAGAAGAGAACCCAGATTTCTCTAGCTATAAAGAAACTGGGTTAGCTATACATGGTTATCATTCGCATCAAATTGAAGATGAACGTCATAAGAAAATAACCGCTACATATTACGGTATGGTTAGTATGATGGATAAGTATATCGGGAAGATTCTAGATAACTTAGATGAATTGGGTATTGCTGATAATACAATTATTGTTTTCACCAGTGATCATGGTCATTTTTTTGGGCAACATGGATTGCAGTATAAAGGTGGCTTTCATTATGAGGATCTAATAAAAGTTCCATTTATTGTTCGTTATCCAGGTAAAGTTCCGGCTGGAAAAGTATCTCAATCAATGCAGTCATTAGTTGACTTAGCACCAACATTTTTGTCGTTTGCTACTATTCTCGTTCCACCGCAAATGACTGGAGTCAATCAAAGTAAAGTGTGGTTGGGGCTTGAAGAAAAAGCAAGAGATCACATAATATGTGAGTTCAGACATGAACCTACGACCATACATCAGAAAACCTATGTAGATGATAGATATAAAATCACAGTTTACTATAATAAAACATATGGTGAGATTTATGATTTAAAGGAAGATCCAGGTGAAATAAATAACCTATGGGCACAGGATGAATATGAACAATTAAAGAGTGAGCTTTTATTGAAATATGTTTGGGCGGAACTAGGAAAAGAGTCAATGGCAATGCCTAGAGTAACACACGCCTAATCGATAGAAATCCTGTAATGTACAATTAATAAATCTATTAATTAAATTAAGTGCCTGTTAGGAGGCTAGTTCATGATTACAACCCAACAAGTTAAACCAACGGCAAGGCAACTCGAGTATCAAGCATGGGAATTTGGTTTATTTATTCACTTTGGCCTTCGTACTTTTTATGAGGGCTATGTTGATTTTGATAAAAGGACGATGTCACCAACTGAATTTAATCCGGAAAGTTTAGATTGTGGGCAATGGCTGAGGACTGCGAAAGAAGCAGGCATGGAGTACGCTGTTTTAACTGCGAAGCATCATGATGGATTTTCCAACTGGCCTTCAAAATACACGGACTTTTCAGTTGCCAAATCACCGTGGAAAGATGGAAAAGGCGATGTTGTTCGAGAATTCATTGCAGAATGTCGTCATCATAATATTAAGCCTGGTCTATATTATTCTCCATATGATGGTGCAGCTGATTTTTATAGCAATAAAGATGCAAAAGCATATGACGATTATTTTATCAATCAAATTACAGAATTGCTATCAAACTATGGAGAAATTGATATTCTATGGTTTGATGGTGCAGGATCTGAAGGTCACGAGTATGACTGGGAACGTATCATCTTGAAAATCCGTTCATTGCAACCGAATATTCTAATTTTTAATATGGCTGACCCAGATTTCAGGTGGGTGGGGAACGAAGATGGTCTTGCACCAATTCCATGCTGGAATGTCGTGAGCAATCTGGATTTCTCTATTTATGTTGATGAACTGGAAGATTTGGAAGAACCGATTTGGTTACCGGCGGAATGTGATGTTCAAATGAGAGATAACTGGTTTTACAGTGAAAATGATGAACATTCTGTAAAGAGTTTAGAAGAATTAATGGGGATATATTATCACTCTGTTGGCCGAGGTGCAAATCTATTATTGAATATTGGTCCAAATCGAGAAGGGCTTTTACCGGAAAAAGATACAAGTCGTTTATTAGAGTTTG
Organism: Sporosarcina sp. 6E9; assembly: GCF_017921835.1. Classification (NCBI taxonomy): domain Bacteria; kingdom Bacillati; phylum Bacillota; class Bacilli; order Caryophanales; family Caryophanaceae; genus Sporosarcina; species Sporosarcina sp. 6E9. The sequence goes on along the minus strand of NZ_JAGEMN010000001.1, from coordinate 1,831,134 downwards.
GGGCGGAGATTAGTGAACGGTTTCATGGTCCGATTGTATCCATTGATCAGTTTGGTTATCGCGATGGAAAGTGGATTTATGAAACTAGTGAACCCCATTTAATTGACCATATTGTGATTCAGGAAGATTTAACAGATGGGGAAAGTGTAAGCCGATTTACGATCAATGCCATCACAGCTAAAACACGGCGGAGACTGTCAATCCATGAAGGTAGAAATATAGGGAATAAAGTAATTGTTCCAATCCCTGCGATAAATGTACGTGGGATAGAGTTAGAAATCACTGAAAGTAAAGGGACACCTGCTATCAAAGAAATTTTTGTTTATCACCATGGTAACGCGTAATCATTGAGGTGATATTCCTTGTATGCACCTTGGTAGGTGGACCATATAAAGCATTGGAATTAAATTTATCTTGGGGGACATCTATATATGAAACCGAATGTTTTATTAATAATGGTCGATCAGATGCGTGCTGATTGTTTGAGCATTCTGGACCACCCAGTTGTGGATACACCCAATTTAGATCAACTGGCTAGAAGTGGGGCATTGTTTACAAATGCCTATGCCGCCACACCTTCATGTGTTCCAGCACGAGCGAGTGTATTAACTGGAAGGTCACAAGCTTCAACAGGTCGGGTAGGCTATGAAGATAAAGTACCTTGGAAATATGAAAATACAATTGCGGATGAATTTACGAAGGCGGGCTATCATACACAAGCGATTGGAAAGATGCATGTGTATCCAACGCGTAGTTTATGTGGATTTCATAATGTCATCTTACATGATGGCTATATGCATTATAATCGATTTAAATATAATACAAAAACGATAGAATCTGCTGATTACGCTGATGATTATTTGAACTGGATGCGGGAAAGAGCAATAGGTAATGTGGATTTGACGGATTTAGGGTTAGATTGTAATTCATCAACAGTTACACGACCTTGGCATGTAGCAGAAGAACTCCATCCAACGAACTGGTTAACTTCGCAATCGATAGACTTTTTAAGAAGGCGTGATCCAACTAAACCTTTCTTTCTAAAGATGTCCTATGTGAGGCCGCATCCACCATTTGATCCACCATCCGCATTTTATGATATGTATCGCGATGTGGATATTCCAGACTCTCCAATTGGTGATTGGGCAAATACAGAAGACGAGGGATTAGAAGGTTACAGTCCAATTACAGCTAAGGGAATTGTTCCCGAAAGGCGCTTAAAGCAAGCAAAAGCAGCTTATTATGCGTTGATCACGCATATTGATCATCAAATTGGAAGATTTTTAAATGCGATGCAAGAGTACGGTGTATATCAAGATACAATTATATTATTTGTCTCTGACCATGGTGAATTACTAGGAGATCATAACTTATTCAGAAAAAGTCTACCATATGAAGGAAGTGCAAATGTGCCTTTCATACTTGTAGATCCAGGGAATCACTTGCAGATGAAAAAGAATGTAAAGATTGATGAAATGGTTGAATTAAGAGACATAATGCCCACCCTTCTGGATGCTACAAATATTACGATACCCAATACAGTTGAAGGGAAAAGTGTACTTCCATTAGTCAAAATGGAATCAACAGAGAATTTAAGTTGGCGTGAATATATTCATGGCGAACATACACTTGGAATTCAATCGTACCATAGCATTACCAGTGGGGAAGAAAAGTATATTTGGTATTCACAAACTGGTGAAGAACAGTTCTTCAATTTAATAGAAGATCCTCAAGAGTTAACCAATCTAATACATGTAACTGATTATGGAAAACGCATTAATTTAAGAAGAAATCAGTTAATCGAAGAGTTAACTGGCCGTGAGGAAGGTTATACAGACGGTAAATCATTAATCGTTGACAATAAGCCAAAAGCAACATTACAAATTGCACTTAGATAAAAAGAGTACCTGAAAAGGTTCTATGCTTTGTTGGCGCTTTCCGATGGGGAGGCGCCAATCCGCTTAAAACTACATATACTTTTCTTTAATTCGATTAAACTCCGTACAATAATTAGTTATTCCCGCAGGTAGTCCGTGGTTTTGCGAGTGTTACCTTCAAGTAGTGGCCTTCTAGCAGTAGGCATCCACCAAGTGCAGAAAGAACTAGATCAATCTATCCCTAGAGCTTGAAAAGTAAAGCGACTACAATTACTATAGACTAGAGAGAGTTAGTCTGTTTGTTTGATAAACAAATAAACTAATATCGATAAATTTACATAAATATTAATTGAAGGGTTGGTAAATATAAAAACATTTATCACAGATGATTTTCTGTTGTATAATGATACTGCAAAAGAGTTGTATCACGGCACAGCCAAAGATTTACCAATTATCGATTATCATAACCATTTAAATCAACACGAAATTTTAGCGGATAAAAACTTCACGAATCTATCCGAAATCTGGCTAGGCGCGGACCACTATAAGTGGAGAGCGATGCGTGCAAATGGTGTAGAAGAGTCCTTCATTACAGGGGACAAAAGCGATTATGAAAAGTTTTTAGAATGGTCGAAAACAGTCCCGAAAACATTCGGGAATCCATTGTATCACTGGACGCATTTAGAACTTAAACATTATTTCGGTATTGAGGAGCTACTCAATGAAAAGTCGGCACCTGCAATCTGGGAAGAAGCGAATAAAAAATTATCGGCAAAAGAGATGTCTATCAGATCATTGCTTATAAAAGATCAAGTAGAATTTCTAGGAACGACTGATGATCCGACAGATGATTTGGCGAGTCACCAGGCTTTACATGATGAAAGCTTCGAAATTACAGTGTCACCTTCATTCCGACCAGATAAAGGTCTAAATCTTGAGCGTAAAGAATTTATAGGCTGGCTCGAAAAACTTGGTAAAGTTACGAATTCTTCGATTGAAACATACAACCAATTTTTAGACGCGTTAGCTAGTCGTGTTGAGTATTTCGATGAACATGGTTGCCGTGCTTCTGATCACGGAATTGACGTGATGTTCTTTGAAGCAGCAACGAAAGAAGCAGCTTCAACTATTTTCGAAAAGCGTTTAAATGGAGAAAGCTTAAGTTCCAAAGAAATTGAACAGTATAAAACGTTTACGATGCTGGCATTGGCTGAATTGTATGCTGAAAAAGGTTGGGCAATGCAACTACATTTCAGTGCGCTTAGAAATAACAATACAAGAATGTTCAATATTCTAGGACCGGATGCTGGATTTGATTCTATCGGTAATGTCTTACTTGCCAATAAAGTGTCGAACTTCTTAGATGCATTGGAAAGTGAAAATAAGCTTCCGAAAACAATTTTATATAGTTTAAATGCGAATGATAATAATGTGCTTGCTTCAATGGCTGGGAATTATCAAAGTTCAGAAATTGCTGGAAAAGTTCAATTTGGTACAGCTTGGTGGTTTAATGATACAATTGACGGTATGGAAGAACAGATGAAAATGCTTGCGAATATCGGATTAATTAGTAACTTCGTCGGGATGTTAACCGACTCAAGAAGTTTCCTTTCATTCCCGAGACATGAATATTTCAGAAGAATTCTTTGCAATTTACTCGGCACTTGGGTTGAGGAACGTAAAGTTCCGAAAGACATGGTACTCCTAGAGCAGTATGTCTGTGATATTTGTTATGAAAATTCAAAGCGTTATTTCGGATTATAAGTTTCTCCATATAAATCAAGTTCGTTCAGGAAGGAAGATAATTAAAATGTCTAAACAACAAATTGGTGTTATCGGTTTAGCAGTAATGGGAAAAAACTTGGCCCTAAATATTGAAAGCAGGGGGTATTCTGTTTCAGTATTTAACCGTACAACCGCTAGAACTGAAGAGTTTCTAGAAAATGAAGCAAAAGGCAAAAACTTTTTTGGTGCGACAACGATAGAAGAGTTTGTAAACTCACTAGAAGTTCCACGTAAAATCATGCTTATGGTTCAATCAGGAAAGCCGACAGATGCGACAATCGCATCTTTGCAACCATTCCTTGAAAAAGGCGACATCTTAATCGACGGCGGAAACACATTATATGAAGATACGATTCGTCGTAATAAAGACCTGGAAAAAACAGGTATTCACTTCATAGGTACGGGCGTTTCAGGTGGAGAAGAAGGCGCGCTTACGGGTCCTTCAATTATGCCAGGCGGACAAAGAGAAGCTTATGATCTCGTTCAACCGATATTTGATGCAATTGCAGCAAGAGTCGACGGAGAATCTTGTAGTACTTATATCGGACCGGACGGCGCAGGCCATTATGTGAAAATGGTGCATAACGGAATCGAGTACGGCGATATGCAATTAATCGGGGAAGCGTATTTCATCTTGAAACATGTTCTTGGCGTGGATGCACAGGATTTGCATGAGACATTCACAGAGTGGAATAAAGGTGAACTAGATAGTTACCTGATTGAAATTACTGCTGAGATTTTTACAAAAATCGATGAAGAAACAGATCAGCCATTAATCGATGTTATATTAGATAAAGCAGGGCAAAAAGGAACGGGAATGTGGACTAGCAAAAACGCATTAGATTTAGGCGTTCCGCTACCAGTCATAACTGAAGCCGTATTTGCACGTTGCATTTCGTCTATGAAAGACGAGCGCGTTAGGGCAAGCAAAGTACTGAAAGCGCCTGAAGCAATCGAATTCGCTGGTGATAAAGAAGAGCTTGTTGAAGCAGTTCGAAAAGCTTTGTATATGAGTAAAATTTGTTCATATGCACAAGGTTTTGCACAAATGCGTGCACAATCAGAAGAAAGCGATTGGAATTTGCGCTACGGTGATATCGCAATGATCTGGCGCGGTGGCTGTATTATCCGTGCGCAGTTCTTACAAAATATTAAAGAAGCATACGATCGCAATCCAGAATTGGACAACTTATTATTGGATGAATACTTCAATAATATTGTCGGTAATTACCAATCAGCTTTACGCGAAGTCGTATCGGTTGCGGTGAAACACGGTATTCCGGTTCCTGCATTTGCAAGCGCGATTTCCTATTACGATAGCTACCGTTCAGAAAACTTGTCAGCGAACTTAATCCAAGCACAACGTGATTATTTTGGCGCACATACGTATGAGCGTAAAGACAAAGAAGGTTCTTTCCACACAAACTGGTTCTAATATTAATGACATACAAACGTCCATTCAATTTGAAATGGGCGTTTGTTTTTATTAAAAAAGAATCCTCAGGTCAAGGATTCAAGTTTGTTGTTCTTCAAGGGATAAAAGGAGGTTAGGAACTTCTAAAAATCGTTGTATCCCCAATGCACAGGCACCGATTGAACAGGATTTATTCCCTAGGTCCGAAATTTCAATAGTTCCGTACTTGCTAACTGTCGATTTAAAATTACTTTTAATCTTCTCGATGGAATCGGGGTACATTTTTAAGATTTCACTTGTTAAAACCAAGGTCTCCGGGTTATACATATTAATAATATTATTAAGACCAGTTGACAGATCTACGATAAAATTTTCAATCAACGCGATTGTCGAGGGATCATTTTTAGCGATTAAATTCTGAACGTCTTTGTATGTTAATTTTGGCACATCGAGTTGCGAAGAGAGTCGGGCGAGCAGACTTGTCTCGGATGCATATTGTTCCCAGCAACCGCGGTTTCCGCACCGACAAAGTTCCCCGTCCTGAGCAATAATCATATGGCCCATTTCACCGGCATAACCGTGGAATCCTTTGTGAAGCTTACCGTCAATCATGATGCCGACACCGATACCCGAAGAAAGCATGATGCAAAGCAAATTATTGCTTTCATGGTGCTTATAAACTCGTTCGGCGTAAGCGGACAAGTTGGCGTTGTTTTGAATGGTGATAGGCAAATCCAGTTCATCCATCAAATCATCTTTCAATGATTTATCTTGCCACTGATATGTAGGGATGAAAAAGATGCTTTCGTCTATATTTACCGTTCCATGGACGCCAATCATGACGCTAACCAATCCATATCGTCTTTTTGAATACTTGCTTTTATATGTGTTAATCTGTTTAATGAGTAAACGGATAATTTCTTCATAATTATCTGTTTCAAATTCCACGGATTCGTAGTGAACTGGCTTGCCGCTTAAATCAGCGACCGTATATTGGATAAGTTTATAATCAAGATCAATACCTAATACATAGCCAACACTTTTGTTGATAGATAGCATAATCGGCCTTCTGCCAACGACATTATGTTCAAGCCTAGTTTCATTAATTAATTCTTCGTTTAATAAATCAGCAACTTGAACGGATATCGTTGCTTTATTCAACCCGGTAATTTTAGATAGTTCAGCTCTAGAAATCATTTTATGTTCAATGATTTTACTTAAAATGATACTTCGATTTATTTTTTTGATATAAGCGCCATCACCAGTAATCATAGATTTTCGCCCTCCAATTTTTCATAGAATCAACTTATTTTGTTTAGTCACCAAACTATAATAACGTATATATAGCTTCATGGAAAGGCTTTCAAAAGGCTAACTGATATGATTATAACATAGGAAGGAATTGTAAAAATGAATATATTATATTTTGATTGTTTTTCAGGAATCAGTGGAGACATGGTCATCAGTGCTTTAATCGATGCAGGTGGAGATGCAACTCAATTGGTGAATGAATTAAAAAAGCTGACGCTAGAAGATGAATATGACTTAACGTTTACGAAAGTCGTAAAAAATGGCATAACGAGTACAAAGTTCGATGTTTTGTTGACCAATAAAGAACATAGCCACGAGCATAATCACGAACACGAACACCATCACGGGCATAGCCATCGTTCTTACAAACATATTGTGAAGCTCATTAAATCAGCAGGTTTATCTGAAAGCGTTGAAGACATGGCCTTATCTATTTTCAGGAAAATTGGAATTGCAGAAGGCATGATTCATGGTGTTGCGTTAGATGATGTTCATTTCCATGAAGTAGGGGCTGTCGATTCTATAATCGATATCGTTGGGACAGCGATATTACTTGATCAGTTGGAGATTAATACGATTCAATCATCACCAATTCCTGTTGGCTCAGGAAAGATTCATATTGATCATGGAATCTATCCGGTACCTGCGCCCGCGACATTGGAAATTCTTCGCGGTATTCCGATAGCTGCGAGCGATGTAAAAGGAGAACTGGCTACACCGACTGGTGCTGCAATTGTAGCGGTACTTGCTGAAAGTTTTGGAACGTTGCCGGCGATGAAAGTGACGTCAATTGGATATGGCGCTGGAACGAAAACATTTACGACTCATCCAAATGTTTTACGCGTAATTATTGGAAGTTAAGTAAACACATGACGTACGGGCCATTTGGTTTACAATTTAGAGATTAGGGAATCCTGTTTATAATCGAAACTATAAGTGAATAGGGGATGATCCTAATGACTAGAAGTGTAGAAGTTTATTTGAAAAGTGAAAACGATGCTGAATCCGTACGTGCAAGTTTACAAACCGCCAGAGTGAATAACTTGGTTATCGATGAAATGGGAGAAGAAAGTGAGACAAGGTTATTTACGCCTTTCTTCCCGACGAACATCGGAAGTTCCGGGATGCCAGCTAGCGCCGGCCCGGTTGGTGTAAGCGCGCCGATTGGCATCGAAGAAGATGTCTTTACGGGAGAAGAAGACGCTCATCCGACTCATTTATTGAAGTTGGAAGTGGAAGAATCCGAATATGATCATGTACTTTCTATCTTACAGAAACATGATTGTTATACTTCGGTGCAATGAAAAAAGAAAAAGTGTAGAAGTGAATTTATTAATCCTACTTCTTCACTTTTTTTATTTATGGGAATTTAAACATTAATCGACTGTTAGATAACTCGAAAAAGGCGTGTGTAGCTCTTTTTTAATACAATAAAAAAAGCTTGAATTGTAAAGCGCTTACACCTATAATGAATAAAGATAGTTTGTTTGCCGGTCAAATTAATGAGACGTAAAATAGAAAAAGGTCAGCAGCAATTTTACAATAAAAATTAGAAAAGTGGGTTGAAGAAAATGAACGAAACATCTATTCAAAAGAATCTTGAATTAGGGGAAATCCTTTCTGAAATGGGACGCGTCATGGTCGCGTTCTCGGGCGGCGTGGACAGCGCTTTGGTTTTAAAAAGAGCACAAGAAGAACTAGGAGATCAAGTGTTAGCAGTCGTAGTTGCATCAGAACTGTTCCGTAAACAAGAGTTTGAAGATGCGGTTAAACTTGCAGAAGACATGGGTGTAGAGGTTTATAAAACAGAAATCAAAGAATTAGATAATCCGGATATCGTTGCCAACACACCTGACAGTTGGTATTACAGCAAAAAAATGCTTTATACACACTTAAATGAGCTAGCAGAGCGCATGGATTATCCATACGTTTTAGATGGCATGATCATGGATGATTTGGACGATTTCCGCCCAGGCATGCGCGCAAGAAAAGAAGCTGGCGCGCGTAGCGTATTGCAAGAAGCGAAAATCTATAAGAAAGAGGTCCGGGAGCTTGCCAATCAGTTAGGACTCCCGGTATGGGATAAGCCAGCGTCATGCAGTCTTGCATCAAGAATTCCATACGGCATCGAAATTGATCAACAAAAAATCGAACAAGTTGATCAAGCTGAAATCTTCTTAGCGAAAATTGGCTTCCCTCAAGTACGTGTTCGTCACCACGATAACATTGCACGTATTGAGGTAACTCCTGAAGAAATCGGGAAATTAGTCGAGCAACGTGATAGCATCCATTTAAAACTTAAATCGCTTGGCTTTACTTATGTCTCATTAGATTTACGTGGATACCGAACAGGCAGCATGAATGAAGAGTTGCCTGAAAATGTACTAAAGAGCGTCTAACCATTAAAAGCACTTCACTATAGCTTATGGTGAAGTGCTTTTCATTTCGAACAGAATATAAAGAATAGGAGTGGATCATGTTATGAGCATTATTGATGAACTTTTAAAAGACATTCCAGTACCGAAAATGATGAAAGTTAAGCAAACATTCGACAATAAACAGATAGATGATGTTGATCAAGCATTGACAGATGCTTTGCAACAAGAGGAAATTCGGAAAACGGTAAAGCCCGGAATGGAAATCGCAGTAGCTGTTGGGAGCCGAGGTGTTGACCAAATTGTTGAAGTGACTGCACGAACGATAAAATTTTTACAAGACCTTGGCGCTAAACCCTTCATCGTTCCAAGCATGGGAAGTCACGGAGGCGCATCTGCGGAAGGACAAATAGCTGTTTTAGCCCATTTAGGTGTTACAGAAGAATCGGCTAACTGTGAAATTCGCTCATCCATGGAAGTTGTGGAAATTGGACAGTTAGAAAATGGATTGCCGGTCTATGTTGATAAATATGCATCTGAAGCAGATGGAATCGTCGTTATCAACAGGGTGAAACCACATACTGCATTCAGAGGAACTGTTGAAAGTGGCATTATGAAAATGATTGCAATCGGTTTGGGTAAGCAGAAGGGTGCAGAAGCTTGTCATCAGCTCGGATTTGAACATATGGGAAAACATATTATTCTAATGTCGAATATGATTCTCGAAAAACTACCTGTACTTTTTGGCGTTGCGACGGTTGAAAATGCTTTTGATAAGGTCGCCCATGTCGAAGTATTGCTACCGGATGTCATTGAATCGAGAGAAACTGAACTTCAAAAGTTGGCGAAAAAACTATTGCCGAAGATTAATTTCAAAAATATCGATGTTTTGATTATCGATGAAATCGGTAAAAACATTAGCGGAGATGGCATGGATCCGAATATTACGGGACGTTACCCAACGCCTTATGCGCACGGCGGACCTGAAGTGAATAAGATGGTCGTTCTTGACTTGACGCATGAAACTGAAGGAAATGCAAACGGTGTTGGAACTGCAGACTTCACGACGCAGCGGTTAATTGATAAAACAGATTGGGATGCGACGTACGCAAATGGACTCACTTCAACAGTCGTCGCGCCAACAAAAGCTGCTACGACATTGGCGAATGACCGACTAGCTTTAAAGGCGGCAATTAAGACTTGTAATATTCTTGATTTCACTCAAGTGAAAATGGTGCGCATCAAAAATACGTTAGAACTAAGTGAGATTGAAGTGTCAGAGGCTTTATTGGACGAAGTTGAAAATAATGAGTACTTGACAAAAGTATCAGCGTTGTTTGAATTGGAATTTGATGATGAAGGAAACTTAGCGTAAACGCTGAATTATGGATAGAGGAGATTTTACAAATGGGAAAGTTATTTGATTTGACTGGGAAAACAGCAGTAGCGATTGGCGGTAACAGTGTATTGGGATCATCAATGGTTAAAGGATTGGCGGACCAAGGTGCACAAATAGCTGTTGTTGGCCGTAATTTAGAGACAGCGGAGAAGGTTGTACAAGAAATTATTGAAAACGGTGGAAAAGCAAAAGCATTTCGCGCAGATGTCGTTTCTAAAGAATCTCTTGAAAATGTTGCAACTGAAATTGAAGCATGGTCAGGCGGATGGGATATTTTATTGAATGCACCGGGCGCGAACAGTCCGACACCGTTCTTTGAAATAGAAGAAGACGAGTGGGACCATATTTTAGATGTAAACTTAAAAGGCATCATGCTAACGACGCAAGTATTTGCCAAAAAGATGATCGATCAAGAAAGAAAAGGCAGCATCATTAACATATCATCTGTCTCTTCAACAACACCGCTTTCAAGGGTATTCACCTACTCTGTTTCTAAAGCAGGCGTTAACAATATGACACAATTCTTGGCACGCGAATTCGCGCCATACGGCATCCGCGTCAATGCGATTATCCCTGGATTCTTCCCTGCTGAACAAAACCGTAAAATCTTAAGCGAAGAAAGAATCGAATCTATCATGGGCCATACGCCGATGAATCGATTCGGTGATCCTGAAGAGTTAGTGGGTACAGCAGTATGGCTTGCATCTGATAAAGCATCTAGCTTTGTTACGGGAACGTTAATCCGCGTTGACGGCGGTTTTGGAAGTATGACAATTTAAATTCGATACCAAGCTTTGGAGTAAAAATCCAAAGCTTCTTCTTTATTAAAGTAGAATTTTATATCTGGAAGGGAAGAAGTCACGATGAAAAAAGATTTAGTGTTTGCATTGGATATTGGAACAACAAGTGCAAAAGCGGTACTGTTTGAATTAGACGGCAAATTGGTCGCGTCTGCTGAAAGAATGATCACTTCAAATTACCCTGAAACAGGTAGGGTCGAACAAAATCCAATTGAAATTGAACGTGCTTCTGTCGGTGCGATTCATGATTGCATGAAGAAATCAAATCGAAGAAAAGAAGAGGTGTTAACACTAGGGATTTCTTGTGCGATGCATTCTTTGATTTGCGTGAACGAGAATTATGAACCGCTATCGCAAGCTTTGATTTGGGCGGATGGCCGTAGTAACGAACAAGCTAAAAAACTTAGAGAAACCGTTGGAGACAGCGTTTACGCGAATACGGGACTTCCCAATCACCCAATGTCGCCGCTAAGCAAATTGCTTTGGATGAAAGAGACGAATTTTGAACCCTATCAACAAGCCGCTTATTTTATTTCCGTAAAAGAATATGTTCTTCAAAAGTGGTTTGGCCATAGCGTAATTGATTATTCGATGGCGTCCGCTACGGGATTATTTAATATGAAGACATTCGATTGGGATGAAGAAGCACTCGAACTTGCAGGTATTAGCAAGAACCAACTTTCGCGAATTGTACCACCGACCGAAATTCTTACCGGCATTGATAAAACGATTGCTGAAAAGATGGGTATTTCAAGTGAGATGTCGTTTGTCATCGGTTCCGCAGATGGTCAATTGGCGAACCTTGGAAGCGGAGCGATTAATCCAGGAGAAGTGGCGATATCCGCTGGAACAAGTGGTGCAATTCGACAAATGATTAAAGGTTTTGAAGTGAGTGATAGCCAAGAAACATTTTGTTATGCATTCACTGATGAATTGTCAATTCTCGGGGGACCTACAAATAATGGTGGGATCGCATTGCAGTGGTTAAAAGAACTTATCGAATACGAAGGAAGTTTCGATCAGTTAACTGCTGAAGCAGAGAAAGTTGCTCCAGGTGCTGAAGGTGTATTGTTCTTACCATATATAAACGGGGAAAGAGCCCCGATATGGAAACAAGAAGCGAAAGGTAATTTCTTTGGACTTTCTATCACACACAAAAAAGAACACTTAGTTCGTGCTGTTTTGGAAGGGATTACGTATAATCTATACCATATCGGTAAAGCGCTTGAAAAGAAAGTTGGCGAACCAGAAAAAATATTCGTCAATGGCGGTCTAGCTCAATCTCCACTTTGGGTGCAAATGCTAGCTGATGTATTTGGAAAGGATGTCTATGTTTCTGAAAGCCACCATAGTGCGGCTTGGGGAGCGGCATGGACTGCGTTGGTTGCAATCGGTCAGGTGGATTCATTTGAAAAAATTAAACAGAATATCCCGATTGAAGCAATTATACAACCGAATATGGATAATCATGAAGTCTATGCAAAAGCATTTGAAAAGTATATTGGAATTGCGAGCGACTTATCGAAGTACTTTTAACGTAATAGAGGGTGAAAATAGATGGAAGACATTTTGAAGCAAGTCCAACAAGGTACGTTAACCGTTGAAGAAGCCAAAATAAAGTTAGCTACATATGAAAATTTGGGGTTTGCGAAAGTAGACCATCATCGAAAAAAACGTCAAGGATTTCCCGAAACCATTTACGGAGAAGGAAAATCTGCCGAACAAATTTCAGCCATTATTTCCGCAATTCGCGCGAATAATGATTATGTATTAGTGACGCGGATTACTGATGAAAAGTCGACTGAAGTTCAAAAAACGCACCCTGATTTACTGTATAATAATCAAGCACAAATTTTGCATTCTTCGAGACCGAGCGATGATATTTTCGGGACTGGATATATTGCGGTTGTTTGTGCGGGTACGTCTGATTTACGGGTTGCGGAAGAAGCCGCGGTTACTGCGGAAGTATTCGGCTGTGAAGTTCGTCGTTTTTACGATGTGGGAGTGGCTGGAATTCATCGTCTTTTTGATAATATCGATGAAATTCAAAATGCGACCGTTTCAATCGTAGTCGCGGGAATGGATGGCGCCCTTCCAAGCGTAGTCGGCGGACTTGTTTCCCACCCTGTCATTGCAGTCCCGACAAGTGTCGGATACGGTGCAAGTTATAATGGATTAGCTGCTTTGTTAACAATGTTGAATTCCTGTGCATCTGGCATTAGTGTTGTCAATATCGATAATGGTTTTGGCGGCGCTTATAATGCGGCGTTGATCCATAAATTGGCACAGCGAAAAGTGGAGAGGTGATAGCATGAGTGCTAAACACCCTCCAAATCATGCACATATAGATCAAGAGATGTTTAAAATGGAAGTAAATCTGGATGATATATCAGGGGAAATACTTGGCTATATAATGGATCTATTAATTGAGTCGGGTGCCAATGATGTTTATTATACGTCTATTTATATGAAGAAAAACAGACCGGGAATATTGCTTCAATTATTATGCTCTGGGGAAAATCTTGATAAGATGAAACGAATCTTATTCACGGAAACCACTACGCTTGGTGTGCGTTATTATCCTTTAACGGTTCACCGGACGGAGAGAAGGTTTCGCAAAGTGTTAACGAAGTGGGGAGAAGTGACTGTTAAAGAAGGGATTTATGAGGGAAAAGTCATTCAAAGCTCGCCAGAATATGAAGAATGCAAGAAAATTGCCGAACATCATCAAGTTCCGCTGAAAAAGGTATATGAACAGGTGTGGAAGCAGTTGATTGATTAATAAAGGTTATAGAATTAATCGAAAGGCATCAAGGGGGAAGGGGAACACTTGATGGAACTATTAAGCATTCTAAAAGATATTATTTTGCCGATTTTCGTGGTCATGGCATTAGGGTTTGTGATGCAGACGAAATTCGAGTTAAACATTCAAACGTTAGCCAGAATGAATATTTACTTTCTCGTTCCGGGTTTCATCTTCGTTAAGTTATATAGCACGAAAATCTCATTCAACTTATTTGGGAATATTTTACTCTTTTTCATGCTTTATGTTGCTATCCTTTTTGTAATTTCCCGTTTTATCGGGAATGCAATCGGTTTGGAGAAAGGCGAGAAAACCACATTCTCAAACAGTACGATTTTTTTCAATTCGGGCAATTACGGGGTTCCTGTGAATGATTTAGTGTTCAAAAGTGATCCGTTGGCGATGTCGATACAAGTGATTATACTGACATTGCAAAATATCTTTCTTTTTTCGTACGGTATTTTTTCATTACAATCGATTCAAGTTGGGAAGCTAAAGGCGGCACTTGGTTATTTTCGAATGCCCGTTTTGTATGCGATGTTGGCGGGGGTACTATTAAATGCTTATGATGTTCCAATTCCGTCTTTTATTTGGATTCCGGCGAATTATATCGCAGATGCAATGATTGCGCTTGCCTTATTTACATTAGGTGCGCAGGTCGCCAAGATCAAATTTTCGACTGGATTGAAGACAGTTTACTATAGTTTGGTGCTTAGATTGGCCATTGGTCCGTTCATTGCTTTAGCGATTATATACATATTTAAAGTGGACGGCATTGTGGCTCAAGCATTATTAATCGGTTCAGCAATGCCAACGTCTGTTAACAGTGCAGTGATTGCTGAAGAATATAATAACCATCCTGATTTAGCGGCACAGATTGTATTGTTCTCAACATTGTTTAGTGCGATTACGGTTACGCTTGTTATTTATTTGGCTAGGTTTTTATTTTGATAGATTGATATTAGGTAAATATTAAGACCGATTATTTTTTGGCTATGTCGTCGATTTCCGTTCCGGGCGAGCGCTTTCCTGCGGGCGAGCGCAAGAGCGGAAAGATAAAGTTCAATCTTTCCCTGCCATATGCAGGTAGTTATACGTTTCTTCACTTTTAAAAAGTGGTAGAAAAAGAAGGTAACGCCCAAACTTTTAGGGCGTTACCTTCTTTAACGTTATTATATTTTCAAACGCAATGCTGATTCGATTGCTGTACCGACGCCATCGAATTCGTTTGTTGTTGTTACGGATTTACACACGGACTTGATTTCCTCAGGGGCATTGCCCATTGCGACTGAATGGCCAACGACCTGTAGCATTGACAAGTCATTATAGTTATCACCAATGGCCATCACATGTTCCATTGCAATGCCTTTGGACTTGGCAAGTTGTTTCAATGCGATTCCTTTTTGTGCATTGATATTGGTAATCTCAAGGTTGCCTGCTCCGGAGGAACTGACTGCAAGTCCAGGTAATGATTTTAGTGCTTGTCTAGCGTTATCCAAATGGACTTTATTAAATGACGTACCAAAGATTTTATTAATTTCTTTTTTATGTTTCTCAATAATCGGTGCTAATGCAGGAATTTCCTTAACTAACCCGATTTCCACTCGATTCATCACTTCTGCACGTATGTCGTCAATTGGCGGAACTTGATTTGCAGCCAGCGCCAGTTGAACAAAAGTATCAATTTGATCTTCGATACTTTTTGTATAGACTGTTTTACCGATAAACAATTGATAATCGATTATCTGTTCTTCTAAAATCGATATAATGTGGTCTATTTCACTTTCAGCTAAATACGTAGCGGAAATCAATTCTCCATCATTTTTTCGAACTTCTGCACCATTCAAGCAAATGAACGGGACTTTTAAACCAGCGTCCGTTAAAGGATAATAAGCTTCTGAAAAACTTCTACCCGTTGCAATCACTACTTCGATTCCACGTGACTGTGCTTCTAGTATCGCTTCTTTATTTTTATTGCTAATCGTATGGTCGGGACCTAATAACGTACCATCCATATCTATTGCTATTAAACGTATCACAGTTAATCACCTTTTCTCTTTACAGTAGAGATTGATAATATCAATGAAATTTCCGAAAATCAAATAATTCGTTCGCGCGGTAAACGAATTATTCGATAAAGCTATCATCAGGCAAGAGAACTCAAGAGGTATATGATATAATTAAGATGATAGCCTTTGGTAGTTAATGTCTGGAGTCTGTGCGTTTCTTTGCATATTAAACATAGGGGGATGTTCATGTGAGCTGGAAAATTGAAGCAGAAAAGTGGCTAAATCAAGAAGCATTAGAGGAAACATTAAAACAACAACTAGAGTTAGCTAAAAACAACGAAAAATTAATGGAAGATAGCTTTTATAAGAACTTGTCATTCGGAACAGCGGGTCTTCGAGGGGAACTCGGATTCGGGACGAACCGGATGAATATCTATACGGTCAGAAAAGCAGCCCAAGGGCTTGCGGCATACATCAAGAGCTGCGGGGAAGAAGCTGCTGAAAGAGGGGTCGCAATTGCTTACGACTCGAGACATCAATCGCCTGAGTTCGGTCTTGAAGTCGCAAAAGTATTAGGGAAAAACGGCATCAAATCTTATTTATTTTCGAAGTTGCAATCGACTCCGTTGTTATCTTTTACAGTCCGTGAATTAAATACATTTTCTGGTGTTGTGATTACTGCGAGTCATAATCCTGCCGAATATAATGGGTTTAAAGTTTACGGAGAAGACGGCGGACAAGTCGCGTCAGAAGCTGCAAGTGCGATTACGGAGCATGTAGAAAGTATTGAAGATCTATTTTCCGTTGAAGTTATGGATGAATCACTACTTTTAGATGAAGGTTTATTAATTTATTTAGGCGATGATATGAGCGAGCGTTATACCGAACAACTACGACATATCCTCATAGAAGGCGATTATGATAAGAGTCTATCGATTGTTTATTCGTCTTTACATGGAGCTGGTGGGGAGTTGGTGTGCAAAGGATTAAAGGCAGCCGGTTTCGATAATGTTACTGTTGTTGCAGAACAAGCAATTCCGGACCCTGATTTTTCAACCGTCGCCTATCCAAATCCTGAAGAATCAAAAGCGTTTGACCTTGCGATACCTTACGGCCATAAAGTAAATGCGGACATACTTATCGCGACAGATCCAGATGCCGATCGAATGGGCTTGGCAGTGTTAAATAAAACCGGCGAATACGTGTTTCTGACGGGCAACCAAATCGGTGCTTTGTTATTAAGCACGATATTGGAAGATAAGAAAACTCAAAACACATTGCCAGACAATGGTGTCGTTATTAAATCGATTGTTACGTCAGAACTTGGACAGGCGATTGCAGACAGTTACAACGTAAAAATGATGAATGTATTAACCGGATTCAAGTTCATTAGCGAAGAAATCGAGAAATTCCATCAGACCAAAGCGTCTACTTTCCTATTTGGCTATGAAGAAAGTTTCGGCTATTTAATCGGCGACTTCGTGCGTGATAAGGATGCCGTTCAAGCATCTGTATTAATTGCCGAAGCGGCAGCCAAATATAAAGAAAATGGCCTGACTTTACTGGATGGGCTCGATGCTTTGTACGAAGAATATGGGTATTACCAAGAGGCATTGGAATCGTTAACATTAAAAGGAAAATCTGGAATGGCTGAAATTGAAAAAATCATGCAATACTTCGGATCGGATGACTTTTTGAAAGAGTTTCCAGAAACGATTGCGGTTGTCGAGGATTATTCAACTGGAAAAGTTGTCAATCATGAAACAGGAACGACAAAACAACTTGACTTCCCTACATCGAATGTCCTGAAATATATAACGCCTGATAATTCATGGTTTTGTATACGTCCATCAGGAACTGAACCAAAAATCAAGTTCTACTTTGCTGTAAAAGGTGAAACAAAAACTGAAAGTGATACACTATTAATTAACATGAAAAATGCTGTCATGAAAGTCGTTGAAACGCTGACGACTACGTGATCAAAATATAGAAATGAGGAATGCACCAATGGCACAACCATTAATACTGACACAATCTCATAAAACTACCGATGAACTTGAAGCTCTTTACGGTGAACAAGTGAAGAAAATTCATGAAGACATGAAAGCCGGCACATCAATCGGTGCTGAATTTTTAGGATGGCAAGAACTCCCGCACGAAGCGCCAGAGTTGGATAAGGTATTGGAAGTCGCAGCGAAGATTCGTGAACTGGCAGAAGTCGTTGTTGTTATCGGGGTCGGAGGTTCTTATTTAGGCTCTAAAGCTGTAAAGGATGCACTAGCGCCTTACTTCGAAAAGAAATCGAATGATCCTGAAATACTATTTGCAGGACAAAACTTAAGCGGTCCATACATGAAACAATTATTAAATCATCTTGAAGGAAAAGAAGCGGCTGTCATTGTCATTTCGAAATCTGGTACAACGACTGAACCAGCAATCGCTTTCCGAATCCTACTTGAATATATGGAGAATCGCTACGGAGAATCTGCTAATGAAAGAATCGTTGCAATTACAGACAAATCGCAAGGTGCGCTTAGAGAGTTAGCAGATCGCTCAGGTTTTGCATCTTTCATCGTTCCAGATGATGTTGGCGGTCGTTTTTCAGTACTCACACCTGTGGGACTTCTCCCATTAGCAGTAGCTGGTGTCGATATTGACCAATTACTTTCAGGGGCAAAAACTGCGGTAGAAGATTTCTCGAATTCAGATATAGCATCGAACAAAGCTTACGAATATGCAGCACTTCGTAACCAACTATTGTCAGAAGGATACAACATTGAAATTCTAGCTAGTTTCACACCGCGTTTCGCTACGTTCCATGAGTGGTGGAAACAGCTTTTCGGTGAAAGTGAAGGGAAAGACGGCAAGGGAATTTATCCAGCATCTGTCGCCTATCCAACTGATTTACATTCACTTGGTCAATATGTTCAAGATGGTCGACGTGAACTTTTCGAAACGTTTATTCAATTTGCAGAATCAGCAGAGGACTGCGGAATTCCAACATCTGATGAAAACTTGGACGGATTGAACTACCTGTCCGATAAGTCGATGAATGAAATAAACGAAGTTACAATGCATGCAACAATGCAAGCTCACCGAGACGGCGGCGTCCCTATCATTCATTTGAATGTTGGAAAACATGACGCATACCATATCGGTTACCTTATCTACTTCTTTGAAGCAGCTTGTGCGATGAGCGCTTACTTACTAGGCGTCAATCCTTTCGACCAACCAGGTGTTGAAGAGTATAAGAAGAACATCTTTAGAATGCTTGAAAAACCGGGGTTTGTTGAGGAAAAGTAAATTAGAATTAGTCCCTATACTCCCATTTATGGAGTAGGGGACTTTTTCTTTTTATAGGCTAAAGCTGTGTTATAATTTCTTTAGTAGACTACGAAAGAGGCGTTCTTATGATTAATCAACTAAGAAAAGTTTACTCAACTTTAATCGTACATAATAAAGAGGGAAGTAATTCAGAACAAAACTATAAGTGGTTTGTCACTGATAGCCATGAAGTTATCGGGATTCATGAAGACGAATTGACCCCAAAAGATATTTCGTTATTAGAGACTTTTATGATTCCATATAATGTAGAACTTCCAGTTTTAACGGAAGAGGAAGAAAAATGGAGACGCGTCATTCAATCGAAGGAACCAACTGAAAGCGAGTTTGAATTGGAATCTTCATTTCGCTTTGTTTACTTTTCCATCTCCGAAAATCAAATTAGTCCCAACTTATTTAATGATGCCATCCATGAGTTGTTTGCAAAAAAAGTTCCTATCTTATGGCAAAGTGGTAGGGAAGGTGTCATTATCGAAAAACGGAAAGACAGTGATGAGAACCTATCCTATGAACAAATCATCGATGTCCTAATGAGTGATCTTTATGTGAATATCAATTTTTTCGTAGGTCCATTTAAAGATGATATTCGTGAAATCTATGATCATTTTGAAACATTATCAAATGATGCTAAAACAGTATTTGCCTATACGAATAGGCCTGTCGTGTCCTATGTCGATGCAATTCCATACTTACTTATCCATCAAACAGAACCAGCGTTGCGTGAAGAAATAAGTAAAACGATTTTACAAGAATATCTTGATGATGAAGACACGCTTAAAATGCTTGAAACTTTTGTTCAATGTAATTTAAATATTTCAGAAACCGCGAAGGAATTATATATGCATAGAAACAGTTTGCAGTATCGCCTGGATCGTTTCTTAGAGAAAACGGGCATCGACGTCCGTCAATTTCAACATGCAATGCCGGTTTATCTGGCGATGTTAGCGCGGAAATGAGTGTTTATCTTCATAGTTATACCACTTAATCTACCAATAGTTACTGTGCACACATTTCCTAAATGAAAATGTGCACAATAACTATCTGAAACTTTGTGCAAATCTACCATTACTATAATCCAATCAATCTTGTATGCTTAAAGCAGTAAATGAAAGCACTTACATACTTGGAGGGAATACAAAATGGCAGAACTTAGATTAGTAGGAATCAAGAAAGTTTATGACAAAGATGTTGTATCAGTTAAAGATTTTAATCTTGAAATTCGCGATAAAGAGTTTTTAGTATTAGTTGGTCCATCTGGTTGCGGTAAATCTACTACACTTCGAATGATTGCTGGTTTAGAAGAAATCACTGAAGGTGATCTCTACATTGGTGATAAACGAGTAAACGATGTTGCGCCGAAAGACCGTGATATCGCGATGGTATTCCAAAACTATGCGCTTTATCCGCATATGGACGTATACAACAATATGGCGTTTGGTTTAAAACTTCGTAAGTTTAAAAAAGATGAAATTAAAAAGCGCGTAGATAACGCGGCTAAAATCTTAGGACTTGAGGATCTTCTGGACCGTAAACCGAAAGCACTTTCAGGTGGTCAGCGTCAGCGTGTTGCACTTGGACGAGCGATTGTTCGTGATGCTGAAGTATTCCTAATGGATGAGCCACTCTCTAACTTGGATGCTAAATTACGTGTTCAAATGCGTGCAGAAATTCAAAAATTACATGCTCGTCTTCAAACGACGACTGTTTATGTTACGCATGACCAAACAGAAGCGATGACAATGGCTACACGTTTAGTCGTTATGAAAGACGGTATTATCCAACAAGTAGGCGAACCAAAAGAAGTTTATGATAACCCGAATAATATCTTCGTTGGTGGATTCATTGGTTCACCTGCTATGAACTTCTTAAACGGTAAAATTCAAGGTAACCAATTTGTGATGGGTAACGTAAAAGTTGAAATTCCAGAAGGTAAACTTAAACCGCTACGCGACCAAGGTTATGTTGGTAAAGATATCGTTCTTGGTATCCGTCCAGAAGATATTCATGATGAGCCGCTTTATCTTAAATCATCACCTGAAACAAAATTTAATGCACATATTGAAGTTGCTGAGTTAATGGGATCTGAAATTGTTCTATATTCTAAAGTGGACGGCCAAGATTTCGTTGCACGTGTTGACGCACGTTTCAATGCAACAGCTGGTCAAGCAATTGACTTCGCATTTAACCTAAGCAAAGCGCATTTCTTCGACAAAGAAACTGAAGAGCGTATTAAATAATATCGTTAACCCACCGACAGGAAAATTTCCCGTCGGTTTTTCTTCATTTTCTATCGTTTTCATAAAAGCTAAATGGATGCCTTTACTAGGTACTTATGATAATATAGATTACTGGGAACGAAATAAAACCAGAAACAAAAATATAAATTAATTTGAAGGAGTTTGGATAAAATGGTAGAAAAACAATTCACAGTAATCGATGCGACGGGGATTCATGCACGTCCTGCATCTATGTTGGTAAGCGTAGCAAACAAGTATCAGTCAGATGTTAACTTGATTCATAATGATAAGAAAGTTAACTTGAAATCAATTTTAGGCGTTATGTCCCTTGGAATTGGAATGGGCGAAGAATTTAAAATCAGTACGGAAGGATCCGACGAACAGGACGCTTTAGAAGCACTGGAAAATACGTTGAAAAGTGAAGGTCTAGCTGAATAATGAGTGTATTACAAGGAATTGCTGCGTCAAGCGGGATTGCAATTGCAAAAGCATATTGTCTTGTAGAACCTGATTTGACTTTCAGTAAGAAAACTGTTGATGATGTAGAAAAAGAAGTCGAGCGTTTTCAGTCCGCCATTGCGATTACGAAAAGCGAACTGGAGTCAATCCAGGAAATCGCAAAAAAAGAGCTTGGTGCTGACGAGGCTGCTATTTTCGATGCGCATATATTAGTCTTAACGGATCCAGAACTAATCGCGCCAATTGAAGATAAGATTAAAACTGAACAAGTGAATGCTGAACATGCTCTGGAAGAAACGACGGATATGTTCATCATGATGTTCGAACAAATGGACAATGAATATATGCAAGAGCGGGCTGCAGATATTCGCGACGTTAGAAAGCGAATTCTCTCCCACTTACTAGGCGTAAAAGTTGTAAATCCAAGTGAGATTTCCGAGGAAGTCGTTATTATTGCTGAGGATTTAACACCATCTGATACGGCTCAATTGAACCGTAACTTTGTTAAAGGGTTTGCGACTGATATCGGTGGCAGAACATCTCACTCTGCTATTATGGCTCGTTCATTAGAAATTCCTGCGGTTGTAGGAACTAGTGACGCTACGGAAACGATTCAAGACGGCGACATCATTATTGTCGATGGTCTAAGTGGTAAGGTTCATATTAACCCAACCGATGAAGTTATTGCTGAATACAAAGTAGAACAAGAAAACTTTGAAAAACAAAAATTGGAATGGGCAAAATTAGTTGATGAAAAAACTGTAACAGCTGATGGCCATTACGTTGAATTAGCTGCTAATATTGGAACACCTGAAGACCTAGAGGGTGTTACGAATAACGGTGGTGAAGGAATTGGCCTGTATCGTACAGAGTTTTTGTACATGGGGCGGGACCAACTTCCGACAGAAGACGAGCAATATGATGCGTATAAAAAAGTGCTTGAAGGAATGAATGGAAAGCCAGTCGTTGTGCGTACACTTGACATCGGTGGCGATAAAGAACTTCCATACTTGAATCTTCCAACAGAAATGAATCCATTTTTAGGATTCCGTGCGATTCGTTTGTGTTTGGAAGAGCAGGACATTTTCCGTACGCAATTACGAGCATTACTACGGGCTAGCTCATACGGTAACTTGAAAATCATGTTCCCGATGATTGCGACACTTGATGAATTCCGTGAAGCGAAAGCAATTTTGGAAGAAGAAAAAGCAGCACTTCTTGCAAATGGCACTACTATTTCTGAGAACATTGAACTTGGCATCATGGTCGAAATTCCATCGACAGCTGTACTTGCGGATCAGTTTGCAAAAGAAGTCGATTTCTTTAGTATTGGAACGAATGATTTGATTCAATACACAATGGCAGCTGACCGTATGAATGAACGCGTTTCTTATTTATACCAACCTTATAACCCAGCTATTTTACGTCTGGTTAAAATGGTTATTGACGCTTCCCATCGTGAAGGGAAATGGACAGGCATGTGCGGCGAGATGGCCGGAGATGAAATCGCGATTCCACTCTTACTTGGTTTAGGACTTGATGAGTTTTCAATGAGTGCTACATCAATCTTAAAAGCTCGTACACAAATTAAAGATTTGAAGAAGAGCGATATGGAAGAGCTAGTGAATGAGGCGCTTCAAATGGGAACTGCTGAAGAAGTCATGCAAGCCGTCAAAAATCGCTGTAACCTTTAAGATTCATAAGCATCGCCAAGAACAATGAGTTCTTGGCGATGCTTTTTTGCATTTAAATAAAAAAATGGGATATTTATATATTAGTTTGTCGAATATTGTGATAACATGGAGATAACTTGAAAAAATCTTATAATATCCGTATTAGGAGGGGGTTTTGAATGCTTTCCGACTTGATTAAAAGGAAGAAACTCGAAAAGTACTTAACGCAAGAAAAGCAATCATATCCCGAAGTATTTGAAAACTCTCCGGATATCATGTTATTCATCATCGATTTGGAAGGAATAATTGTTAAAATTAGAGGGAAGCACGATCAATTATTCGGTTTGGATTACGAGCGTGTTGTAGGAAAGAAATATAGTGATTTTGTATTTAAACCAGATTTAATAAAAGTGCAGAATTTTCGTTTGAAAGCATTGAAAGAAGGACCACAGTATTTTGATTTTAGGATTATGAATACGAATGGTAACCTCATTAGTATCGACATAACACTGGTACCTATTAAAGACAAAAATGACATAATCGGTTTCTACGGATTAACCCATAATGTTTCGGAAAAAATAACTTTGCAAAATTATATACGAATAAAGAGTGAAAAAATTAATTCCTTGATTCATCATGCGTATGAGATTATCGGCATTATTAATCGTGATGGATTAATCGTTATTGAAACCCCTTCGATTGAAGAGAAACTCGGGTATAAAGTTGAAGAGATTTCCGGACGGAATATTATGGAGTTAATTCACCCAGATGATCGAGACTTTTTCAGTGTTAAATTTGAAGAAATTATTAATAGGCCAAATACGCCATTTACACTTGAACTTCGGATAAAACATAAACTGGGTGAATGGCGAAATTTTGAAGTGGTTTGTACAAATTTATTAAATAACCATCATATTTCCGGCATAATTTGCAACTTTCTCGATGTAACTGAAATTAAAAAACAACAACTTGAAATTCAAAAGATGGCTTACGAGGATGATCTCACCGGATTGCCGAATCTACGGGCATATGAAAAAAGGTTGGACGAAGTGATCAATGTGGCTGGAAACCAAAAGTATGCAATTTTTCATCTAAATTTAGACGGGTTTAGATTCTTAATGGATTTGATTGGTCGAGATATCGCCAATAAATTATTAGTTAAAATTGCAGCACAAATTCAAGGTAAACTAGATTCCTCTATTCATATACTTGCTAGAATAAACGAAGATGAATTTGCAATTTTAACAACTGAAATTCATAAGACAGCATTGATAGAGCAATTGGCCAATGATATTCTACAGATATTCAAACGTTCTTTTAATGTGAATAGTTATAATCTCGCGATAACGATTCGAATTGGTATTAGTATATATCCAGAATCAGGTAAAACAACTTCTATATTGATGAAAAACGCTAGTTTGGCATTATATTTAGCCAAAAAGGAAAGTGGAGGGAATTACCAAATCTTTTCTCCAAGTGCAAATGTCAGTACATATAAAGTTTTTTCTTTAAGAAATGAGCTTCAGCAAGCGCTCGAGAACAATCAATTTGTAATCCACTACCAACCAATTATAAATATCATAACGAAGGAAATAGAAGGTGTTGAAGCGCTCCTACGTTGGAATCATCCTGATTGGGGGATTGTTCCACCTGACGAATTCATTCCGTTGGCTGAAGAGTCAGGTGCAATCATTCACATTGGTGAGTGGGTGTTGCAAAATGTTTGTGAAAGCGTCAGTTCATGGCATAAGTCTGGCTATCCTATACGAGCATCTGTTAATTTGTCTATTGTCCAGTTTCTGCAGCCCGATTTGGTTAATATGATTGCCTGTATATTGGAGGAAAATGATCTTGATTCAAAGTGGTTGACGATTGAAATTACGGAAAGTACGACAATTGAACAGGAAGAGAAAATGTTTGATAAGCTTAACCAACTTCGTAAGCTCGGTGTCCAGATTGCGCTTGATGATTTTGGAACTGGTTATGCATCTTTTAATAAATTAATTGAAATCAAACCATCGATTTTGAAGCTGGATAGTGCACTCATACAAGGCATACCTACTGAGAAGATTAGTGCTGAAATTGTAACGGCAATCATCCAATTAGCGCATAGACTTTCGATAAAAGTTGTTGCGGAAGGTGTCGAAACAATCGAACAAGAAAAGTTCGTGGCTGATTTGGCGTGTGATTGGGTTCAAGGGTATTTATATAGTAAGGCGGTTCCGCCAAAAAAGTTTTTGGAAATGTTAGAGGGACAACTGGCAAGTATCAATGAAAGCGATTTGAAACAGGATAGAAGTAAAAATGTCACAATTGAATTCAAGTATCCACTAGAAGCGATGATGACGATTGCTGAACTAAACGAACGAAAAGTTAAGTTGGGTAATAAAAATGTATTATTGGAAAATATTAAGCCTGATCAGCTGTGTTTTCTATCGAATGTAAAACTTCCGGTTGGAACCGACATGCTCTTGAAGTTTCAATTGATAATCATGGGCGAACAGCTGACGCTTTTCGGAAAGATTGTTTGCGACACGGAACAGGAATATTTTCACCAATACGACGTTAAGTTGATCATTGAAGAGCAGAATCGAGATCTTCTGATCAAACAACTTGATAAACTCTACCTCGAATTAAACAATGATTGGCTGATACCAGGGCATTCATTTATTTCAGAGAGTGCCGAAAATTATTTTAAGAAATAATAAAAAAGAAGCCGAAGACTACTTTTTGGCTTCTTTTCTGTGTTAACGTTAATCTTTTTTCCAGCTTTCAGGTGAAAAATCCATACTGTCAAAAACTTCACCAGCTTCAAATCGTAAGGCACTATCATTACTGTCTTTAGTTCTCTTTTTATCGTTATTTATTGGCGTGTTATTATTGTTTTCCTGGGCCTTACCTTGTTTCGATTTGTTATTCTTTTTCATTAAGAATATTCCCTCCTTCATTAATAGGTTTTCCAATTAATAAAGAAATATTCTTAATAAGTATTATCAATGAAACACAAGAATTGTAGATTGGTTTCATACCATTATTATGATCAGAATCCCAACACTATATATTAAATCAAAAGGAAAAAGCCCCTTACAGGGCGTGTGGTGAGAGTTATGAAGAGTGCTTTAATGTATTTATGGAAGTGCGACGATGGATTTCACTTTCCAATAGAAGAATAAAATCGGAGCTTAAATTTAATTCAATGGCTTTAAAATAGGATTCGATCAAAAAATGATCCGATAATTTACTCACTTTAGATTTTCACCTCCAATTATTGAAATAGTGTACTATTTGATGTTTGCTTGGAATACATTGATAAGTAATCTATCTATATTAATAATCTATCAGATTTGAATAGTTAGAACAACCGTTCCTTTATCCACAGGGAGTGGGGGATATCCTGTGGATTGAATGTTCGCAATGTGTGCAAAATTAAGAAAGAGTAGTGTCATAGTGTGTGCAACCTTATCCACAGTCGTGAAAAAAGACAGACTTTTGTCGAAAAATAAAGTTAATTAATTAGTTTTTTCGGTTCTAAATTGAAAAATCCCGTTGTGAGGGGGAAAAGTGCAAATAAAAAAACGACTCATGTTCGAGTCGTTTTTTTATTGGGTGATTAGTCTAGAGGATTAACATCGTAAATTGATACGTTAGGTGTTGAAGTCAGCTTAGGCATTTCATCGTAATGTGCCGATGCATTGTTACCTAAAAACGAGCTGCCCAAAATTGTTAAGATAAATAGGAATGCTAAAATTTTTTTCATTATAAATCCTCCCATTTCTGATTTTTTCTATAAATATAACCATATCTATTCGCCTCATTATAATGAATAGATGATAGTTTATATTTTCTATTAGTAAAATACCATTCAGCTAGCGCGATACTATATTTATTAATATATTGATAGTCCTGAATTTTTTTAAAGTGCTCGATTGCTTCTTCAGCGATTACCTCTGATAAACCAGCGGCGCTATGAAGAGATTTGAAAAAATTAAAGTGGTGATAATAAGAAATAAAGCTTTCATCATCTAATTTGTAATATAATGAGAGACCCTTTTTACACCAGGAATCCACTGATAACTTGTCGTTTATCTTTGAATACTCAATTACTATACCTAATATCGAGATTAGCTTGCTGCTTGTATCATTTTTAATATTAATAGCTTTCATTAAGAAAACTATTGCTTCATTACTTTTTCCCATTAATCCATATAAAGCACCTAAGTTATGGTATACTAAACCTTTTTCACTGTTCAAATTAAATTCATCACAAAGTTGTTTAGCCTTATGATAAGATTCGAAAGCTTCTTCAAATTGATCACTTCTTTTTTGAGTAACCCCAATTAGCACATAACACTCCAAAACTCGGTTCATTAAAAAATTCTCTTGAAAGAATCCTAGTGCTTTTCTAATGTGCTCTATCGCAATAAATATTCGATTATCAGCGGTATATATTAACCCAATCATATAATTTAATTCTGCTTTTTCCCAAATTTCTAAAGAAATGTCGTCAACTGTATGCAAAACTTCTTCTAGGTATTCAATTGCCTGCCTTCTATTTTTAACAGAGTAGTAATAAATAGCTTTGGCAACATTAAACATATATTTATGACGAGGGTTAAAGTTTGAACTAAGTTTTGTTAAATTATCAATCTCTTTTTTTCTTGCTTCTAAATCAATACCCAGAATCAAACGTAACCGTAAGATAATTAATTGAAAGGAATAATGGTGGGCGTCATTTTCAAATAAAATGTTTTTTGATTCTAACTCTTTTAACTTTTGTTTTCTAAATTCATCATTGCGTACTGTTAAAATCTCTTTATAGGTATTCCTTAAAAGAGTTTCAATTTCAGCTTCAGATTCATAATCTTTTTCTTGAATCGAATCAATATCCATCCCAAGCTTATTAAACAGTAAAATTGCTATTTCTTCGCTGGGCGCAATTTGGTTACGTTCAATCTTCGATAAATAAGATGGGGTACAGATTCCCCGTGCCAAAACGACTTGTTTCATTTTTTGTCTAATTCTTTCAGCCCTGATTAAATGGCCAACTTTCATAGAGGATCCCCTCTTTCTTTATAGTATAGTTCATTATCACTAAAATGTCATGTGAATTTTCATATAAGAAACTTTCTTTAGATATTGCTAAATAATACACTTTTTCAGAAAAAATGTCCCAACTAGAACATGTTTAAAACCCAGCCCTCGCGTGGTATCTTTAGTATAGCAAGAGAAAAGGGGTTTTGACATGCGCAGAATAGAACAAGTTTCAATCGATGAATTAGTGAGACGTGATCCTGTTCGCCGTGATGCTACTAAAGTCAGGGATATAAGCAAATTAAATACATTGCTTAATTACATTATATCATTAATTCGAGGGAGGTAAGCTTATGGCGATGAAACAGATGAATTATTCCTATGACAATGATACAAACAGCCTGGAATTGAAAAAAATGAAACGTGAACTATTGATGTTCGTTACAAAAATGAAATCTGAAGGTTATTTGACCACGGTCGACTATCAAGATCTACCTGATGTCTTCGAAAGTAATCAAAATAGTTATTCTGCTGTTTAAGAACGGAACATAATTTAATATATGCCCAGTTTTTATTAAACAAACTATCATTAGTAAGGAAGGGGTGGTAATAAACGTATGTATAAAAAGCTTGCACTTTACTGGCACACCTTTAAATACAATATTAATACCACCTCGTTTAAAGATTGTTTGGATTGCAAAATGAAAGAAAAAATAAAGAACAATATCGATTATCATATAAATAAAATTAGAGAACTTAAACAAGGAATTGATGAAAGCGCTTAATATACGAGGTCCATTGGGGAATGACGCCGATGGACTTTTTTTGTATCGAAATAATTCCTGAGTTTTAACTGTGCTTTTTAAATAAAACAAGACCAGTCACACTTGACTGGTCTTGTTTACGTTGTTTGTCGTTTAGCAATTCTGGTAAACGCCCTGAAACCTAGCCTCGTTACAATATATGCAAATATACTTCCTGGAAACAACGGTATCATGCCTGGGAAAACACTTACAACTATGTAGATACTCACTCCTGTGAGCGCGATAGTTATTACTTCAATTGGTGATGTTAGTGCGATTAAAAAAGATTGTTTTAGATATTGAAAGTAACTAAGTTTGAAATGAACGTACACAGGAAAGAAAAATAACAGCGTAATTAGTCCAGAGAAAAAGATTAAAATGAGGACGGGGTATAAGAACTGAAATTTACCAACGTTCAATTGTAAGAACTGTAAATCGTAATATAAAAAATAGCCAACCAGATAAAAAATAATTGCAAAACCATTCGTCCTCATGAATTCCATATGGTATGTACGCCAGAATGTGTTAAATATTTTAAATTTCTCTTCCTTTACTATTATTTTGCGTACAATCGTAAACATCGATACGGTTGCTGGGAAGATTCCGAAAATGCCAAGCCCTAAAATTGTGAATAGTATCCAGAGAATGTTTATGTAAATAAGCTCTATCATTCTATGCGCGATATTGTTAAAACTCTCCCAATTCATAATTGTCCCCCCTGTAACTACTAACTATAAGATAGTGTCACCGTAGAAAGCAATAATATAATGTAATCTTAAATCCAATATTTTGTATCATACACCAATTAAAGACACTTAAGAGACTTGTCTCTAGATGTTTAATAATGTAATCTAAAAATAAGTCATCGGACAATTTAGTGATTTCAGACTTCCAGGAGAGATTAAGTAACTCTCAACTGTCTGATCCTGAAGAAGTCCTAAAGTTACAGATGATAGCGCTCTCAACAATAACTTAATACATCAAAAAGAGGTGTTGCTGTAAATTCGAATTGGAAAGCGAATGATTGTTGAATTCAAATTAGTATACTTTGAGAGGGGTTAATTGAATGAGAAAGTTTAAGTTTTTGGTTTTATTTATTTTGGTAGGACTTCTTCTCGTGGCTTGTGATGATGGAACGAAAAGTGAAAAGACAGATGGGGAAAAGAAACCAGTTTCTGGCGACGACGGAAAACTCTCCGGGGAAATAACGGTTTGGGCACATCCTTTCACTGGTGATCAAGAAGTAGAAGGGAAAATGTGGGATGAAGTAATCGCGTCATATGAAGAGGCGACGGGCGTTAAAGTGAATTTCGAGCAAATTCCTTGGGCTAACCGTGATCAGAAAATTTTAACTGCGCTTGCTGCGAATAATGGACCTGATGTCTTTTATGTAATCCCTGACCAAATGCCGCAATATGCAGATGCTGGTATGCTACTTGGATTGGATCAATATTTGGGAGGCTTTGATATTGATGATTTTGTGGATTCGGCACTTGTATCAACTACATGGAAAGATAAATTATACGGGCTACCTATTTTACAAGAGGCCTACACTTATCTTTACAATGTAGACGTTGTAAAAGATATTGGGGAAGATCCGGAAAACTTACCTGCAACTTGGGATGAATTTGAAAAATGGGCAGAAAAGGCTAAAGCAAAAGGCTATTATGCAACTAGCTTCCAAGGTGGAGGTTCCATGAATGGAACATTGTATCCATTCTTATGGCAGGCTGGCGGAAAAGTTGTTACGGAAGACAATGAAGTCTTAATTAACAATGAAGCCGGCGTGGAAGCCTTTGCGTTTATCGACAAGATGTATAAAAATGGTTGGATCCCTGAAGATTCGATTACAGCAATGGAACATGATGCACTATGGGAAGGTGGAAAAATGCTAGCTGTACAAGGTTCAGGGATTTCAGTGAGTCGTATGATTAGTTCGGATCTTTTCGATTTTGTAATTGCTCCACCAATGAAAAATAAAGAACAATTGACTTATGGAACTACTGGTATGTTCGTGGCTCCGATCAATACAGATAATCCAGCAGCGGCAGCGGAATTCATCAAAGTCGTTACAAATTCAGATAATCAGAAGAAGTTCAATACTGTAACTCAATACATTCCTACCCGGGAATCTGCGAAAGATATATTTGGCGATAATAAGTACCTAGAGCAACTTGCGGGATATACACAGTATGCGTTACCAGGTGTAATTCACCCTGAAGGACGTACAATCATGCCGATGATTCAAGCGGAACTTCAGACTATGTTGGAAGGCAAGAAAACACCGCAAGAAGCAGCAGATGATGCTGCAGCAGCGATTGAAGGCAAGATGGGTAATTAACTAGTCGGTAAAAATAGAGAGTTTAGTTGAATTCAATTAAACTTTCTATTATTAACCTTAGCAAGAGAGGGTGTTAACACTGAATAATGCAGTGACTTCCAAGAAAACAAAATTGCCATTCGGTGAAAGGGTCAAGCGAGAATGGAACCGTAATGCGATTGTTTATATCTTCTTAATCCCAGTACTAATCCATTTCGTTGTATTTCAAGTCTATCCTTTCTTATTAAGTTTTTATTTAACGTTCATGGACTGGAAAGTAATTGGTGACCCGGAGTTTGTCGGGTTAAAACACTGGCAATATTTTTTAACGGATAAATTGGCTTGGAAAGCATTATGGAATACAGTAATGTTCTCTGTTTATTATATTCTACCTACTATGGCATTAGGTCTAATTTTGGCGTTAATCATAAATTCTGGCGTTAAATCTGCACGCTTTTTTAAAGGTGTGTTTTTTCTACCTGTTGTTACTTCCTTTGTAATCATTGCCGGGATTTGGGGCTGGTTATTCAGGGGAACAGATGCAGGATTGATTAACTATATCATTAGTTTTGTCGGTATCGAACCACAGTTATTTTTATCAAACTCTAGTCAGGCGCTAGCTGTATTGGCAGGATTAAGTATATTCAAAGTTGGTGGATCAACGATGATTTACTATTTCGCTGGGCTACAATCGATTGATAAGCAATTGTACGAAGCAGCAAGGATTGACGGGGCTTCTGCAATGGAGATATTTTGGAAAGTCACGTTTCCTTTATTAAGACCGATTCACTTTTACGTGGCAATCACAACGACAATTGGTTCTTTTCAAATTTTCGATTCTGCTTATCTATTGACGGGCGGTGGACCGAATTATGCGACGACAACAATTGTTTATTACTTATATGAACAAGGATTCACTGGTCTAAACTTGAGTTATGCGGCCGTTCTTTCTTATGTCTTGTTTGCGATTATTTTGGTTATTTCGCTTATCCAGCGAAAATATTTAGGCCAAGAATCTAAACATTATTAAGAATACATGCTTGTTAAAGGAGCCTGATTAGATGTTGAAAAAAGTTATTACATATACAGCATTATTTATATTGGGATTCTGCTTCTTATTGCCTTTCGTAATCATGATATTGGGATCGTTTAAAGATGTCGAATTTGCTCAACTGGACCCGCTTTTCTGGATACCGGATGAACCTACATTGAAAAACTATTTATATATTATGAGGGATGGTTTATTCGTTAGGTGGATACTAAACTCAGTTATTATTACGATAATTCCCGTGGCAAGTCAGATGATTTTTTGCGCAGTTTTAGGTTATATTTTTGCGAAGAAACAATTCCCTGGAAGAGAAGCGATTTTCTGGACTTTTATGGCAGTAATTATGATACCACAACAACTCTTAATCATTCCGAAATTCATCATGTTCTCTGATTTCGGTTGGATAAATACATACTGGGCATTGATTGTTCCAGAGTTATGGGGAATTATGGGCGTCTTCCTGGTGAGACAATTCCTTCAAAACATTCCTAATGATTTAGAAGAAGCGGCATATATAGATGGCGCGAATGATATACAAATATTTATGAAAGTTATTCTTCCACTTTCTGTCCCGGTAGTTGCGACGGTTGGAACTTTTTCATTCATCTCAAACTGGAATGATTTATTTCAGCCATTAATCTATTTAACACAAGAGAAGATGTTTCCAGTAACGCTTGGTTTAGCTTCAATGCTTGGGAAGGAAGGGAATTTTGGAATTGAAATGGCAGGCTCCACCGTATCCTTTATACCGACATTCCTTATATTCTTATTTTTCCAGCGATATTTTACAGAAGGTATACAAATGTCAGGTTTGAAATAAATACTGGTTAACAGGGGAGTGACTTTCATCCGGACAATCAAGATAGGACTCATCGGATTAGATACGTCTCACGTTGTCGAATTCACGAAGCTTTTAAATGACACCAATGGATTAAACTATGTACCAGGTGGAAGGGTAATTGCTGCTTATCCCGGCGGATCGGAAAACTTTGCGTTAAGTAAATCTAGAATCGAAAAGTTTACGGAACAACTTCAGAATGATTTCGGCATAAAAATTGTGCATACGATTAAAGAAATGGCCGAGCAATGTGACGCAATTATGCTCGAATCAATAGACGGCGCTACGCATCTAGAACAACTACGTGAAATCGTGGAATATCGAAAACCTATATTTATAGATAAACCTTTCAGTATTAATACAGATATGGCTGAGGAAATGATTCAATTGGCAACTGACTATGGAACGCCACTAATGAGTTCATCTGCACTGCGGTTTGCTGAGGGGATAACGGATATTCATAGTGTAACGGATAAAGGGGCTGTCATAGGGGCTGATTGTTTTGGGCCGATGGAGATGGTTGACGGGGGTTCCGGATACTTTTGGTACGGCATTCATTTAGCTGAAATGCTATTCGCCATCCTAGGACCTGGTGTTGGATCAGTCACGTCTATTGCGGAAAAGGAACATGATGTCATGGTTGGTACGTGGAAAAATGGGAAGATCGGCACGGCTAGAGGAATTAGGGAAGGAAATTCTCAATTTGGTGCTTTGATTCACTTTGAAAACGGCAAAGAATATTTCGAAGTTTGCCCAACTCGAAAATCATTTTATGCGAGTTTGGTTGAAGAAATCATGGCGTTTTTTATTACTGGATCTTCATTAGTACCTTTAAATGAAACGAAGGAAGTTATTGGTTTTATAGAGGCGGCCAATCAAAGCGTTGTATCTGGTAAAACGATAAAAGTAGGGCCGTGAGATTGAATACACGGCCCTTTTTTACAGCTGATTGTCTTCCTCGATAAAACATAATCGATAAATACGACGTGGTCTGCCTTTGTGGGTAACTTTTTCTTCGCCTATTATTTCCACTAATTCCGCGTCCGTCCATTTTAATAGAATTCTATTAGCGCTCCTGAGTGTTACGTTCAGAGTAGATGCCAACTCTGGTGCAGTGTAGTTGATTTTCTTCTGGCGTGAAACGCGTGCCATCAGTTTAGTCATATAAGCAGCTGACATTCCCGCTTTTTGGGCTTTATCCAATAGGTAGGGGTCTGTGATTGCTAAATTATAGCGTTCATATTGTTTATGCGTCGTGATATCGACAGGTCCAAGAACGCTTCGATCTTCACGAACAATATAGCAAACATTTCCGCCTAATTCTTTTGATTGACGGAGTGCGAGGCGTGCATGATTTCCGGCTTCGGCAGCAGTGAGACCGAAACCAACACCCAGGCTAATTGTGATACCAAGTTCATTTTTAATTTCTTGCAGCAAGGGAATGAATTTATAGCCCCTTGTTTCACGCTCAAAAATACCGCGTGTAGTTATGAATGAGTATTCTTCGCCGCCTAGATTGATAAGGTGGCCATCTAATAATTTAGTGTAATCAAGTAGCATTTGGTGGACATTCAGTTTTAATAATTGAACGTCATATTCAGATGCATATCTTTCTACCACGCCTTTGAAATTATCGATATTAACCAAACCGAAAACAATTTGAGATTCTTTATTTCTACGCGTATTCGTTGCCAATAGAGCTCTTTCGAGTGAGACAGTCATGTCCTGTTGTGTAGGTGTAACCCATTCATTTGGTATTTCAAGTTCAGAAAGACGAATGGAGACCTCCTGAATACCTGTCAAAGCGACCGCTCTAAATGACTTGTAGTTGACTATATGAAATTGAACAACTTCGTCAACTTGCGAGGATCCTTTACAAGCAAAGATTTCGTAATTATCTTCTTCAAGTTCCAAGAGGATTTGTTCAACATATTTTTCTTCGACCGTATCGATGGATAAACATTGTAAACTATACCCGCTTTTAATTATGGATAAAGATCGATAAAGGCCAGTACCCATCAACGGCATATGGTGCACCGGTATGGTAAAATTGATTGCTTTTTTCACGCTTTTATAGGCATTGTATTCCGTAAAGATTAAAACTTCAACATCATTCATCAACTCTTGAGTGATATCTGGGATAACCGTCTCGCTGTCGATTACACGAAATATAGGTTTGAAATTCGGGAAGTTCTTTAATGTTTCTTGCGTGCGATTAACAAGTGCTTGAGGTGTGATGATGCCAATATTAATTTCTGAAGTGTCATTTACAATCTTATTTTCCGGCAATGAATTTCCCTCCTGTATTAAAAGACCTAATAAAGACTTGTCTTTTAATAAGAGTGTAACTAGAATTATGTTATAAGTCAATTGTGTATATTCAGATTAATGATAACTTGAGGAGTGATGGAATGAATACGCTAACAGAGCTAGAGGAATTTATGACTAGACCATCAGATGATCTAATTAACGATCTTAAACAGCTAGATGGAGATATTCTAATCTTAGGTGTTGGGGGGAAAATGGGTCCCACTTTGGCAAAAATGACGAAACGAGCAATAGAATTAGGCGGTCTTAATAAAAAGGTAATCGGTGCTTCTCGTTTTTCTTCGGGAAGTTTAAAAGAAGAATTAGAAGCTTTCGGAATTGAAACGATTGCTGTGGATTTACTAGATGACGACCAGTTGCAAAAGATGCCCGATGTGAAAAATATTATTTTCATGGCGGGAAACAAATTCGGAACATCGGGTAATGAACATTTCACATGGGCGATGAATGCTTATTTGCCGGGAAGAATCGCTGATAAATTTAAAGACTCTAGAATAGTTGCGTTTTCGTCAGGAAATATTTATCCGCTGACGAATGTTGTGAATGGTAATTGTTCAGAAGAGACAACGCCAAGTCCGATCGGTGAGTATGCGCAATCTTGTTTGGGAAGAGAACGCGTCCTTTCAAACTTTTCTTATACGAATAACACGCCTTTGTTACTTTTTCGATTGAATTATGCGATTGATATGAGATACGGTGTTTTATTGGAAATTGCGAAGCATGTTATTGATGAAAGACCAATTGATCTAACAATGGGCAGCGTCAACGTCATTTGGCAAGGCGATGCCAATGAATATGCAGTGCGCTCGCTCCTTCACTGCGATACGCCGCCAAAAATATTGAATGTGACGGGTCCTGAAACGATATCGGTTCGTTGGTTGGCAAAAGAATTCGGAGTACGTTTCAATAAAACACCATTATTCGAAAACGCGGAGCAGGAGACTGCCTTATTGAACAACGCCTCTAAAGCGCATCAGCTTTTTGGCTATCCAAGGGTATCACTACAAGAAATGATAGACATGACGGCTGATTGGCTTCTGAACGATGGAGAAATGTATGATAAGCCGACTCATTTTCAAGAGCGAAAAGGAGAATTTTAATGGTGAATCCTAAAGTACTGGAACATTTACACAAAGGAACTGTGATTCCAGCGCATCCGCTTGCCTTAACAGAAAGCCGCGAGCTCGATGAAGATGGTCAACGAGCTCTTACTCGTTATTACATAGATGCGGGAGTGGGCGGGGTAGCCGTCGGTGTTCATACAACACAGTTTGAAATCCGAGATCCACAATTTAATCTATTTGAAAAGGTATTGACGCTAGCAATTGAAGAAATAAATAACGCACAAGTCCCTGAATCCTTTATAAAAATTGGTGGTATTAGTGGACCCGAAGAGGCTGCAATTAAAGAAGCTAAGTTCATCAAGTCGATTGGTTATGATTTTGCTTTACTAAGCATGGGAGGTTTATCAGATGCTACTCCTCAGGAATTACTGGAGCGAACGAAAAAAGTAGCGGAAGTGATTCCAGTCATCGGCTTTTATTTACAGCCTGCTGTAGGAGGACGCGTCCTCTCTTTTGACTTTTGGAAAGCGCTTGCAGAAATTCCCAATGTTTACGGCATAAAGATTGCCCCGTTTAATCGGTATCAAACGCTTGACGTGATGAGGGCAGTTTGTAATTCGACGAGGAATAAAGAAATTGCTATCTATACAGGAAATGACGACAATATTGTGGCTGATCTTTTGACGACGTACCGCTTCCAAGTTGACGGGAGGAAAGTGGAGAAAGAAATCGTTGGTGGTTTACTGGGTCACTGGTCTGTTTGGACGAAAACAACCGTAGATATTTTTAAAGACATAAAAAATAGTAAGTTAGATGGCAAAATTCCGGCTGAACTATTAACCCTTGGACAAGAAATCACAGATGCGAATGCGGCGTTTTTTGATTCGAATAACCAATTTAAAGGAAGTATTGCCGGAATCAATGAAGTTCTGGCAAGACAAGGTATTCTGAAAGGGAATTGGTGTTTAGCTGACAGAGAGAAACTAAGTCCTAACCAATCGACAGAAATCGACCGTGTGTATTCCGAATATCCCCATTTGAACGATGATGCATTTGTGAAGGATAATTTATCAAAATGGTTCACTAAGTAAGGAGTGAATGTAATGAAAACAATTGTTGCCAGAAATCGAAAAGTACAGATTATTGAACAACCGGATCCGGAGGTACTACCTTCTTATCTACTGATTGAAACAACCTACTCAGCTATTTCTCCAGGAACAGAACTTGGATTGATAGATATTAGCGCTGACAAGGATCTTGAGTTGGGCTACAGTGCTGTTGGCAATGTCTTGGCGTGCGGAGAAAATGTGGTGGGATTTCAAGAAGGTGATATTGTCGCGTGTTACGGTGCACCTTACGTTGGACATCGTGAAAAACTACTTGTACCTACCACCTTATGCGCTAAAGTTCCAAAGGACGTAGATGTAAAAGAAGGATCATTAGCGGGTATAGGTGCAATTGCAATTCATGCATTACGGATTGCCAAATTGTCTTTTGGCGAAACAGTAGTCATTGTCGGATTAGGATTGCTGGGTCAAATGATTGCAAAAATCGCCAATGCAGCTGCGTATAATGTCATTGCTTTTGATATTCAAGCGGATCGAGTGGATATGATTCAAAGAGACAAGGGAATCGCTGCATTTTCATCGCTTTCGGAAATGGAAAATGAATTGTTACGTCGTACAAATAATCAAGGCGCAGATGCAGTTCTATTGTGTTCAGGCGGCAAACGTTCGGAACTGACCGATTATTGTCTTAACTGGGTCCGGAAGCAAGGAAAAGTTGTGATTGTCGGAGATATTGAACCTGTATTCCCACGTGATCAACTATTTGCGAAAGAAGCGCAAATCCTCATTTCTCGTGCGGGGGGACCAGGTCGCTATGATTCAGTGTACGAAAAACAGTCAATCGATTATCCCTATGGGTATGTGCGCTGGACCGAAGGACGGAATGTAGCAGAATATATACGCTTAATAAGCAATAAGATGATTGATGTGAAGCCATTTTTACAGAATGAAGTAGATTTTAAAGATGTTCCTGTTGCCTATGATGAGTTGATTGAACTTAAGCAAGATATGTTAACCCAAATCATAAACTATAAAAATTAAGTAAAGGGAGTTTTGTGCATGTTGAAAGTAGGGGTTATTGGGGGAGGCTCAATTTCAGAGTTTCATATTAAGCCGTACGTGAACAATGACGATGCGCTACTGATTGCTTTATGCGATAAAAATAAAGAACGTTTAGCTGAAGCGGGCACACGTTATGGTGTGGATAACCTATATACGGACTATGAAGATTTGTTAGCGAATAAGGAAATCGATGCGATTAGTATTTGTACTTGGAACAATACCCATGCCGAAATTGCCATTGCTGCTTTGGAGGCGGGAAAACATGTACTGGTCGAAAAACCTTTAAGTATGACTGTCGAAGAAGCATTCGCTGTTGAAGAAGCTGTCGAGAAGTCCGGTAAAATACTGCAGGTCGGTTTTGTCAGAAGACACGGCGACAATACGAAGCTATTGAAACAATTTATTGATCAAGGTGAACTCGGTGAGATTTACTATGCGAAAGCTTCTTGCATCAGAAGACTTGGAAATCCGGGTGGTTGGTTTAGTGATAAATCGAAATCGGGCGGTGGTCCACTCATCGATTTAGGTGTCCATATGATTGATATAAGTTGGTATTTGATGGGTAAGCCTCGTCCCATATCAGTCAGCGGGAATACATATAGTCGACTGGGTAACCGAAGTAACATTAAAAATCTATCTTTCTACAAGGCGGCTGATTATAATTCAGGCCTAAATGATGTAGAGGATTTGGCGAATGCATTAATTCGTTTTGAAAACGGAGCGTCTTTATTCATCGATGTAAGTTTTACGCTTCATGCTAAAAAAGATGAGTTGTATGTAAAACTATTTGGCGAAAGTGGTGGTGCTGAGATTGAACCCGAGTTGGCAATTGTCACTGAAAAAAATAATGTAATTTTGAATATAGAGCCACAAATTGATAATTTGAATTTTGATTTTGAAGTAGCATTCATTAATGAAATCAACCACTTCGTTGAATGTTGTCGTGAAGGAAAGCAAACAATTGCCCCCGTAGCCGACGGTGTACAAGTGATGAAAATGCTGAATGCGGTATACGAATCAGCGGCTACAGGGAAGGAAGTCTATTTATAAATGGCGACAATTCATGCAGATCTATTGATCATTGGCGGCGGTTTAGGCGGTTGTGCTGCGGCAATATCAGCATGTGATGAAGGCTTACGTGTATTGTTGACTGAAGAAACAGATTGGATTGGAGGACAGTCGACATCGCAAGGGGTACCCCCAGATGAGCATCCATGGATTGAGGATTTTGGAGCGACCAAAAGGTATCAAGTGTATCGCGGGAAAGTGCGTGAAACTTATTTGCGAATGATGGATGTAAAAGATGAAAAGGAAACATTCAATCCCGGTAATGGACTAGTTAGCAACATTTGTCACGATCCACGAGTTAGCGTTCATGTGTTAAATGAAATGCTTTTGCCTTATGTATTATCAGGTCAACTGACAATTGAACTAAACACGGTAGTTACTTCTGTTGAGAGAAGTGGTGACCAAGTTGACCGTGCAACATACCGAAATGTACTGACTGGAAGTCTTGGCACAGTTGAAGCATTTTATTTTATAGATGCAACGGAGGCGGGGGATGTTTTACCGTTAGCTGAAGTGGCGTATGTAACCGGTGCGGAAGCAATCTCGGAGACAAACGAGCCGCATGCAGTAAAAGCGGCTGATCCAAAAGACATTCAAGCGTTTACGTACGTCCTTGGCATTGAATATAGAGCGGGTGAGGATAATACGATACCAGAACCGGAATTGTATTCTTTTTGGCGGGACTTTCATCCGGAGATATGGCCGGCGGCTTATCTAAGTTTTTTTGCACCCCATCCGATTACGAGAGAGAAAAGAGTGTACACACTCTTCCGGGAAGAAACTGGTTTTCCACTATGGGAGTACAGACGCAGTTTTGATGCCCAGAATTTTAACCTACCATTAGATGCAGGCGATGTCAGCTTGATGAATTGGCCGATGAATGATTACTTTTTAGGGAATATTTATGATGTACCTGAAATGGAAAAAGAAGAAAATCTATTTAAAGCCAAGCAACTAAGCTTGTCGTTACTTTACTGGCTCCAAACAGCAGCACCACGACCCGATGGTGGAAAAGGATACCCTGGATTGAAACTGCGTAAAGATATCTTTGGAACTGATGACGGATTAGCGAAAGCGCCTTATATAAGAGAGTCTAGAAGAATAAAAGCGCTATATACAATTGTTGAACAAGATGTATCGCCTGATTTCAATGAAGGAAAAACTGGGAAGTTTTATGACGACAGGGTAGGCATCGGTTCCTATAGCATTGATCTCCACCCGAGTATGTCGGGAAGAACGTATTTGGATATTAAGGCACTTCC
The DNA here is from genome assembly GCF_017921835.1 of Sporosarcina sp. 6E9. Lineage (NCBI taxonomy): Bacteria > Bacillati > Bacillota > Bacilli > Caryophanales > Caryophanaceae > Sporosarcina > Sporosarcina sp. 6E9. The sequence continues at coordinate 1,789,759 of NZ_JAGEMN010000001.1, read as the reverse complement.
TTATCACATCCCATTAGGCGCACTGATTCCAAAGGATGTAGATAATTTGTTGGCAGGGTGCAAAAATATCGGTACGACACATATTACAAATGGCTGCTACAGGCTTCATCCGACGGAATGGAATATTGGGGAAGTATGCGGCGCACTGGTTGCTTATTGTAAACAAAGAAATGCCACACCAAAAGAAGTTCGGGAAAACACACAGTTGTTGACTGCATTTCAAGATAAATTACGTTCTGCTGGAATTGAACTTGAGTGGCCTGAGGCGTTTTATGAAAGGGAGAGTCTATGAAAAGCTTCTGATTCTAGTGAAACAATAGAAGCGATAAAGTTGTAAATTAGCAAGAGCACCGATTGCGTGCTCTTTTATTTATTAAAAGTAGAGAAGGTGCTGTTTATGGATAAAATCATCTATTGGGATACGCACGAGACTGTACTTTTTGCAGTCGAAGAACTTGAGAGACTTATGATGGCGGCGGGTACTAAAAGTTCAATCGGTGATCGTGCTCTGTTTACGAAGCGTAATGAAGAGAAATTCACAAGAATTATTTTAATCGGTCTTGAGGAATACAACAGTTTCATGGGCGAAAACATTAGGCTACAAAAAGATGGCTTTGCAATCGTTCATTCTGAGAGAGATACATGGATCATCGGAAATGAACCGAGATCAATTCTGTATGGGGTTTATTACTATTGCAGAGAGCGTTTCGGTTATCGTTGGATTGAATTGGAAGAAGAGGTGGTTCATTCTGTTGTGAAAAAATGGGGGAAAGATGAAGTGTATATTCATGAGCCTTTATTTGGCAGGCGCGGAAATATCCTAGAAACCATAGATGATCCCGCCTATATTAACTCGCTGATTGATTGGGGAGTTAAAAATGGTCAAAATGAGTATTTCTTCACTTTTTTCTTATGGGATAGCATTAAAACCTATGTTGCGCCAGAGTTACAAAAGCGTGATGTTCGTGTAACGCTTGGAGGGCATAGTCTTAGCTATCTACTAAAGGAGATTCAAAAAGAAGACTCTAGCGAAAATCTTCAGGAAGAAGAGAAGCTTAAATTCTTTGCGGAAGATACGATTCTTCAAGAAAAAGTGATACAGAAAATCGTTGATATTTGTTTGGAAAGTAATATTATAACAAGAATTTCATTATGGCCCGAAGATGTAGGAATTGATGAAAAAAATGCGGAAGGATTTTTACAAACGTATATCCGTTTTACAGAAAAATTAAAGGTAGCGCTTAATGAGAAGGTGCCCCATGTAGAAGCGGAATATATTGTTTACAATGCAGGCTTATCATGGAACATGTTGGAAAGAGATCATGAAACGGAAATATCGAATGAAGTCAATGCATTGTATGCCTATTGGGGAAGGGATTATTCAACCTCGATTGACTCTGGGGAATCTAGACAAGACAGAGCGCGCCGAGCTTTGCAGGATTGGATTGGACAAGTTGAAGAAAAAGGCAGGTCATTGACAGTTCTTGAATACTATAGCGACCATTTTATGCTGTCGGAAATTTTTCCACCCTTAGTGACGAGAATTCAACAAGATTTACAGGCTTATAAGGAACTGAATGTTGATGGTGTTTTAAACTTAATTGTTCCAATTCACCATAAAAAGGGATCACCTAAATTACTAGAAAACTATCCCTGGAAATGGATTCATCATTTGAATAACTATGTATACACCCGTATCGCTTGGGGGGAACGTTTTGAAGACATTGTTGAGGAGTACTTCACAATATTTAATGAAGAAAAAAGTCAGTTTTATTCAATAATCCTACAATTGGAGAGTATGGTTTCTCAACATACAAAATATAATGCGCCTTTATTCCCGGCAAGAATCGTTGACCCTGAAAAGGTTACCGAACAGGTAAAAGACTTAATGATAGTAGCGTATTTGGAACAAATTGAGACGTTATTAGACAAATGGGATTTGGGTGATGTCGAATCACTAGATACACTCGAAAGAAATGATAGTACTTTATCATCGAAAGATATGATGTTGATTTATCTAGCCTATTTGAAAAAGTCAGTGAAGCTTTATTCTGATGCATGGGCTTTAAAAGAATAGTAGGAGGTCATCGCATTGAGTTTTGAAAATCTACATTATTATAAACCAACAAATAAACTGGATAATCCCAAGTTGATTGAAAAGGATATTATCATTTACGGAGGAACTCCAGCAGGTATTTCGGCGGCTATTCAAGCTACAAAAATGGGGTCGACCGTTGCAATCGTTGAATTTAGTCAACATATCGGAGGTATGACCGCTAGTGGTTTAGGCGCAACGGATTTGGGTGCTGAAGATGCGGTCGGTGGTCTTTCAAGGGAATTTTATCAGAGAATCGCAACTTATTACGGGAAAGACAAGCAATGGACTTTTGAACCGAAAGCTGCGCAGGCTGTATTTGCCGAGTGGATATACGAATACGAGATACCTGTTTATTTGAATCAGCATTTAGATGAGGTTTGTAAAGAGGATTTGAAGATTACTGAAATTGCCATGGAGAATGGCAATCGCTTCAAGGGAAAAGTTTTCATGGATTGTAGTTATGAGGGTGATTTATTGGCGGAGGCGGGGGTTTCTTTCTTTGTCGGAAGGGAGTCTAATGCAACCTACAAAGAAATTTACAATGGTATTCAGTTTGGGGCTCCTCATCATAAATTTGAAAAATGGATCGATCCTTATGTGATTGAAGGCGACCCGGAAAGTGGTGTATTACCAGGCATTACGGAAGATGATTCTACTAAATTAGGTTATCAGGGACAAGGGGATCATCGGATACAAGCCTATAATTTTCGGATTTGCTTGACGAAAGTAAAGGATAATCAAATTCCTTTTCCGAAACCGCCACAATATGATGTAGGGCGCTATCAGCTACTGCTCCGTTACATACAATCCGGTGTATGGGATGCAATGAATCTTCATACGATGCTACCTAATGGTAAAACGGATTTGAATAATTACGGTGCATTTTCAACTGATAATATTGGTATGAATTACGAATGGCCAGAAGGCAGTTATGCAAGACGAGAGGAAATATTCCAGGATCATGTGAATTACGCGCTTGGACTATTGTATTTCTTAGCAAATGATGAGCATATTCCAAATGAGATTCGTGAAGAGGTCAAAGGATGGGGATTACCGAAAGATGAGTTTGAGAGCACGGGACATTGGCCGCATCAGCTTTATATCCGTGAAGGCAGAAGAATGATTTCGGATTACGTCATGACAGACAAGAACTGTCTGCAACAGGCGTTTATCGATGATTCGATTGGCTTGGCATCATTTCATATGGATTCACATAATTGTAGACGTGTTGTCATTGATGGTAGATGCGTAAATGAAGGGGATGTCCAAGTGCCAATCCCTCCGTATGAAATTTCATATCGTTCTATCCGTCCTAAAGCGGAGGAGTGTACAAATCTACTGGTACCCGTTTGTTTATCAAGTTCTCACATTGCTTATGGATCGATTCGTATGGAACCGATTTTCATGATTTTGGGGCAGGCAGCAGGAACAGCCGCTTCATTGGCAATCAAAGATAATGGAACCGTCCAAGAAGTAGACTACAACGAATTGAAACAAGAACTACTGGAGGCAGGTCAAGTCGTCCAATGGGGTGAGGATATGTTCGATGATCCTATTGAACGAATGCAAGAAACTTTTGGGAAAGAGTAAGACTACGGAGGGCTACTATGAAGTTAATTCCTTGGAATGTTGAACGGTTTGATGAATTACTTGCATTATGGGCTAAAGAATTATCGGATGAATTTCCAATGCGCGAAGAGCTGTTCAAGCAAAACAGTTTTGATGATGTGAATCTTTCGTATGAGAGTTCTCATATTGCGGTGGATGATGAAAATCATGTAATTGGTTTTGTCGTTGCTAAACTGTGGCAAGAAGAAATAGATGTGAACATGGACCTGAAAAGGGGATGGATTCAAGTGTTGCTAGTGGATCATGAGCATCGTGGGAAAGGGGTAGGTACGGCTTTACTTGAACGAGCGGAAGACGATTTGAAGAACCTCGGAATCACTGAAATGCAATTGGCTGGGGATCCGTTTCATTACTTCTCCGGAATACCGGATCAATATCCAGAAACTCAAAAATGGGCTGAGAAAAAAGGGTATCAAAAGAGAATAGATACATATGATTTGATAAACCATTTAGAGAAGCACTATCCGATACCTGAGGATAAGATGATTGAATTCTCGATATTAAAAAGGAATGAAAGGGATGAACTTATTTCATTTCTCGAGAAGTGCTTTCCGGGTAGATGGGTTTATGAGGCCATTAAGTATTTTGATATGAATGGGGATGGCCGTGAGTTCCTAGTGTTGAAAAAGAAAGGTCGAATCATTGGATTTTGCAGAATGAATGATGCAGATTCACCATTCATTGCACAAAACGTCTATTGGAGCCCTTTGTTCGAAGAACCGGTCGGTGGAATCGGGCCGCTGGGGATTGATCCAGAAGAACAGAAGCAAGGTTACGGACTTGCCATCGTTCAAGCAGCCATGGCTTATTTGCAAGATAGGAAAATCGAAACCATTATTATTGACTGGACCATCTTTATAGAGTTTTATGGGAAGCTTGATTTCACACCGTGGAAAAAGTATGGGGTTTATTTGAAGGATCTAAAATAACAAAAGGTATATGGACAATAAACAGGTGAAGAAGAAATGCTTCCTCACCTGTCCCAAATTATAGTTGCGAAATCTGATATGACTTCGAAATATCTTCACTAATTTGATTGGCGGTTTCGAGTAGGAGTGGGACATAAAATTCTTCGATACTTTCTTCTGTAAATCTCCCTGCATGTGCAGAAATATTAATAGCAGCAATTACTTTTCCATCCTGATTTTTAATGGGTGCTGCAATGGAATGTAGGCCATCCTCAAGTTGTTGTTTAGAACTCGCCCATCCTTTTTTCTTAATCTCAATCAGACGCTCTTTCAACGTGTCTTTGTCCACAATTGTTTTAGTGGTGAATGCTTTCAGTTCGACAGAATCTAGATATTCCTCGAGTTCTGCAGCTGAAAGATTCGCAAGTAATACCATACCCATTGAAGTTGCATAAGCAGGGAGGCGAGAGCCGATATCCAGTGCGATTGTCATAATTCTCTTCGTAGGAATACGGGCCACATAAACGATATCCGTATGATCCAAAACAGATACTGAAGTGGATTCCTCAGTTTGTTCTACAAGTTTTCTCATATGGGGATGTGTGAACTTCCAAATATTTCTCGATGATATGTATGAATAGCCTAGTGAGAGTACACGTGCAGTTAACATATAGCGGCCATTTATTGAGTGTATAAAGCCTAATTCTTCAAGCGTTAAAAAAATGCGCCTTACAGCCGGCCGACTCAAATTGGTAATTTGTGCGGCTTCGCTAACTGTAAGGTCAGGATATTCCGGCGAAAAAGCTTGAATGACTGATAAACCCCGTTCTAGAGATTGGATGAAATCAGTTGATTTGATAGAGTTTTTAGAAATCTCACTTGACATTGAACCATCCTCCGATGATATAATATTGGTAGTGTACGATATAATTAATGATCGTACGTTTATCGTACAACGTGAGAATGATTAATACAACTAAATATATATAAATAATTAATAGGGGGATATAAATGGCTAGAGAAGTAGTGATCGTAGATGCTGTTCGGACACCAATCGGGAGATACAGGGGGCAATTTAAAAATGTTCGTCCTGATGATTTAGGGGCTATTGTTATTAAAGCGTTGCTTAATCGAAACCCTGAACTGGATCCGAAGTTAATAGATGATGTTATTTTAGGAAATGCAAACGGCGCGGGTGAAGACAATCGTAATGTTGGTAGAATGTCTTTGCTTCTAGCAGGTGTGCCGCAAGAAGTGAGCGGCACAACAGTGAATCGTTTATGCGGATCTAGTTTAGATGCCGTTAGCATGGGCGCTCGTTCGATTCTTTCAGGTGAGTGCGATGTCATCATTGCAGGTGGTACTGAAAGCATGACGCGTGCACCATTTGTGATGGGGAAACCTGAACATGAATTTCCGCGAGGTGATATAGGTTTACATGACACGACAATGGGGTGGCGGTTTATAAATCCCAAGTTGAATAAGATGTACGGAACAGAATCAATGCCACAGACAGCTGAAAATGTTGCCAAGAAATTCAATATTTCAAGGGAAGAGCAAGATTCATTCGCATACAGAAGTCAACAGTTAACGAAGACAGCAATTGAAACGAATCGGTTTGAAGATGAAATCATCCCGGTTACTCTGAAAGATAAAAAAGGAAATGAGATTATTATAGATAAAGATGAACATCCAAGACCAAACACGACCGTGGAAAAGTTAGGGAATTTACGTCCGTTGTTTGAAAACGGAACAGTCTCTGCGGGAAATGCTTCAGGCATCAATGACGGTGCTTCCGGTGTCATTTTAATGAGTGCAGAACTAGCCAAGAAATTAAAGCTAAAACCGCTTGTTAAATTTGTCGGTTCTGCAACAGCTGGTACAGAACCTTCACTCATGGGATTAGGTCCAATCTATTCCACGAAAAAAGTGATGAAGCGATATGGTCTAACCTCTCAGGACTTCGATTTGGTTGAAATTAACGAAGCATTCGCTTCGCAATCAATTGAATGTGTAAAACAACTGGAACTGGATATTGATAAGGTCAATGTTAACGGCGGCGCTATCGCATTAGGCCATCCGCTTGGCGCAAGTGGTACACGTATCTTGACGACGCTTATTTATGAAATGAAAAAAAGAGATGCGAAATTGGGATTGGCTTCGATGTGTATTGGAGTTGGGCAAGGGATATCAGTAGTTGTAGAGAATGTAAACTAATTCAAATTAATTCAAATGAAAAAACCGTTCTAACCAAGAACGGTTTTTTGTAATTAATCTCTCATTTCCAAATAGGATAGAGATACTTTTAAATTAGCGTTTCGTTCACGAATCACATTGAGCAATTCTTGATCTTTCGTGTCGACTTTACTGCGTATCGCGAACGTGTACAAAATCATCGTTCCTAGGTTTGTTGTTTCGACTTGACGAAGTTGATAGCTATCCGTTTTTTCTTGTAAAATATCATCGAATAAGTTTTCATCGTTTAAGTTCTCAGGAACAGTTATTTTTAAAATTTGCGTATCCTTGCCTGCACCATAATCAACTTTAAAGAGTAAATAAAACACAAGACTTGCAAATAGTGTTAGGACAATGGCAAGTTCGAATTGGAATAATCCAGCTGTCATACCGACACATAGGCCGAAGAAGATATACGCGATGTCTTTCGCGTTTGTCACCGCACTTCTAAAACGAATGAGGGAAAACACTGCGAATAAACCAAATGCAACACCTGCATTTCCACTAACGACATTCATAACAACCGAAACAATAACGCTCATCATTACAATCGTATGAACGAATGCTTGTGAATAACGCTCGCCTGTAAATGTAATTTGGTACACCTTCGTAATAATTAAACTCAGAATGGCTGCAATCGCCATAGCTCCGATGCTCATCCATATAGTGGGTTCGCCATCTAATCCATTAAATTGAAACAAGTTGTTTATGCTTTCCACCTTTAACGCCTCCAATTGTTGTTGTTTCCATCCACTCATTTTGTGGAAGGACTTCTCCGTATAATAATTCAGTACTTGTGCAAAACTTTGAAGCACTTCGTTGTTCGCAATTTAGTTCCTGTAAAAACCGTGTGAGCCATAAAGGCACGCTATCATTTACTTTAACTTCAAGTACGACCAGGTCTTCGTCGATAAAATTCACGCCGTAAGGACCATTTTCAAGTGCTAAATCTTCATTTCGGCATTTTAGATTCAAGTCAAACGTAATTCGTAATTCTGGATCTGTTGTCCCGTGAAATGCATGTCGGTTGTAGCTAACAATCATCTCAGGATGTAAGTTGTAGAATCTACGAAAATGATCAATCTCTCTTAATACTTGCGTGTTAGATGTTTCATATGTTGATAGATTTTCAGCTTCCTCATTGTCCAAATACCGATATGCTTCATTTAATGGTAAAACTAATCGTCGTTTATTGACTACCTTATTATGCTTTTGTTTCACTTCAAAAAATGCAGTCCCGTTTCTATCGGTATCATCGTAGACCCGTAATCTAAGTTTTTGTCTGTACTTTAATTTGTTTTTCGTTTCAAAGTAGATTTCTTTCTGAGGATTTTCAAAGTACAGACTAGTTACGGTGTATTGACCATCTACCCCGTATTTATCATGTCGCATATAAGGTGTTATCTTTTCGACAAGCTGTTCATACTGCCAGCGCGTGATTAAATACTTTTGTTCTCGCCGGCTAAAAATCTCAATAGCCACAACATCACTCCTCTATGTAATAACAACCATCCTTAATCTGGATTACTCCTATCATAGTATTTACTTATGTGATTTCACTGTGAAGTTTATTAGAATATCATGAGAGTCTGAGGGAAAATACCAAAAATATGCACATAAATATTTGTAACCGTTGGAATTCATTGTATAGTTAAAGTAGATTGTTCATTTCTTTTAAATAAAGGAGCTAATATTATGAAGAAATTTTCGCATGTTGAAAGAAAGAACATTTTAACCAGGCTTAAAGATGAGCAGTACGACGTCATTATTATTGGCGGTGGAATAACGGGGACGGGAATTGCCCTCGATTGCACGACGAGAGGGTTAAGGACTTTATTGGTAGAAATGCAGGATTTTTCAGCGGGTACTTCGAGTCGATCTACAAAACTGGTTCACGGTGGTCTCCGTTATTTAAAGCAATTTGAAGTGAAGATGGTTTCGGATGTCGGTAAAGAACGCGCGATTGTATATGAAAATGCACCCCATGTTACACATCCGCAGTGGATGCTGTTACCGATTTATAAAAAAGGCACCTTTGGCAGGTATTCAACATCGATTGGTCTCAAAGTCTATGATTATTTAGCTGGGGTGAAGCCGGAGGAAAAGCGGAAAATGCTTTCTCAGAAGGAAGTTCTGCGGCGTGAACCATTGCTAGCTAAAAAGGGGCTTTTGGGTGGCGGTGAATATGTCGAGTACCAGACGGATGATGCAAGACTTACAATTGAAGTTGCGAAAAAAGCCTTTGAATATGGCGCTGATCTTCTAAACTATGTCAAGCTAGATCAGTTTGAATACGATGCAAATGGAAAGATAGTGGGCGTATATTTACTAGATAAACTAACGGATAAACCTTACCATGCAACTGGTAGTATCGTTGTTAATGCTGCTGGCCCTTGGGTAGAGAGGGTAATCGATCTGGATGATAAAGTGTTTGGTAAAAGTTTACTTCTGACAAAAGGTGTACATATTGTACTCGACAGAAAACAGCTTCCCCTTCATCAACCCGTTTATTTTGATACCCCTGATGGCCGAATGGTTTTTGCAATTCCGCGGAATGGAAAGACCTATGTTGGGACGACGGATACAGTCTACGAAGGGAATCTGGAACATCCAACAACAACCAAGGAAGATAAGGAATACTTATTGAACTGCATCCAAACCATGTTTCCTCAGACGGCCATTGAAATGGAAAATATCGAATCGACTTGGGCCGGTATTCGTCCTTTAATTCATGAAGAGGGGAAAGGTCCATCTGAAATTTCTCGTAAAGATGAAATCTGGACTTCTAAAACAGGACTTATCACAATTGCAGGCGGGAAACTAACCGGCTATCGAAAAATGGCTGAAACCGTGACTGATTTAATCAGTGCTGAATTGGGGAAAAAAAGCAGCCAATCAATCACTAAAGATTTGAAGTTATCCGGTGGCGACTTTTCTCATCCAGGCGATTATCCGATATTTATCGGAACTAAAGCCAGGAAGCTCTCGATGTTGGGAATGTCAAAGGAAGACGGTGCATCAATTGCCGCAATTTACGGCACGAACACAGATGCAATCATTGATCTGGAAAATGAGCTATTAATAGAATTAGATTTACCGCTGCCAATCAAATTGACATTGCATTATGCAATTCAATTCGAGATGGCGATGACACCGGTGGACTTTTTTGCAAGGAGGACAGGTGCTATCTATTTCGATATTCCTTGGGTGCAAACTTGGAAGCAACCAGTGATAGATTATATGGATCGTTTATTTGAATGGTCTCCGGAAAGAAAAGAACATATGAGAGAAGAACTAGAATTACGTATACAGGAAGCAACTAGCTAACTACCTAAAAAGAACCTAAAACGGTTCTTTTTTTGGTTGGTATAAACTCCTTTTATGCTTGATGCTAGTGGGTTTAGTCACATGAATTAGCAATCAACTTATTTAAATAATATTATTTGTTAATATTTAGGAATAGTACTATGATTATGAATATTAAAATGATATAATAATACTGAATTTAACCCACAATATGGATAATTAAATTCACTAGGTTTTATGAAAACAGATACTGTGGAAAGGAGATCTTATATGGAAAAAAAGTCTCATATTATTTGTGGTGTGACTTCACATACCCCTAGAACAATTAATATGTTGAAATTGGGTGGTGAGAAAAAAATATTTGTACTTGATTACAATCAGACAAGTAAAGTTAGAGAAGAAAACGGCGTTACTTATATCTCAAAAGAAGGGGCTTCGCAATTGGTGATGAATGACCCGAACACGGTTTACCATCACTTTATCTATAAACGTCCTGATCAACCATCAAAAGTAAAAGTTCGTCAATAGCATGCAAACTACCCCGAATTGAATGTTATACTTAGTGATAAGGTAACTACAAAAAAGGGTGGAGTGATAGGTGTGAAGACATTTTTATATGAAAAAGAAGAGGAAATGTTGACGTTCTTAGAAAAGTTAGTAAATATGGATAGTGGGTCAACAGATAAGGAATGCATAGACGCTGTTAGCAACATCTTACAAAAAGAGTATGAAAAACTTGGATTTTTAGTTGAAACTGATTTACAAGAGGTCCAAGGAAACCATCTCGTGATTCGGCACAAAAACGCGAAAAATCCGGAAATAATGTCGGTTGCGCATATGGATACTGTTTTTGCAAAAGGGACCGCTTTAAACCGCCCATTTACCATACGAGAAGGTCGTGCGTATGGTCCAGGTGTGATTGATATGCAAGCAAGTCATGTTTCTCTTTTATATGCATTAAAATCGCTTCAAAAAACAGGGAGAGCTGGCCTTGAAAATATATTAATCATTTTAACGAGTGATGAAGAAATTGGTTCGCCAACTTCAAAAAATCTTATTGAAGAACATACCGTTGGTAAAAAGTATGCACTCATTATGGAGCCTGCACGACAAGATGGATCGCTAGTTACAGCTCGTCGCGGTGCAGGTGAGGTAACGCTTCAGGTTACGGGGAAAGCTGCGCACGCCGGCATTGAGCCACAAGCAGGTAACAGTGCCATAGAAGAACTCGCGCAGAAAATTATTAAATTACATAAGTTAACTGATTATGAAAAAGGGATTAGTGTTAACGTCGGGGTTATAAATGGTGGCAATACCGTTAACACAATCGCTCCATCCGCAGTTGCTCATGTTGATCTTCGTATTAGTAAAATGGAGCAGGCGGATTGGCTTGAACGTGAGATCAAGGAAATTTGTGCGGTTCCAGATGTTAAGGGCACGACAATCAAGGTGACAGGCGGGATTGAAAGACCACCGATGGTGAAAAATCAACAAACAATAGAATTGCTTAATGTGATTAAGTCGATTGGGAGCGAACTCGGAATTGAAATTAAAGACATGGCGACTGGGGGAGGCTCGGATGCATCGTTCACATCTGCGATGGGTGTTGCGACGATTGATGGATTAGGTCCAATCGGCGGAAATGCGCATAGTGAAGATGAATACTTAGAAGTGGATAGTCTTGTAGAACGAACGAATTTGTTAGCACATGTTATCCATCGATTAACAATCGAAAAAGATTAATGAAAAACCGCGGCCCATGGGTCGCGGTTTTTCTATGTTTAAAGAACTTTATCTAGTAATTCAAGATCTCGATCTTCCACCCAAACCATTTGCGTAAATCGTAATCCGAGTGCTGTAGGGTGCATGTGAATATATTCAATCTGTGCTGTTAACGCATTGCTTTCAATCTCTTCATTTTCCTTGGGCTCTTCAGATTTTGCATTAGGTTTGATATCTTGGACGGGAGGCGTTGCAACAGGTTTTGCAACTGCGGCCTTTTCTGACTTTGGTTTTGCAACTACAACTAACGGCTTTTCTGCCTTCGGTTTCTCAGCGGCTTTTTGCATTACTGCAGGTTTGCTAGTTTGTTTAACTTCTTTTTTCACTTCAGCTTTTGGATTTTCAGGTTTCTTCTCGACTTTTTCTTCAGTATTTTCTTCAGTTTTCGGGTTTACGACCGGTTGTGCGTTTGGACGTCGTGCGCCGATATACCGGCTTCCCCAATAATGAGGGTCATAAATTGATGAAATCATAACGCCTTTACTTGTCGAAGCGTGAATAAAGTTAGTGGATCCGATGTAGATGCCCACATGCGAGACGTTTTTTCCGTTCGTGTTGAAAAATACGAGATCCCCTGGTTGTAAATTATCTTTAGATACGGATGCACCCACATTAAATTGCCCGCCCGTCGTTCTAGGAAGTGAACTACCGCCGTCGCTAAATACGCGTTGCGTAAAGCCGGAACAATCGAATCCGGCAGCGGACGTACCGCCGTATACATAGGGGGATCCGATGTAACCTTGTGCAATAGAAATCATTGTAGATGATGAGCTTGCAGCGGCAATCGCTGGAGTAGCCATAGTTAAAAGTAGACACCCAAAAATACCAAAAAAGAATCGCTTCATGTTATTCCCTTTTCCCCTTTCAGTTACCTGTTTATATATTTCATATTTTCCGACTATTTATCTATGATTCATCTTATCAAAAATAAGGAAGGGGACAGTTACAGTTATATTACAACTTAATAACATATAAATCATAGAGAATTCAAGACGAGTACTTGTTGTAACATTATTAATCAAAATAAAAAGAAAGACTGCCAGTTGTAATGGACAATCTTTCTTTTATTATATTACATAAAGAAATTCTCTTCTCCAATCTTATCGTATAAGCCGCCTTTTTTGAACAAAGCCAATTTTTCTTTCGGTAACTTTTTAATAATAACTTGAATATCTTTAGTACGGGCGTCGTCAATAAAAGTGGATAAAGCAGCTTCTCCGGTCGCATCGATCACGGATGTCTGTTCCATGTCGAGGATAATGGTTTTTACATCGCCCGTAAGAATAACTGGATATGCATCTTCAAATATTTTAGCAGTACCAAAAAATAACGGTCCCTCTAGCAGGTATTTCTTCAAGGTAGCAGGATCCTCTTTACCAAACTTGACGATTTCAACGTCAGACGTCTTTGCCACTTTTAAATGAAGTTTATTTACCATTTTACGTAGAAATGAAATCACAGCAATCAAAATACCAACTTGAACTGCAACCGTTAAGTTCACGAATATTGTTAGTAGAAAAGTAGTTAATAAGACGATGGAATCGGCAGAGCGAATCGACAAAATATGGAGAAACGCTTTTCGTGCACTCATATTCCAAGCTACAAACATTAGAATAGGCGCCATGGCCGCGAGGGGTATATGTGATGCATAAGGCGCAAACAACAGCAGGAACCCTAGCACAAACATACTTTGTACGAACCCGGAAACCGGACTTACCGCGCCAGCACGAATATTTGTTGCGGTTCGTGCAATTGCACCTGTAGCAGGTATTCCGCCAAATAAAGGTGTAATAATATTTGCGATTCCTTGTCCGAATAACTCGCGTTTTGAATTGTGGTTTTCTGTTTTTTCCGGTTTCATCCCGTCCGCAACGACAGCGGATAAAAGGGATTCAATTGAGCCAAGTGCCGCAATAACCAGGGCGGGTTGCCAAAGTGCGACTAACTTGGATAATGTAATTTCGGGAAAGCGAAACGTTGGAAGAGAATTTGGAATGCCACCGAAAGCGGTGCCAATTGTTTCAATCTTTCCTTGAAAAAAGAAGAAAGAAATTAGTGTTGGGATGAGGAGCGCGACAAGAAGAACCGGAACGCGCGGTGCAACTTTCGGCAATATGAAAATTACAGCAAGACCGATAACTGCGATAAGAATGCTAAACGGATTGACTGTATGAAACTGTTTGATCAGACCGAGCATATTTTCATGGAAAAATTCTTGTTGTTTCAAACCAGTTAATCCGAAAAAATTACCCAATTGACCAGTGAAGATTATGATGGCAATTCCGGCAGTAAAACCGATTGTGACCGACTTTGGAACGAAATGAATTAAACTGCTAACGCCTGCGTAACTCATGATAACGAGGATAACACCAGCTAGAAATCCAGCGATTAACAGGTCCTCATAACCATATTGAAGAACAATCGCAAGTAAAATAGGGATAAATGCGCCAGTAGGTCCAGCAATTTGAAACCGTGATCCTCCAAGAAGCGCAACTAGAAATCCTGCGATAATCGTTGTATAAATCCCGTACTCCGGTTTTACGCCAGATGCGATTGCGAATGCCATACCAAGCGGTATTGCAACAATTCCCACAGTGATACCCGCAATAAGGTCTTTTCTGAAGCCGTCTGCATTATAATGTAAATATCGATTGTCTTTGAACAAATGGTTCACTCCGTTGAAATAATCTATTATTATTGAAACTTCCATCTATATTATAACTTAAAAACGTTGTAGCTCCAAGGGTTCGGTTTAATATAATAAAACCAGCATCCTACCTTATGAGGATGCCGGTTTCATAGATTCAAAATGAATATTTTTTTAATAAATTTTCAAGTTCTAACGCAAGTCCCACATTACCTTTCACTTTGAGCTTCCCCATCATATAAGAAGCAACAGAGTTTAAGTTTCCACCAAGTAGTTTTTTGAAATCTTTTACACTCATTGAAAGTGCGCAGTCCGATTCATCGGGAGTCCCAATAATCGTTTCGGCATTTCCATCCGAAAATTTCAGACCGAATTGACCGCCATCTTCACCTAAAAGAACAATGGAGTAAATTGCATTCATGTTTTTATAAGGCTCAGGTTTCTCTTTCAGTCTTACATCGATTTCATTCCAAATTTCTTCAAGCGTCATATTGTCAAAATTTGATGTCATCAGGTATCCCTCCAAATGAATATTCATTCATCTGTAATTATACCATTAATTTCTATTCTTTTGGAAGAAACTAATAATTGCGCCGAGAAGTCCACCGGAAATCGCGGGTACAAGCCATCCGATTTTCTGCTCGTACAATGGAAGGTGGGCGAGTAATTTCGTCACCGGCTTCACATCAATCTCTGCTACCAGAAGTCCATCGAAAATACTGACGATAGCGGTTGCGGAAAGCGCAAGAATATAAACAATCGGTTTCCGTCCAAACGATTTATCGATGAAGGACATCAGCATGAGGACAATCGCAATCGGATAAATCATCATCAGGATCGGCAATGAAATGGCGATAAGTTCAGTCAAGCCGACATTCGCGATAATTGCGCTAAATCCAGCAAAAATCAATACATAAATCTTGTATGATAAAACTGGGAAAATCTCATTGAAAAATTGAGCACATGCGGACACGAGTCCGATTGATGTCGTTAAACATGCAAAAATGATTGTGACGGCCAGAATTGTTGTTCCAGCAGAACCGTATAAAACGGTAGATGCCAAAGATAGAATTGCGCCTCCATTTTCTTGCATGCCAATCACATCAACACTTGTCGCTCCGATATAACTTAAGGAAACATAGACGAAAGTTAATCCTGCTGCGGCGACAAGACCAGCTACCATCATAGCTTTTAAAATCGGTCCTTTTTTTGTTACGCCTTCAACTTTTAGTGCGTTAACAATGACGATACCGAAAACGAGCGCTGCAATAACGTCCATCGTCAGGTAACCTTCTACGAAACTACGAAAAAAGGGATGTGTAGCGTAAGCTTCTTTCGCTTGTCCAATCGTTCCAATCGGCGTGAGAATGCTTTTAATCGCCAATGAACTAATGACGATAAATAACACGGGCGTTAGCACTTTACCAATTCTATCGACAAGTTTTGCCGGGTTTAATGCTAAAGCAATCGTCATTAGGAAAAAGAAAATCGTGAATAAAGCAAGCGGCCAATCTGATAAAACGGCCCGGTCAGAAAGAAATGGAACGACTCCGATTTCATACGATACCGTAGCTGTTCGTGGAATCCCGAAAAAGGGGCCAATTGCCATATAAATAATCATTGTGAAAACGATTCCGAAGACTGGGTGGACTCTTCCTGCTATCGTTTGTAAACCTGAATGGCCTCCCGCATTTGCAATTGCGAGGACTGCGATGAGGGGAAGGCCGACAGCTGTAATGAGGAAACCTGCCATCGCAATGAGTAGATTTTCACCAGCCAGTTGTCCGAGTGAAGGGGGGAATATTATATTTCCTGCACCAAGAAATAATGCGAATAGCATTAGTCCAATGAGGAAATTTTTTCGTAAGGTCAATGTAAACACTCCTTGAAATAGTATGAATCTTTATGCCGCATTCTATTATAACAATTACAACGTAAAAGTGGTGAAAAAATGAGGAGTATTATTATTCCGAATTATATAACTTCGATTGTGGCTTAATTCGTGAATGGAAGACTCGGATATGTATAAATATCATCGTTATATACTAATTCAATTTACTGAAGTGCTAAATAGGTGTAAAATGAAATTAGTATTCAAAATTGTGGAGGTCTGAAAATGGAAACAGGCGAATTTATGCGTAATTTAATTATTGAAACCCCGTCTTTACCCGGTAATTTTGCAAAGGTTGCGTTGGCAATTGGAACACTCGAAGGGGATATAGGGGATATCCAAACGATAAAGATTGGTACATTATCAACGATTCGCGATGTTGCGATTCATTGTAGAAATGAAGACCACTTACATACAATTGTTGAAGCAGTGAATGCCATTGGCGATGGCATTGTTGTGCACGCTGTAACGGATGACGTTCTCCAAGCGCATGAAGGTGGAAAAATCCACATGAAGAGTCGAATGGAAATTCGTTCACTCGGTGATTTGCGAAGAGTTTATACGCCTGGCGTGGCCAATGTTTGTGAAGTAATAAAGGAAGATCCCGAACAGGCGAACTATTTTACTGGAATCTCAAATACGGTTGCAATCGTAACCGATGGGACGGCTATTTTAGGGCTCGGAGACATTGGCCCGGTTGCGGGAATGCCTGTTATGGAAGGTAAGGCTGTCTTATTGGATCAATTTGCAGGCATTAGCGGTGTTCCGATATTACTTGGCACGAGTGATCCGGATGAGGTTGTGAATACTGTTAAAAATATTTATCAAGGGTTCGGCGGGATTCTCCTCGAAGATATTGGATCGCCACATTGTTTTGAAATTGAAAGAAGACTAAAGGAAGAACTTCCAATACCAGTCATGCATGATGACCAACATGGAACAGCTGTCGTCACGCTAGCTTCAGTGATATCCGCATGTAAAGCGGCAGGGGTTAAGCTTTCGGATTCCACTGTAGGCCAAATCGGATTGGGGGCAGCCGGTTTAGCAATTAGCCGCATGCTCATGGAATACGGCGTTAAAGAGGTGCGCGGCATTGATCGTAACGAAGTAGCATGCGAACGTCTTAAAGAACATGGTGGAACCGTAGCGGAGTCGTTAGAAGAGGTAATGTCAAGTTGTGATATTATTGTTGCGACAACGGGGGTTGCCGATTTAATCAAACCGGAAATGGTTCAAAAAGGTCAAATCATTTTAGCACTATCGAATCCAAACGCTGAGATTAAACCAGATGTTGCTTTGAAGGCTGGCGCGGCATTTGCAGCAGATGGCCGACTTGTCAACAATGTTCTTGGTTTTCCTGGAATATTCCGCGGTGCTTTAAATGCGAATGCAAAAGAAATTACGTATCCGATGCTTCTTGCGGCTGCAATTGCCATCGTTGAGAGCACTAAATCCGGGGATCTCGTTCCGCATCCGCTAGATCCTTCTGTTCACGAAAATGTAGCAGCAGCTGTTGAACGCGTTGCTTCCAATCAATAATATAAAAGTGCACCGGATTAAAATCCAGTGCACTCTTTTTTTGTTGTTATTTACCAATTGGCCAATCAAATGGCGGTGAACCTGGCGGTGAGTGCTTTAAAATTTCGAACACTGGGATTGTATACGCGAAAAGGATTAAGGCAACCGTAATCGCAATCCAGAGAATCCAGTTTTCTAATAGTTTTGGTGTTGGCTCCGCATCGTCTTCTTCCTCGGCAATCGGATATTCCTCGACGCCGCGCGGTGCAAAGAATGCTAATTGGATGAAGATATAGACCATCAAGATGATGGCGATGAAAAGAATCGATCCGCCAATTGCTTGTGCCATTTGATAACTAATCCATGTGTCCACTTGCGCTCCGCCTGCATATTCAGAGAAATTGGAACGACGTGGTCCCCCCAATAGCCCTTGGATATGCATTGAAGTAGACATGATCAGCATACCGACAGTCCAAGTGAGCGACTGAATAATACCTAACTTGTTTAACTTTGGTGTCAAACGACGTCCCGTTAAATGAGGGACAAGCCAATACGTAATCCCGAAGAAGGTGAGGACGGATGTCATTGCCGCCGTTAGATGGAAATGCCCCGTTACCCAAATGGTATTATGGATTAATGCGTTCATTTGGTGTGATGCGTTAATAATTCCGCCAGCCCCTCCAGGAATGAAAGCAACCATACCGATGAAAGGCGCTAAGAAACGAACATCTTTCCACGGGAGTTTTCTGAACCAACCGAATAGCGTCGTAAATCCTTTCTTACGTCCCGTTGCTTCAAATGTAGCGAAAATCGAAAAGGCTGTCATAAGGGTTGGAATTACAACCATAAATGTCAGGACGACTTGAATGAATTTCCATGTCGGATCGATTCCTGGTTCTGTCAGCTGATGGTGGAATCCGACAGGAATCGAAAACATTAGCAACAGTATGAATGAAAGTCTGGCTAGCGAATCACTGAATATTTTCCCGCCGATTATTTTAGGAACAATCGCATACCATGCCATATAAGCTGGCAGTAACCAGAAATAAACGAGTGGGTGACCGAAATACCAGAATAGGGTACGACTTAACAACACATTAATGGTTGCCGTATAGCCAAGAGACCATGGAATGAATAGAACAAGTACGGAAACCGCGACGCCGAGAGATGCAATTACCCACATAATCATATTGATTGTTACCATATATGCGAGAAGCGGAGATTTCTGTCCTTTATTAGCTTTTTTCCATAGGTATAGCTGACGGAAGTTTATGAATGCTGCAACCCAGCTTCCGATAATGACCAATGCCAATCCGAAATAAAAAATAGGATGCGCACGTAACGGTGCGTAAAAAGTATAGAGTACGGAAGCTTGCCCTGTTAATACCATGACCGAAGCCATTATTGTTCCTGTAAGCATAATCCAGAATGACCACCATGCTGCTTTTCGTTGTTTATCGGTCATTCCAACTGTTTTTCCCATAAGAGAAAATTGGAAACCGATAATGAAAAATGTTGTCATGACTAAACCTAGAATAACGCCGTGAACAGTAAGTATTGTGTAATAATCAATGCCGAACGGTAGTGTATATTTACCTGATCGAACGAAAGTCTGTAACAGTCCCATTAATCCGCCGACTAAAAGAGAAGTGAAAGTTACGTACATAAACGCCATGTACAATGTAGATTCTTTTTTAGAAAAAGTTAGTAGTTTCATGGTTATTCATACACCTCCACTTTCCCAAACATTAAGTGGTGACCGATACCACAATATTCATTACATACAATTGTAAATTCACCATTGTTTTTCATCACTGTTTCGTAACGACTAATATGTCCAGGTTCAACCATCATATTGACGTTCGTTCCGGCAATTTGGAAGCCGTGCACGACATCCGTTGTCGTCACTTGAAAAAGAACAGTAGAACCTTTTGGTATGCGAAGTGTGTCAACGCGGTCCCCATTTTCATCTTTTCCCAAATCATAATTGAATGCGGAAGCAACGATGTTCACTGTGTATTTCCCCTCCGCTTCTTCATTCAATCCAAGATTTTCCGGCTTAAAAGCTTCATGCGCTTCAACATTTTGCGGATCAATCGTTTCGATATGACTTTGTGGATGCGTTCCTTTCCAAAAGGCTGCGAAACCAATAATGACTAAAAATAGGGCAAGTGAACCAATTCCGAAAATCAACCATATTTTTTCATATTTATGCAAATTCATTGTATATCCCCCAATCATTCATTATCTAGATAAAAAGAGTGCGTAGATTCCAAACCAAGATGCCACCATAAACAAACCAAGCAACATGACTGCAATAAATGTGCCTTTAAAATGAATCGTAGAGTCGTTGTTTTTTGTGTGTTGCTGTTTTGAATTTTTGTCTTTCATATCGTCACTTCCTTTCGTCATGCAGTGTTTAGTACCGCTTACCTCTATAATAGGCGGTAGATGTTAAATCGGAATTAGGGATTACCCTAGGTTTAAAGATAACCCGGAATCCTTCACACTTTGTTCACGATTCATTCATAAAGTTGCCATATGCGGATTAGTTTGGTATGCCATTTTTTAGTTGACATGATGCCTAAAAAAAAAATACAATTAATACAAAAAAAAAATTAGTGAAGGTCGGATGAACAAAGTGGAAAATATGAAATTTATTAAAGTTGATAATGCGGAACTGGGCTCAGAAACTACTTTTCAAGTAATTAAAGAAGAGCTTGAAAACAATCGTCTACATTCAATCGGTCTTGCGACTGGAAACACAATGATTCCGGTCTATGAAAAATGGGTAAATTCAGATCTTGATTTTTCAAACGTGATTACGTTTAATTTAGATGAGTATGTGGGGATTTCTGCGGATAGCCCGAATAGTTATGCTTATTTCATGCATGAACATCTTTTCGATAATAAGCCATTCAAAGAAACGTTTTTGTTAAATGGTTTAGCTGAAGATTTAGAGGAAGAGTGTAAAAGGTACGAAGGTTTACTTGAAGAACATGGCCTCGATTTACAATTGCTTGGTGTTGGGGAAAATGGCCATATCGCTTTTAATGAACCAGGAACTTCGTTTGATTCAGTGACGCATGTCGCAAAATTGGCTGATTCTACATTGAATGTGAATAGCCAACTATTTGCGAACGACGAAAAAATTCCTGATACTGCTTTATCCTTAGGAATCGGTTCAATCTTGCGAGCGAAGAAAATTGTGCTGCTTGCATTTGGTGAAAGAAAACGTGCAGCACTTGAAAAGGTACTAGAAGGTAATGTGACTACTGAATGGCCAATCACTAAACTTCTTCACCACGATGACGTTACAATCATTACTGATCTTGAACTAGAACTATAAAATAAACGAATAGAAAAATGCCACACCGTCGTTTTTGAGGCGTGGCATTTTTTCTTCATTATCTATTTATTAACGTTGGTCACCGATATGTCCTCTATATTCAGACCGCAAATCCTCGATGTCTTCCATACGTTCTTCATTTTCCAATAAAACACGATTTTCTTCGTCGATTTGAACATCTATATCCTTATCAGGCACGGGTTCTGAACGGTGTTTTCTAGAATCATCTTGCTCTTTTTGCGTGCTGAAAGTGGGTGTATTTCTTTCTTCTAATGGTTCGTATTCGCCTGCAGCATGATCTCGCTGTGAATTTGAATTCCAACCCATATCCGTAGGTTTTTCGTGATTGGCCATATAGAAGTTATTATTTTCTATCCATTTTTCAACATCGTTTTTCACAGACCCTTTTGCATTATGAAAAATTTTTATCACGTCGTCCGATAAATGATCTTTCTGTTGCATGAGTATACTCCCTCCCTATTTTGTATGACATTTACTTTGATATACCCGAATCGCCAAAATTCAAACTGTTGGATTAACTGAAACATTTAAACAGAAGCTCATACACTTTTTCGAGAACAGTAGAGTCGAAGTGCAATATCTCTTTATTTGTGTTATAATAGTAAAGATTTTAAGACTAGGTTTTTTTAGGAGGAAGGACATGTTATTTCTTGCAATCGCTGTAGCGTTTGTAGCATCCATATTACTGACTCCGCTTGTGAGAAAATTAGCATTCCGTATCGGAGCGGTTGATCGCCCGAATTATCGGAAGGTACATGTGTCTATTATGCCTCGTATCGGAGGCCTTGCCATAATAGGTGGTTTTCTAGTTGGTTATCTATTACTAACACCAGCAGATGAACACGCCACTGGAATTCTCATTGGAGCCCTTATAATTGTGATTACCGGGTTTCTCGATGATATGCTCGAGATTACGGCAAAGGCGAAAATTGTCGGTCAATTAGCAGCCGCTATCGTTGTAGTGACATGGGGCGGTTTACAAATTGAGTTTATTAATTTACCTTTTGGTGGAATAATTGAATTTGGGTTTTTAAGTATCCCCGTAACAATACTTTGGATTGTCGGTATTACGAATGCTATAAATTTACTTGATGGTTTGGATGGTTTAGCAGCAGGCGTCTCAACAATCGCGCTTATATCGCTTTCAGTTATGGCGATGCTTATGGGGGACATGTTCGTTGTAGCAACCACTGCAATTTTAGCAGCAAGTTCACTAGGCTTCTTATTTTACAACTTTTATCCAGCCAAGATATTCATGGGGGATACCGGGGCATTGTTTCTCGGCTTTATGATATCGGTTCTTGCTTTGCTAGGCTTTAAAAACGTGACTTTCATTTCGTTGGTTATCCCTGTTATTATACTCGGAGTACCAATTTCTGATACATTTTTCACGATTGTTCGCCGCGTTCGGATGAAACAACCAATCTCGAAACCTGATAAATCCCATTTGCATCACAGTCTGTTAAATGCTGGATTTTCACATAGACAATCAGTATTAATCATTTATGCGTTCGCTGCGATGTTTGGCGGCGGGGCGATCTTGTTTTCCCAAGCAACCCAATGGGGCGCGCTATTGCTTATCTTTATCATGCTCGTCGCGATTGAACTGTTTGTTGAAATCATCGGACTGGCCGGCTCCAACTACAGACCAATCTTGAATCTGGTTCGGATGATAGGGAAATGATGACAGGATCTATAAACGATTAGACAATCTTCTAAATGGAGATTAGATCTAATCGTTTTTTTATTGGAAAAATGGGGGAAACGACCAAAACGACAGCTCAAACGACCAAAGCTGCTGGCGAACCGACCAAACCACCACTCAAACGACCAAAGCCGCTGGCGAACCGACCAAACCACTGCTCAAACGACCAAAGCCGCCAACGAAACGGCCAAATCCCCTCCCCACAAACCGCAAATCAACTTTAAACAACAAAAAAAGCCCGAAAGTATTTATCGGGCTTCATTCATTCAATATCATTATCTCGAAAAATTTGCATCGTCCGCGGATTCGTTCATGTCAGTAGTACTGTTAAATCCTGAGTTATCATTTACTAGTGAAGAACTTGGAGAAACTTCCAAATGGTTTTGAAGATCTATTTTTAGTTGTTCAAGACCTTCTTCATCAGGCAACCAATAATAAATACCTGTCGACATATCATCCAATCCACTAATGTTGATGGTTTCAACGTCTGGCATGCCGCCTTTTGCATACTCGAAAAATGATTTCATTTCATTGAACGTCATGTTTGTTTTCATGTTATCGCCAACTGCGTCAATTAAATCGCCATACTTTGTGATAGATTTTACTGAAGTAGCTTGACTCATGATAGATTTTAGAATCATTTGTTGTCGCTTACCACGTTCAATGTCACTGTCTAGTTTACGCGTTCTTGCAAGTGCAAGTGCTTGTTTTCCGTTCAATTCCTGTAAGCCTGGTTCCAGATGAACTGTCCGTTTATCATTTTCATCTAATTCCGTTAGTTTATAAGGAACTTCAGCTTCAATTCCGCCAAGCGCGTCAACGACTTCAATAAATGCGTTGAAATTCATCTTTACATAATAATCAATGGGAATATCGAGCATTCCCTCAACCGTTTCGATTGTCCCTGGAACTCCGCCAAAAGCGTGCGCATGCGTTATTTTATCATTGCGACCTCTGTCGGGAACATATACGTAGGAATCACGTGGGATACTGACGAGCTTCACAGACTTTTCTTTGTTGTTAAGCGTGGCGACGAGGAGAGCGTCGGAGCGGCTATTACTATCGCCTTGGTTTCGCTTTTCACTTTCATCGACACCGATAAAAAGGATAGACACATTATCTTTCAATGGCTCAACAACTTCATCGCGCAAATCGGACTTAATTCGATCATCCAACGCCTCATAGGCTCGGTCAGCTGCATCTACAGCCTTCTTTTTCAGTGCGACCGCGTATACGCCAACAACTAACACTGTTGATAATGTAACGAAAAGCGCTATTTTAATCGCAAGTTTTTTTCGGCTGCTTTGCTTTTTCTCCTGTATATACTTACTTCTATTCATACATATTTCCTCCGAACTTATTATATGATGGTGTCTATTATTAAATAAATATAGCAGACAATTAATTTAACCCTAACAATGTGACGTTTTTCTTTGAAGAAAGTTTCATATCTATAAATTTGCATTTCACATTATTATACTCTTTTTTTGTCTTATATACAATTTAATTTAGATATTAAATTCTAGGAACTTAGTAGTCATTGATGAAATCTTCGCTTGACCATTCGTAATTTCGTTCATCCATAATGTAAAGTCATCTTCATCTTCAATCGGAACATATATAAATATATCCACATCTTCCGTATAACTTATATCTTCAAGGATGTAAGTTGATTGTCTAACTTCGTTTTCTACTTTACCTAGCCAATTATACTCAACAGTAACCTTCATCAAATAGTGAAGTCTACATGCCACAATGCCAGCTGCAGCTATCCCATCAGAAGCTGCCCGGCCATAGGCGCGGATGAGACCGCCGCCCCCAAGTTTTATGCCGCCGTAATAGCGAGTCACCACAATTGCAGTATCTTTTAACTTTTGCTTTTTTAACACTTCGAGAATTGGAACGCCAGCAGTCCCAGAGGGTTCGCCATCATCGTTCGCTTTTTGTATATCATCATGTTCACCTATCATATATGCCGAACAGTTATGAGTTGCGGTGTGATGCATTTTCTTTATATTATTAATGAAGTCGAGTGCCTCTTCTTCAGTTTCAACGCGCATAACGAAAGTAATGAATCGTGACCTTTGGATAACGTATTCGCTTTCGCCATACCCTTTTACAGTGCGATAATTTGCACGCATTATTAAAACCTCCTAACTTGTAATACAAACTTAATATTCATTTCGTTGTATAATGATATAATAAATGAAGTGCGTAAGGAATTGATAGCTCTTTTGGCACTCTACATAAAGCGCATTTGTTTATTTTCTAATTGGGGGGGTAATCTATATTGGCAGACCAAAGAGTAGATATTAAAGCTTTAGACACCATCTTTTCAAATATGCTACGTGCGATGGATCAATCCAAGAACGATATATTCATTATAAGTGAACGGAGTCGTAAAAGCTTTGATGACATGAAAGCAGAGCTTGAAATGGTGGAAAATGCGGTTGCTCGTTTGCTAACAGAGAATAGCCAGTTAGAAGAAAAAAGTCGAATTTCACGAAAGCGGCTCGCAGAGGTTTCAAAAAACTTCGCGAGTTATTCAGAGTCGGAAATACGCGAAGCCTATGAAACTGCCAATAATTTACTTATTGAACTATCGGTCAATGAGATGGAAGAAAAACAATTGCAACAAAGGCGTTTCGAACTTGAAAAGCGTATGAATGACCTTCTGGAAACAATGCAAAGAGCCGATCAGCTCGTGAATCGAGTTTCATCAGTTGTGAATTATTTGATGTCTGATTTACAAAATGTCGGCGAAGCACTTCAAGATGCAAGCCTCAAACAGAATTTCGCGATAAGTATAATTGAAGCGCAAGAGGAAGAACGGAAAAGGCTATCTAGAGATATTCATGACGGGCCAGCACAGATGTTAGCCAATGTCTTGCTAAGATCTGGTCTAATTGAAAAGGTATATGCTGAGAAAGGTGCAGATTTAGCATTTCAAGAACTTAACGAATTAAAAGAGACGGTACGGGATGCACTTTCCGAAGTAAGGCGAATTATATACAACTTACGTCCGATGGCGCTTGATGATTTAGGCTTAGTTCCAACGTTGGAAAAGTACCTATCAAGCACTGAAAACTTTGAGAGGGCGACCAAAATTCATTTCATTAGTATTGGGAAACCACTTCGTCTTCCAACGAATATAGAGATATCCGTATTCAGATTGGTGCAGGAATCAGTGACCAATGCAATAAAACATGGGCATTCCAAGGATGTTTGGGTGAAAATTGAATGGCTTCGGGATATACTAAACATAGAAGTTAAAGACAATGGTAAAGGCTTTGAATTACAAGAAGTACGAGATAAATCATTTGGGTTAATTGGTATGAGAGAACGTGTCGAATTACTTAAGGGTGAAATGAAAATTAGTTCCACTCCGGGGAAATGGACGAAAGTAACATTCGGAGTGCCACTTAACAGCGCTGTAATCGACACTATAACCTAAGAATTAGAATTATTGGGAGGAAATGTTAATGACGACGATAAAAATTGTAATTGTGGATGATCACCAACTTTTTCGTGAGGGAGTAAAACGAATTCTGGATTTTGAGGATTCTTTCGAAGTAGTTGCTGAAGGTAATGATGGAAGTGAAGTGGTTGATCTTTATGAAAAACATAAACCAGATGTTATGCTAATGGATATCAATATGCCTCGAGTTAGCGGTGTGGAAGCAACGGAAGCACTTCTTAAGGACTACCCAGAAGCGAAAGTTATTATCTTATCCATTCATGATGACGGGTCATATGTTACGCATGCCCTTAAAACAGGTGCGCTTGGCTATATGTTGAAGGAAATGGATGCAGATGCAATTGTTGACGCGATTAAAGTTGTTTCATCAGGCGGCTCTTATTTACATCCTAAAGTAACACATAATCTTGTGACAGAGTTCCGTAGACTAAGCGAACGTGAACATAAAGGCGCCTTCCAACAAAACGACATTCGACGTCCATATCATTTGTTGACAAAACGCGAATGCGAAGTGCTACAATTGTTAACTGATGGACAAAGTAACCGTACAATTGGTGAGACGTTGTTTATTTCCGAAAAAACAGTGAAAAACCACGTATCAAGCATCTTGCAAAAAATGGCTGTCAATGATAGAACCCAAGCGGTAGTTTCGGCTATTAAAAATGGTTGGGTAGAAGTGAAGTAACGAATTATAATAGAAGAGGGCCATCCGATTTTGGAATGGCCCTTTTCTGTACGCAGGAGGAAAAGTAATGAAAAAGTTTTACATGGCAATAATAGTAGGGATTTTGTTTGTGCTCGGTGCATGTAGTGCAGATAAAGAAAGTTCAACGCAAACCGGTTCAGTAGATGATGGTGAAGCAATTACGAATAACGGCGCGATTGATCACGGAGTGGACGATAAGCAGGTCGGATTCAATATGTCTGGTGGGAAAATTGAGGAAGCCGCAGGTGTACCGGCTGCTGAGAAAGAGCGAATTTTAGAAGCATTTAAGATATATATCGATGCCTTTAACGAAAAAGATATCGATAAGTATATGGATACTCTTTCAAAGCACTCGAAAGTGTTTGATTTAGAGGAAGAACGTTCTTATATGGGAGAACAATTTAAAGCGTATGATTTGAAGCGCGAGGTGTCTAATACAACTATCGTTAAGTACTCTGAAGACGAGGCTCAAGTATTTGCAACGCTAAAGACAAAAGTCAAGCAAATCTCGTCTGGTTTGGAAATTGATCAATTAGGTCGGCAAGTGACGGTATTTACAAAAGATGACGGTAACTGGAAAGTATCAGCCATTCATTATATTGGCGATGAAAAAACTAAATAAAACGTGTGGAAAAACTTCTTGCTCATTGCAGCAGGAAGTTTTTTTTGTTCAACCATCTTTTACAAGTTGATATTTCCGTGTGAAAAGCATATACTAGAACAAATGTTCTATAACGGAGGGAAAAGGTATGGCTCTAATTCCAGTGGAGTCTTTGCAGTACTTCGAAAATATGATTTACTTGCCGATGGTTCTTATCGTTTTGGAACGAGATCGGCAAGAATTTGAAAAGGGTTCATTTAAACTTAAAAGACCATATGTCAACCTGGTTGAAGAAGCGCTAAAAGTTGTGCGAGCGGAACTGAAACAAACATCGATTTATTTGCGGCGAAACAATATGAAAGTCATTCGCGGTAAAACAGATGGTACTTTCACTGAGTATCTTTTTTTACACGGCGGCTATGAAGAGCGCCGCCGCTATCTGAATGTTCGCTTGCGCAATCGGACCGAAGAGCTTATTACAATTTATCTAGCCATGACAGCTACTTAATAGAAAAATAAATTAAGATTAAGACCTGGAGAGTTCCTTGTATTTTCTGATGCGCTCTTTTTCCAAGAGATTACCTAAAGCAACTTGACGATATATCGTCGTAGCAGAGACATTAACCTTGATTTTTTTGCCGTTGATCAAATGGATGATGCATGCGTTTTTCAAGGGTTGGATATTAAGAACTGCATTTAAAGCGATCCAAACGTTATCGGGAGCGCTTGGCGATAAGGTCGGAAAGAATGTGATTGGATTGCCATAATCGAAAGCGACAACAATAGGCGGTTTGTGCAGTTTTTTCAAAAACTTTTTAGAGCTTTCCATTGCGTTTTCTAACGAGTGGCCATAATGTCGACATGAATTTCTAATACTATGTAGCGGTGTTAGTGAATAAGTAAGTTCTTTATCCATTTCGATGATTCGAAACATCTTGCCAGAATCGGTCATCACCGGTTCTAGTACGAGTGTTTTTAAAGAAACAATATACGGCGAACTACGACTATTCACGTGCAAATTAAACAACTTCCTTTCCGATTGGTATATGCCTATAATATATAAAAAAAATTAATATATCAACATATTTTACGCGCAATTCTAAAAATTAATAAAAGATGAATCCTTTAGCCTATTGGCAGTAAACTAAATCTAGATATATGAGGCGTTTATGTCCGGAGGATAGAGATATAGAAAAAAAGCCCACACCGCCATTGCGGGGTGGGCTATTAGTTCTTTTGTATTATGGTTGAAAGTAACTGATTTAAGGGAATAAATCCCACAAACTATTGAAAGTAAAGGTGTTTCAAAAACACCTTATTCTTGGTAATCCAATGCCGCCGCACCTAAAATTTTCGCCGCAATCAACATCGCATTTTCATCGAAATCGAATTTTGGATGATGATGCGGATATGGATTTTCCGGCCTTGCGCCGGTAAAGAAAAATGTGCCAGGTACTTTTTCAAGATAGTAAGCGAAGTCTTCGCCGCCCATATGCGGCTCAGTTTCAACAACATTTTCAATGCCTTGAATTTTTTCCGCTATGGATTTCAAAAATTCGGTTTCATCATCATGATTGACAACGGCGGGATAGCCCCGTTCATAGGTGAATTCTATTTCACAATCATTCGCTAGCGCAGTTCCATCAACGACACGTTTCATTTCGCGTTCCATTAAATCACGTATTTTCGGATTGAAAGTTCGAACTGTGCCACCGATTTTTGCGGAATCGGCAATTACGTTGAACGCATTTTCAGCAACAAAAGAACCGACAGATAGCACTGCTGACTCGGTTGGATTTACGCGACGCGAAACGATTTGTTGCAAGTTTGTAACGAGTTGCGCACCTATTGCGATTGCATCTTTTGTTTGATGTGGCGCGGCACCGTGTCCGCCGGCGCCTTGAACCGTAATGTCGAATTTGTCGGCAGCGGCCATAGTAGGTCCGGTTCGATATTCAATCGTTCCTGCGTCAGTAAGTGACCAAAGATGCGTTCCAAAGATTACATCAACACCATTAAGACAACCATCTTCTATCATTGGTTTCGCGCCGCCTGGGGCATATTCCTCGGCGTGTTGGTGAATAAATACATATTCACCTGCTAGTTCTTCTTGCATCTCATGAATTGCTTTCGCGAGTTGGAGCAGTGTTGCAGTATGACCATCGTGGCCGCAAGCATGCATGACACCAGGAACAGTAGATTTATAGGGAACATCTTTTTCGTCTTGAATCGGAAGTGCATCAAAGTCAGCTCGAAGCGCCACTGTTTTCCCGGGTCTTCCGCCTTTAATACGCGCAACGACACCGTTACCGCCTACACCGGAACGAACATCAACGCCGAGATCTGCGTAAAAGTCAACAATATATTTAGCGGTTTTTTCCTCTTTGAACGATAACTCAGGATTCATATGTAAATAACGACGCATAACAACCATATCTTCATATGAGTTTGTTAACTTTTCAAATAACTTCTCTTTCATGAATATTCCCCCTCATGTACAAAATAGTTTGAAATCTAATTGTACCAATGATAGTGAGTCGCTTCAATGAAAATAAAAATAAAGTATAGGAAGAATTCACTCCCCCTATACTTCATATTATTCTTCGTTGTTTTCTTTCTCCGCTTTCGTTTTATAAGTTGTAACATACGGAGCGCTTAAGAAAATATGTTGCATCTTATCCAATCCGGTTTCATGTTCAATTGATGCGTGCATCTTTTTGTAAGCGGGGGAATCGAGCCAAAGGTTTAGAAACACTTTACTCGTCCACTGCGTCAAGATGATATACGTTTCCGAATTTAATGGACGAAGTAGGCGAAAGGCAACAAAACCCGGTTCCCCGGTGATATCTTGGATTTGACTTTGGAAGCGATGTTCGAAAATCGGCCGGCCTTCATCTGTGATAGGAATATTATTGAAAGCAAAAAATCCATCTTCTGTAAGTGTGCCGGAAGAGCTGATTGCTTCATATCGCCGCGGCGTTTGAAAAACAGTTTTTCCTTCAGTTTCATGAAGGAGTACAGAATTCCCACCACCATGCATGACGATCATCTGTTCATTCGCATAACGTTTTCTAACGGATTCCATAAAACTCATTGTTCCTGATGTTAAAAAAATGTTCATCATAAAACCTCCCCTTATTACTTCATATTTTCCCTTATATGCGAGATTAAAACAAAGATTGACGATTATGTGGCAAGAAATAAAGACAATTGTATGACAATGGGCCGTTCAACTATACAAAATGTCCGGAAAGCTCTACTATTTAAAAGGAGCTATACTATATGAACGATAATATAATTGAAAGTGGGAATAAAATTTATGACTAAATTTAACGACACACTTTTGCGTGCAGCACGCGGAGAAAAAATTGACCATACACCAGCTTGGTATATGAGACAGGCAGGACGATCTCAGCCCGAGTATTTAAAAATTAAAGAAGAACATGGTTCGTTGGAAGATATTGTACGCCAACCTGAACTTTGTGCATACGTAACAAAGTTGCCGGTTGACCAATATAATGTTGACGCGGCTATTTTATATAAAGATATTGTAACACCATTACCGTCAATCGGTATAGATGTGAAGATTAAAGCGGGCGTAGGTCCGGTTATCAGTAACCCGATTCGCTCCGTACAAGATGTTCATAACCTTGGTGAAATTTCACCAGAAGATGATGTACCTTATGTGTTAGAAACAATAAAAATTTTGACGCAAGAACAATTGAACGTTCCATTGATTGGTTTTGCTGGCGCACCGTTTACACTTGCGAGCTATATGATTGAAGGTGGTCCATCAAGAACATACAACTTAACGAAGTCATTCATGGTGTCAGAACCTGAAGCATGGTTTACGCTCATGGATAAGCTTGCTGATATGACAATCACGTATGTGACGGCACAAGTTAACGCTGGGGCGAAAGCAATACAAGTCTTCGATTCTTGGGTCGGCGCATTAAGTGTTTCCGACTATAGAATCTTTATCAAACCTGTTATGGAACGTATTTTCACAGAACTCCGTAAACTAAATGTTCCACTGATTACATTTGGTGTAGGTGCGAGCCATCTTGCAAATGAATGGCATGACCTTCCAGTAGATGTTGTTGGCCTTGACTGGCGTTTACCGATTAAAGAAGCGGGCGAGCGCGGTCTTACAAAAACACTTCAAGGAAACTTAGATCCGACAATACTCATCGCGGATTGGAAAGTTATTGAAGAACGTGTAAAAGTAATCATTGAACAAGGGGTAGAGCATGGTAGTCATATCTTTAACCTTGGACATGGTGTATTCCCAGATGTAAAACCTGCAACATTGAAAAAGTTAACTGAATTAGTGCACACGTACAGTGCTGAATTACGTAAACAAAAATAACTAATTATTAATGAGGTGATAAATATGACGAAAAAGAAAATGGGATTATTGGTAATGGCATACGGAACTCCATATAAGGAAGCTGATATTGAACCGTATTACACGCATATCCGACGTGGTCGTCCGCCAGCTCCAGAACAGTTGGAGGATCTTCAAAACCGCTATGCGGCAATCGGCGGAATATCCCCGCTTGCGCGAATTACCGAAGACCAAGCAAACGCGTTATGCAATCGTTTGAATGCAGTACAAGACACAATAGAGTTCAAAGTATATATCGGCTTAAAACATATCACGCCTTTCATCGAAGAAGCAGTCGAGCAAATGCATAATGACGGCATTACAGAAGCAGCTTCAATCGTTCTTGCTCCGCATTTTTCAACATTTTCCGTTAAGTCGTACAATGGACGTGCCAAAGAAGAAGCCGAGAAATACGGCATTCAAATCACTTCTGTTGAAAGCTGGTACAATCAGCCGAAATTCATTGAATACTGGGCGGATAAAATCCGAGGTACTTATGAAAGTATGAGCGATGAAGAACGCGCGAATGCATGTCTTATCGTTTCAGCTCACTCATTACCTGAAAAAATTGTTGCAAACGGAGACCCATACCCAGAACAATTGCAAGAAACAGCAGACTTAATTGCTGAAGCAGCTGGCATCGAAAATTACGAAGTCGGTTGGCAAAGTGAAGGACAGACACCAGAGCCTTGGTTAGGTCCAGACGTTCAAGATATGACGCGTGATTTGCATAATGATAAAGGGTATACAACGTTTGTTTACACGCCGGTCGGATTCGTATCTGATCATCTAGAAGTTCTTTATGACAATGATTATGAGTGCAAGGTTGTTTGTGATGAAGTCGGCGCATCTTATTACCGCCCGGCAATGCCCAACATTGATCCGCTCTTTGTAGATGCAATGGTGGATGCTGTATTCGGTAAACTTGAAGAACAGAAATAATAGTGAAAGAACGTGATGAAGGACATGAACGAACAACGTAAAAAAGTCGTCATTGTCGGTGGAGGGATTACAGGACTTGCCGCGGCTTTTTATATGCAGAAAGAGGCGCGAGAAAAAGGGCTTGCACTCGATGTACTCCTCATTGAAGCGTCGAATCGTCTTGGAGGAAAAATCCAAACAATTCGACGTGACGGTTTTATTATTGAGCGCGGTCCTGATTCGTTCCTAATACGCAAGAAAAGCATCGGAATTTTAGCAAAAGATCTAGGTATTGAAGATGAACTTGTGAAAAATGCAACAGGCCAAGCTTATATTTTCGTCAATGGTAAACTCCATCCGATTCCAGCAGGATCCGTGATGGGGATCCCTACGCAAATGGGTCCATTTTTAAAAACAGAGTTATTTTCACTAACTGGAAAACTTCGTGCTGCGGGTGATTTCTTCATGCCCCGATCCTCCAGTACCGATGATCAATCGCTTGGCAGTTTCTTCCGTAGAAGGTTGGGCGGTGAAGTTGTCGAGAACTTGATTGAACCGCTTTTGTCAGGTGTTTACTCAGGTGATATCGACCAAATGAGTTTGAAATCGACTTATCCTCAATTCTATGAAGTTGAAAAAAAGCATAGAAGTTTGATTCTTGGGATGAAAAAGTCTAGACCCAAACCAGTACCTGTGAAAGATGGACAACTTGCAAAGAGGGAAGGGGTCTTTCACACATTCAAAAATGGTCTTGAAACATTAGTTGAAGCTGTCGAGGAGAAACTTACTCCGAATTCAGTTTTAAAGGGTGTTCGCGTTGATTCGATTAAACGAGTGGACGATAAAAACGTTCTTCTACTGAACGATGGGCAAATCATAGAGACGGATGCAGTCGTCTTGACCACGGGACATAAAGCGGCAAGTGATTTATTTGCACCGCATGGTTTGTTGCAGGACTTGGGTGCAATTCCGACTACATCGACTGCGACAGTGGCGATGGCATTTCCAGACGAGGCTGTTGTGCAAGATGAGGAAGGTACTGGGTTTCTTGTTTCAAGAACCGAGGATTTCTCCATTACGGCATGTACATGGACGCACCGAAAATGGCCGACGTCGACGCCAAAAGGAAAAGTGCTGATTCGTGCATTCGTAGGCCGAATAGGTGACGAGACGATTGTTGACTTGCCGGATGCTGAAATTGAGAAAATTGTGCTGGCAGACTTGAAAAGGATTATCGATATTAAAGGAAAACCCGATTTCACAGTGATTACTCGTTGGAAAAATGATCGTCCGCAATATAGGGTAGGTCATCAAAAACGAATTGAAGCTGCGCGTGCGGAGATTCAGAGCGAATTTCCTCTCGTGAAATTAGTTGGCGCTTCTTATGACGGTGTTGGATTACCCGATTGTGTCGATCAAGGAAAAGCTGCTGTACAAGAAATAATCGAAAAGCTGTTTTAATCATAACTAAATCCATCTATTGCTTACCCTTCCGGTAGGCTATAGGTGGTTTTTTTTGTGTGCCCGGCATGGGTAATCGCTAGTGGGTGAAAGTCCATTAATGGTTAGTCTCCTACTCGATTAGTTTCTATTGGTACAGAAGGGGAATACAGAAGGTAGGAGGCGATTTCATTGAAAAGAATAATCATTGGGATTGCTAGCGTCATCTTCTGTTTGGCAGGGTGCAGCCAAGAAAAGACCGATACAGAGAGAACACCAGATGAAGATTTTCAAATTATTGCGCACCGAGGAGCATCAGCTTATGCGCCAGAAAATACGCCTGCATCTTTCCAACTCGCGGAAGAAATGAATGCCAATTACATAGAACTGGACATACATTTAACAAAAGACGGCGAAATAGTCGTTATGCATGATGAGGATGTGGCAAAGACGACAGAGGGAAGCGGTGATATCGGGACTTATACACTTGCCCAACTAAAGGAGCTCTCTGTGAACACCGGACATAAGGAAAGAGAAAGAAATCCCGTAGCAGAAGCTTATAAAGTACCCACATTGCGAGAGGTTTTTGATCAATTTGGGGACCAAATGAATTTCATGATTGAATTAAAAGAGTCCAAAAATAATCGTGGCATAGAAGAAAAGCTCGTCGATTTGTTGAAAGAATATGAAATCATAAGCACTGCGGATCAAGACAAGAAACCCAAAGTGGTTGTTCACTCGTTCTATGAAAAAATGTTGAAGCAGGTGCATGAATTGAATGAAGATATTCTGTTGTTGAAATTAATAACATTCGAAGAAGGCGAAACTGCGGAACTCTCAAAGAAAGAATTAGATAATCTATTAACATATAGCTCGGCTATAGGTATCGGCCATAAGTTGCTTAATCAGGATTTCATACAAGAGATGAATGATAAAGGTTTGCTCGTCTATGCAACCGATGTGCAAGATGTAGACGTTGCAAAGAAGATGCAAAAAATCGGAGCAAAAGGAATTTTTACCAATCGACCTGATATATTATATAATGAATAAAAAAAAGCAGCTATCGGAATGTTACTAGTTCCATAGCTGCTAATTATTTTTATCTATATAACTATAAAGCGTTACACGAATCGCATGTATTTCCGTAGCATTCATGTTGTTCAACAATTTCTTCACCGCAATTCGTACATTTTTTTGGAGGCAAGTTTTTAAAGAACTCTATAATGTTTTCAATCATCTAGTTCATCTCCTTTGCTAGTAATGGTTAAAGGGTAGTGGTCTATGTCCTTTATAATACGTTGCATTTGTTGCATTTGTTCGTGTAGCAATCGTGTTGTTCCGCAAATTCTTCTTTGCAGCTAACACAAACTTTCGCAGGTAGACTTTTAAAAAATTCGATAACGTTTACTAACATGGTCATCAACTCCTTTCTGTACTAGCACTGTAACTATTAATAGTAGTGTATTATAACAGCGAATCAAATGTCAATACATTTCTTTAGTTTTCAGATAAAATATAATTGAGTCAATAGAGGAGGAGCGATTGCTATGCATTTCATAGACAATAAAGGAATTACAGATCCGCAAATTAATCTCGCGATAGAGGAGTACGTGCTTCGAACGATGGACATAAATGAAGATTCATTTCTTCTGTTCTACATCAACGAGCCCTCCATCATCATAGGGAAAAATCAAAACACGGTAGAAGAAATTGATACAGACTTTGTTGAAGAAAATGGCATTAAAATTGTTCGACGTCTTTCCGGTGGTGGCGCTGTCTACCATGATTTAGGCAACTTGAATTATAGTTTTATCACGAAAGATGATGGAGAATCATTCCGCAACTTTAAAAAATTCACCGAGCCAGTCGTTGAAGCGTTGGCAAAGATGGGTGTTAAAGCAGAATTGATAGGCCGCAACGATCTCCTCGTAGAAGGACGTAAAATTTCTGGAAACGCACAGTTTGCAACACAAGGCCGGATGTTCAGCCACGGTACTTTAATGTTTGACACGGAAATTGATACAGTAGTGTCTGCCTTAAAAGTGCGAAAAGATAAGATCGAATCGAAAGGCATCAAATCAATACGAAGTCGCGTCGCTAACATTTCTGAATTTCTAGAAGAACCGATGCCGATTGAACAGTTCCGTCAAGAAATCTTGAATTCAATTTTCGGTGGTGAAGAAAATATTAAATACCGTGAATTGACAGAAGAAGACTGGGAAAACATTCATGAGTTATCAAGAGAACGGTATGCAAATTGGGATTGGAACTTCGGTAAATCACCTAAATTCAACATGCAACACTCACACCGTTTCCCTGTCGGTAGCATCGATGTAAGACTTCAAGTGAATAAAGGGATCATTGAAGACGTCGTTATATTCGGGGACTTTTTCGGTGTCGGGGAAGTCGGCGTTATTACAGAGAAGTTAAAAGGCGTTCAATACAACCGCGAAGCAATCAACGAAGCAGTTTCTAATCTAGACATTTCTACATACCTTGGCGGAATAACAAGAGAAGAGTTTTTGCAGCTGATTTATTGATTAGTGAATGTCAGTGTGAGAGATAGCGTTCTTTGAACTCCACTTAGAAGTTGGTTTATCTTGAAAGATTATTGAGGTTTCTACGATCAATCATTGGATGGTGTAACAATCAATATTTCTTTCCATCTTTAGTGAAAGTAGTTGATTGAAGTGGAGGGCAGCGACGAGGAGACCCCGGTGGATGCCCGCAGGAAAGCGTCCGCACGCAACGGAAATCAACGGTTCAATTAAAAGTGAGGATCTGAATAATGGATTTTTCAATTGCTTTTAGGCAGGTACAGAAGGTGAAATCCCTTCTGTACTTTTCTTTTTAACTTTTTTATAAACTAACTTTTCTATACCTTTATTTATATTACAAACATTAAATCCATATTATAGGTGAAAGCGAAGCAGGCATTCAGTGCTAATCTAGGTTATAATAGGAATACTGCTGAAAGGAGATTGAACACATGGAGAAACATCGTATATTCATTGTTGAAGACGATCGTAAAATTGCTCAGTTACTCGCGGAAACACTGCGTAAGTATCAATATGACGTAGCTATCATCGCCGACTTTGATCGCGTAACGGAGGAATGCCTCGCATTTGATCCGCATTTAATCCTTCTCGATATAAATTTACCTTCATACGACGGTTATTATTGGTGCCGTCAATTACGCACACACACCACATGCCCAATCATATTCATTTCCGCACGTTCTGGCGACATGGACCAAGTCTTCGCCCTTGAAAACGGCGGCGACGATTTTATCACCAAGCCATTTCACTATGAAATTGTCCTCGCTAAAATTAGAAGTCATTTACGTAGATCATTTGGGGAGTATGCGTCGGTGCAATCCGAACGAACTATCAAAATCGGCACACTCAACTTATATATCGAACGAATGGAGCTTCATGTCGGTGATGAAATTGTTCCATTGCAGAAAAAAGAATGCGTCATATTAGAACTATTGCTCGAAGCGTCCCCAAAAGTGATTTCACGCGAAATCCTACTCGAGCAACTATGGGACGATCAATCATTTGTCGACGAAAACACGCTAAATGTTAACATGACAAGGGTCCGGAAAAAACTAGCAGATTATAACGTCAAATCGACCATAGAAACAGTACGGGGAGCAGGATATCGCTTCATTCCTGCAGGGGAAGAATTATGATGGCAATCCGCCTTTTTTTAAAAGACCATTTATCGTTTATCGTTTTTCAAATCGCGCTCATATTATTTCTTCTATTATTATTTTGGTTAGACGGTTTTAGGAATTATGATACAGCCATTTATTCGATAATTATTAGTTTATTATTGACCTTTGGCTATCTAAGCGGAAAATATGTCATTCGGCGTTTTTTTTATAAAGCGATTGTCATGACGCCGGTCAAGATGGAAGATGCATTACTTCGCCACACGCAAGGCCCGGAACATATTCGAACTGCGGCTTACACACGAGCTTTATATAAAATTTATCAGGATGAAGTGCAATCGCTGTATTCAGCTCAAAGTCGGCAAACTGAATTCATGAACCATTGGGTGCATCAAATGAAAACGCCAATATCGGTAATAAATCTTTTACTGGAAGAAGAGGAAATTGATCGGGATAGTATAAAGGAAGAAATCGACCGCCTACATATCGGTCTTGACACTGTTCTTGTCAATGCCAGACTCGAAACATTTGAACGAGATATGACAATCGAGCGCGTGAATCTAAAACAACTCGTTCAAGAAGTGGTCACTGAACATAAGCGATTACTAATTACGAATGGGGTGTTTCCCTTAGTTTCCATCGATGAAAACTTTGTGGTGATTACGGATCGAAAATGGATTAAAATTGTTCTCGGGCAATTTATCACGAATGCTGTGAAATACACATTTGAAAAAAACAAAAAACTATTTTTGACTGCAGAAATCTTCGAGGGCAAGATTTGTCTTATGATTCGCGATGAAGGTGTCGGAATTCCGGCATCGGATTTAAATCGTGTCACACAAGCATTTTTCACAGGAGAGAATGGAAGACTTACAGGTGAATCGACTGGCATGGGATTGTATGTCGCTTCAGAGGTTTGCAATAAACTAGGGCACCCGTTGAATATCCAATCGGAATTAGGGGCAGGGACAACTGTATCCTTACTATTTGAAAACGTTGAAGTGAAGGAGGAAGCGCGCAGTGAAACCAATCGTGACATTGAAGGAAGTAACGAAGATTTATGAAGGAAAAGTGATGCACCGCGCATTAAATCAACTGAGTTTTGAAGCGTTAGAAGGTGAGTTTGTCGCAGTAATGGGACCTTCTGGAAGTGGAAAGACGACATTGCTGAACCTTATTTCATCAATTGATTTACCAACATATGGCCGTATATTTATCAATAATATTGAACCAGAAAAGTTAACGGAAAATAATCTAGCACTTTTTCGAAGAAGCAATCTTGGTTTTGTATTCCAAGAGATCAACTTATTGAATATGCTAACAGTTGAAGAAAATATTGTTTTGCCGTTAACTTTAGATGGATTTTCAATCGAAGAAATGGAAAAACGTGTCTCATTGTTAACGAATCGGCTAGGCTTGACTGAAATTCTTGATAAACGACCCGATGAACTCTCAGGAGGACAAGCACAGCGGACGGCTATTGGTCGAGCCCTTGTACATAAGCCAAAGATAATATTGGCAGATGAACCGACTGGAAATCTTGATTCGGCTTCAGCAAAAGAGGTTCTTGAATTATTAAGCGAGGTAAATCAAACAGAAGGAACAACAATCATTATGGTGACTCATGATCCAATTGCGGCAAGTTATTGCGATCGTGTCGTATTCATAAAAGATGGCGAGTTTTTCAATGAAATCTATAAAGACGAGCGCAGACAAACTTTTTTTCAACGGATTTTAAATGTGCTCTCACTTTTGGGAGGCCACTCGAATGACCTTTCGTCAGTTCGCCTACCGTAATGTAGTTCGAAATCGTCGTATTTATGCCGCTTTTTTTATGGCAAGTGTTTTTTCAGTAATGGTGTTTTTTCTGTACTCGATGTTGTTATTTCATCCGACTATTGAAGATCGTTTTATACGAGAGATTGCAATTATGGGCATGGGAATTGCAGAAATTATTTTGTTTGTCTTTACGGCTTTCTTTTTATTTTATTCCATGCGGGCCTTCTTGCAAGCAAGGTCTAAGGAGTTTGGAATACTGTTACATCTTGGGATGGAAAAAAGGCAAATTAATCGACTGATTTTTATTGAAACGCTGTTAATTGGCATTACATCGATTGGAATCGGAATTATTTTA
The DNA here is from genome assembly GCF_017921835.1 of Sporosarcina sp. 6E9. Taxonomy (NCBI): domain Bacteria; kingdom Bacillati; phylum Bacillota; class Bacilli; order Caryophanales; family Caryophanaceae; genus Sporosarcina; species Sporosarcina sp. 6E9. Next base: position 1,749,327 of record NZ_JAGEMN010000001.1, on the reverse strand, counting down.
GGTTTCACCTTTTCAAAATTCTTTTTCATGATTGTGAAAGAAATCGTATTGTTGCCAGCGTTGCCGCTTTATTTATCCTGGAAGCCTTTTGTTCTAACAATTGGCGCTTTTTTAAGTTTATTTATTCTAATCTCATTTATTGCGCCGGTGTTTATCAAATCGGGTAAAATAGCAGATCTAATCCGCGGTGACGGAAACGAAAAAGAGCTTTATGCCTATTCGAAAGTTAAAGGTATTATCGGGATTACTTTTCTTGGCGTATCTTATGCCATGGCTGCATTTACCTCGAATTCGATTGTGCTACTACTTCTTTATTTCTTGCCGCCTCTTGCCACAATCGGTACATTTTACTTTTTCACAGACTCGGTTCCCATGCTTTTACATAAGCTAAGAAGTTCTCGTAAATTTTATTGGCGGAATTTCCGTCTATTGTCGTTCTCGGAGGGAATCGTGCGGTTGCGGGAGAATGCTCGTATGTTTTTCATCGTGACGATTGTTTCAACCGTCGCATTTATGTCGGTCGGGACACTAGCATCATTAACATCTTTCGCTTCCCAATACCGTGAAATGAATCCGCTTGGTCTCATTTATATAAGCTATGAAGGAAACGAGCTCGAAGAACAACATACAAGCATGTTGAACAAGGAGCTCGAAGAAAATAAAATTCAATTTACGCGTAAAAAGATTCCGGTATTGAAGCAACGATCCACTTATTCGGGAAGTTCCGTCGACATCATTAGTGTTTCAGATATAAACGAATTAGCGAATGCGTTTAATCATTTGTCTATTCAACTTAATAAAGGACAAGCAATATTTTTACCGCCATCTCCGTCTTCTTATAAAAGCTTAAATAATCGAACTGTAGAAACAAGGCTTCAAAATAGTAACCTATCGATTACGATTGACGGTGCATATCCACATCAATTATTTTCATCGTACTCTATTTCTACCAATGCCATTATTTTAAATGACGAAGATTTTGTGACTATTTCTTCGATAGGAACAATTCATGAAGCGCCGTCGTTTACGTATTATGCATACTACATTCCTGAGTGGCAAAAAACAAAAGATATCGGACTTTCGATTAATGACACGATAAATGATACGTTCATAACTGGCACGTCTAGTTCTCTGTCCTATACATTCGATAATCCGGGGCTAAATTATTCAATCATACGAACGACGTTTTCACTACTATTATTCATTGGCTTATTACTTGCCGCCGTATTTTTGTTGGCTGCAGGCAGCTTCATCTATTTCCGATTGTATACGCGGCTGGAACAAGATAGAAAACAGTTCGAAGTGTTAAAACGCTTAGGCTTAACGGACCGTGAATTCAAAAAGATTGTCAACCGACAGCTCATCCCTCAATTTTTCTTTCCGTGGGGAGTGGCTATGCTGCATAGTTCATTCGCGTTTTTGTCCCTGCAAGTCGTTTGGGATGCACTCGCGGAAATATCCATTGTGAAGGAATTAATGTTGGTGTTAATCGGCTTTACCGTCTTGCAAATCGGGTATTTCTATTTAATTCGTTGGCGCTACCTTGCTCATATTAAAGCACCGGGATAAGTTCTCGGTGCTAAACTCTTGAATTATGATTGTATTATTTTCACTATTCTTATATAATGATAATTGTATAGTTTCTGAATGAATACTCATTCAACGAAAAGGGGATGCGAAGAAAATGAATCTAGTTTCAAGAGTTCACGAAACAGCGACGACACAACCGGATAAGATTGCTTACCATTTCATGGGTCAAGATACGTCCTATGCGGAATTCGATGTGTCAGTTTCAAAATTTGCTTCAGCACTTCAAGATTTGGGGATTGAAAAAGGGGATCATATTGCATTTTTACTTGGAAACACGCCGCATTTTCTAATTTCGCTTTATGCGACGATGCGGATTGGGGCAACTGCGATTCCGGTGAACCCGATTTATACGCCGGATGAAATTTCTTACATTATTCAAAACAGTGATGCGAAAGCAGTGATTGCGCTGGACCAGCTATTGCCACTTGTAGAACAGGCAGCCAGTGCATTTCCTACTGTTGTACATTATATTATTTGCGAGACAGAAGCATCGACCCCGGAAAAGATTGCCGCATTGCCGGCTAGCGTGAAAAATAAAGTACGTTCATTTACTCAACTCATCGGGGCGGGAATAACTACTGTTAATCCAGTTGACGTTGATGAAAATGAAACCGCTATCATTTTGTATACATCAGGAACAACAGGAAGGCCGAAAGGTGCTATGTTGACGCATAAAAACATTTATTCGAATGCGCGTGATGTGGGGGATTATCTCGGCTTTTCTGAAGATGACCGCGTTGTTGCTACATTACCTGTTTTTCATGTTTTTGCACTGACCGTTGTTGTCAATGCGCCGCTTTTAAAAGGCGCGACGATATTGCTTGTACCGCGATTCAGCCCAGGTGATATATTCAAAATTATAAAGGATAAAGAAGCGACGGTATTTGCCGGAGTTCCGACAATGTATAATTTCTTGTATCAGTATCCAGAGGGAAGAAAAGAAGACTTTGAATCCATTCGTCTTTCTATTTCAGGTGGATCTTCATTGCCGGTCGCACTTCTCCATAACTTTGAAAAGAAATTTAATGTTAGGGTATCGGAAGGATACGGCTTATCTGAATCTTCGCCAGTGACTTGCTTCAATCCTACAGACCGTGAACGCATTCCAGGGTCAATCGGGACGAATATTACCAATGTCGTAAATAAAGTCGTTGACGAGCTTGGCAATGAAGTACCCGTTGGTGAAGTCGGAGAACTAATCGTACGCGGTCCAAACGTCATGAAGGGCTACTACAAAATGCCGGAAGAAACAGCGGCGGCATTACGCGATGGATGGCTTTACACGGGCGATTTGGCAAGGCGCGACGAAAATGGGTATTTCTATATCGTCGACCGCAAAAAGGATTTGGTTATTGTGGGCGGTTATAATGTTTATCCTCGTGAAGTTGAAGAAGTATTGTTTGAGCATAGAGATGTTGTCGAAGCCGCAGTCATCGGAGTTCCGGATTCCGATTTTGGTGAAGCAGTTCATGCATTTGTCGTTTTGAAAGACGGTGTCAAGGAAGACGTTGAATCACTTGAAAGCTATTGCAGAAAGCGATTAGCAAAATACAAAGTCCCGCAGCATATCGAGTTTTTGGATGAACTACCTAAAAATACGACGGGAAAAATTTTGAGACGCAATTTGAAAGACCACGTAACAATCTGATTGACAGGACCTCCCTTAGAAATTAGGGAGGACCATTTTTATTTGAAACCTTTTCGAAGAGTTCATTGTACTGGGGTGAAAAAACATATGATGCAAAGCAATTATATATATTTGTTTAGCTGGGCAATACATAGATAAATTGGTAGAATAGATTGATATATACTACTAGTCGAAAGAATTAGGAGGAATTAATGTTGGGAAAACGTAATTTAAAAGTAAATGATTTGTTTACATTAACATCTGTAACAAATCCGCAGTTGTCGCCGAATGGCAAAGAGGCGGTATTTATACAGACACAAATTGATGAAGAAGAAAATAAGTATATCTCGAATTTATTTCATGTAGAATTGGAATCAAATGAAGTAACGCAATGGACGCACGGAAAAGACAGAGTGTCTTCACCGTCTTGGTCATCTGATGGGAAGAACATTGCTTTTTTGTCAAACCGTGAGGAGAAAAATCAAGTGTATATCTTGCCTTCTAGAGGCGGAGAAGCACAGAAGCTGACAGCCCTTGAAAAAGGGGTAACGAGTTTTCTTTGGTCTCCATGCGGTAAAAAAGTATGGGTCAATGCGGTCGTAAAAGAAGGCAAGTCGTTCACGGATAAAGAAGAAAATGATGAGAAGAAAAATCCGGAACCATACCGCGTGACAAAAATGAAATATCAAATGGACGGCATCGGACTACTCCCCGGGGATGCATACCGCCAAATTGGTATTGTAGATATTGAATCGGGTGAAATCACGCAGTTCACAGAAGGAAATCATCAATATGCGCTTCAAGCGATTTCACATGATGGGAAGAAAGTTGTCATCGGCGTTAATCGCAAGGAAAACCAGGACTTCGAATTCCGTCAGCCACTATACATAGTCGATGTTGAATCGAAGGAAGAAACGGTGCTCGTTGATGAAGAAGGGTATTTTGGCGGTGCGACGTTTTCATATGATGATCGATATATTGCTTATACAGGATCCGAAAATACATTCAAAAACGCGACGCAAGCCAAATTATTTGTCTTTGACAGTGAAGACGGAAGCACGGTTTGTCTAACCGAAAGTATAGATTCACCGGTTGGTGATTATGCGGTCGCAGATCACCAGCAAGGTGCAAGTGCACCAGCAGCAGTCTGGACACAAGACAATCAGTTGTATTTCCAATTGACGACAATGGGCGATGTAAGACTCTATTTCGCTTCGCTTGATGGTGCGGTTTATCCGGCATCTCCTGAAAATGAACATATTTATGGCTATGACGTATCGACTGACGGTGAGTTTGCAATTGTGGCGGTTAGTGACGCGGTGAACCCTGGCGAGTTGTATAAACAAACAATCGCGACGGGAGAGCGAGTGACGTTAACTACTGTTAATCGCTCATATTTGGAAGAAGTTGAACTTGTAGAGCCAGAAGCGATTGTCTATAAAGGCGCAAAAGATTGGAATGTTCATGGTTGGTTGATGAAACCCGCGGGCTTTGAAGAAGGTCAAAAGTATCCATTGATTGTTGAAATCCACGGCGGTCCGGCTGCGATGTACGCAAATTCATTTTTCCATGAAATGCAGGTTTTAGCCGCTCAAGGATACGGTGTATTGTACGTCAATCCGCGAGGAAGTCATGGTTATAGTCAAGCGTTTGTTGACGCAGTGCGCGGTGATTACGGCCGCGGAGACTATGAAGACATCATAGCAGGTCTTGATTTCGTCATCGGTCAAAACGAGTGGATTGATACTGACCGACTTGGTGTGACAGGTGGAAGTTACGGCGGCTTCATGACGAATTGGATTGTCGGACACACGGATAAATTCAAAGCGGCCGTTACACAACGCTCAATCTCGAACTGGATCAGTTTCTACGGTGTATCTGATATCGGGTATTACTTTAACGACTGGCAACACGGGGCGGATATGAATGACGTGGAGAAACTTTGGGATATCTCCCCATTGAAATACGCGAAAAATGTTGAAACGCCATTGTTGATTTTGCATAGTGAAAAAGATTTCCGTTGTCCAATCGAACAAGCAGAGCAGCTATACATCACGTTGAAAAGTATGGGGAAGGAAACAGAGTTTGTACGTTTCCCGGACGCAGATCATAACTTATCACGTACAGGTATACCGAACTTGCGCATAGCTAGATTAGATGAAATTACAGGATGGTTTGCAAAATATCTATAGGAATCAAAAAAGGAGAGGGTATCAATCCCTCTCTTTTTTGCTTGTCCCCATTGAAATGTAAAAGGCACCCAGATTCAGTGGTTGAACACGTCTGTTCAGATTAGCAAGGTCCTTCTTCTACTTCTTCGTAATTTCTAAGTTCAATACCGCGATCGATTTTACCAATGACTCGTTTTTCGATACAACAGATTTGTTCTAATACTTGCGAGACAGAAGTATCAACAGAAGCCAATTGGTCAGCTGTAACATCAGGTAAACAAATCGCTGCTCTAATTTTATCTGCTTCAGCGAAAAGAATGTCTGTTAGTGCGAATTCTGTGAGGACAGCGGAAAAGATGACTAGGTCACCCAAGAAATCACCGTTGCCTTCGCTTATACCCATTAAGTTTTGCATATGTGCAAATGCTTGTCTTTGATCCATTTAATTCACCTCCTTCTGGTTGTTTCTGTTTGTCCGAACATACTTACTATATGTGGTTTGAGACGGAGGACGACGGAGGACTTGTACTAATAACCAGATTTGAAAATATACTATAAATAGTTGAGAGAATATTCACTATTAATGCATTGGAGTTTGTTATATTAGTAGTAAGTACTCACTGACGATGAAGGAGAGGTGTGCTGGATGCAAGAGTTAGGAGAAAGTATTTCGATTAATCACGTATCGAAAAAGTTTGGGATACAGCAAGTACTTGAAGACATCAACTTGAAAATTTTTGAGGGAGAAATTTTCGGAATTTTAGGGCCATCAGGGGCTGGTAAAACGACACTTGTAAAACAGTTAACTGGTTTAGACCTACCGACCTCTGGCGAAGTGTATTTATTTCAAGAGAAAATGCCTACATTAAAATTAATTAACAGCATTGGTTACATGGCGCAGTCCGATGCATTGTATGATGACCTCACCACAAATGAGAATTTGCTATTCTTCTCGGAACTATATGGTTTGAAAGGGGAGAAGCAGACGCACAGAATTAAAGAAGTAATGGAACTAGTTCAACTTTCAAATGATGTAACAAAATTGGTGTCCAAATATTCTGGCGGGATGAAAAGGCGATTGTCATTGGCAATTGCCATGCTACATGAACCAAAGGTTTTAATTCTCGATGAACCTACTGTTGGAATCGACCCTGTGTTAAGGCGAAGCATTTGGGAAGCTTTTAGTAAGTTAAAACAAAACGGAATTACCATTATTGTTACGACTCATGTTATGGACGAAGCGGAAAAATGTGATCGACTCGGAATGATTCGGGATGGACGACTAATTGCGGTCGGCACCACCCAAGAATTAAAAAAACAGACAAACTCAAAGTCTATCGAAGAAGCATTTCTCGTTTATGGAGGTGCGTAATGTGAGGATTATCGCTTTAACAAAAAGGATATTACGATAAATTATTCGCGATAAACGGAATGTGGGATTGCTCATTATTGCACCAATATTCGTTCTAACAATGCTCCACTTTGTATTTGGAAATGAAGAATATGTGCCTAAAATTGGATTCGTGGATATACCCAATGAGATAGTCGATCACATGAACGTTAATGGTGCAATTGTCACTACTTATGTTGATGAAAAAAAAGCGGAAAAAGATTTGGCCGCACGAACGATTGACGGCTATTTAGTTTTCGATGGAAATAAACCTACTGTTGTTCTTGAAGGTAGTGATCCAAGTGTCTCCAGTGCGACTATGAAGTGGTTTCAACAAGCAATGCCTACGAGCCAATCAAATAGTAATGTGCATGAGCCGACAATCAAGTATTTCCACGGCTCGAATGACATGGGTATGTTCGATTACTTCGGACCTGTTCTGGTCGGATTTTTCGTATTCTTCTTTGTGTTTTTAATTGCCGGTGTTTCGTTTTTACGGGAACGTACAACAGGCACACTAGAACGTTTGCTTGCGAGTCCGCTTCGTCGATGGGAAATTGTCATCGGCTATGTAATGGGGTTTGGATTATTTACAATGATTCAATCGACAATTATCGTTGCTTATGCAATATATGTTCTCGGAATGGTTATGGAAGGTGCTTTTGGCTATGTTTTACTCATTACATTACTTCTTGCCTTATCCGCGCTGACGCTCGGTATTTTACTGTCATCCTTTGCGAATAATGAACTTCAAATGATGCAATTCATACCTATTATTGTGATTCCGCAAGTGTTTTTTTCGGGATTATTTAATTTAGAGACAATTTCTGATTGGTTAAGTTGGATTGGTTATATCACGCCGCTTTATTATGCGGCTGAGGCATTGCGGAATGTGATGGTTAGAGGATATGGTTGGGAAGCAATCTATTTGGACCTGGTATTCTTAGTCGGTTTTTCGCTACTATTTATCAGCATAAACATCGTTGCACTTCGCAAGTACAGAAAGATTTAGCGGGTAGAACACATGGCTAAAGTAAAAATGAGTACCAGAATCATGAAATACTCTAGTACTCGCTCTAATTATTTATTGAACGGCCGTGTAAATGACGCGGGCGTTTTGGATTCGAAACGCATTGATTCACCAGTTGTTGGATGCTTTAATTCAATGGCATTTGCATGAAGTCCAAGTCGACCGATTACATTATTACGTGAACCGTACTTTTTATCACCGACAACAGGATGCCCGATATCTTGCATATGAACACGGATTTGGTTTTTCCGCCCAGTATCCAAATTCACTTGCAACAACGAGAAGTTCTTGTTGGATTGCAGCACTTTGTAATGAGTGATTGCCTTTTTTCCATCATTCGGTCTAGGACTTGAGTAGACCATGAACATCTTATTTTCAGTCAACCAAGAAGTAACCGTACCGTCTTTTTTCACGGCACCTTCAACGAGCGCGATATAAGCGCGTTCATGAACAGATTCTTGCCATGAATTTTGAAGGGTTTGCTGGGCTTCCTTATTTTTCGCAAATACCATTACCCCTGAAGTGTCACGATCTAATCGATGTACAACAAAAATACGGTTTTTCTGATTAACGTTCCTGACATAATCCGTCAGTTGACGATAGGCTGTCAAGTGTTTTTCATCTTCGGATGCAATCGACAACAAGCCAGGTTCTTTTTCAATAACAATCAAATCATTATCTTCATGCAAAATCGTAACGCCGGTCATTTTCACCTCATTTGTCGCCACCCGCGCATGAATTTGTACCCGATCTCCAGGATTTAAAGGGTCATTAAATTGCGTAGATACTTTTCCGTTTACCAAAACCTGGCCGCGACTTAAAATTCCTTTAACGGAATTACGACTCCGACTGGACAAGACTTCATATAAGTACTTTAATAGTTCATTTGGTTCTTTAACAATCCATTCATCATTTCTATTCATACATAACATCCTTTTATATTTTGATAAAATGATTTAATAATACAATTCATCAACTATGACATGAAATACAATCTATATACTATGCTATAGCTTACCTATCAAACCATTACTTAGGAGGGAAAGAATGGATTTATCACAACTAAGTATTTTAGCAATCGTATTTGCTGTCATTGCCAATATGATTATCGGGGCTTTATGGTATTCGCCGGTACTGTTTGCAAATATATGGATGAAAAGCCTTGGGAAAAGGATGGCAGAACTTCAGACATCCAATGCTAATATCGGCTATGGTCTAACAACGCTTGCTGGCATCATTTCTGCTATCGTTCTATCGCTATTTATATCGATGCAAGATTCGGTGACCATCGGCGGAGGGGCGTTAATTGGATTTTTAGCTGGTTTAGGGATTGCCAGCGCACGCGAATTGTCGCCAACCTTTTTTGAAGGAAGAAAGTACACGTTGTTTATAATTAGTGCCGGCTATCATATCGTTTCCCTTACCGTAATGGGAATTATTATTGCTTTTTTTGTAAAGTAAGGTAAAAAGAGAGGGGATACGACCCCCTCTACATAATTTAAATTAATTTCCTTTAAATTGAGGTTTGCGTTTTTCACTGAAAGCAGTTAATGCTTCTATCCGGTCATTTGTTGGAATTGTAATTTCATAAGCTTTCCGTTCAATCCCAAGACCAGTATGTAGGTCAGCATTCATTCCTTGCTTAATCGCGAATTTCGCTTGTTGCAATGCAATGGGCCCGTTCGCTAACATGGACTCCGCAAATTCTGTTGTTTCACTAATAAGGTTTTCCGGTTCAGAAACTTTCGTCACCATTCCGTAATCTAACGCTTCCATGGCTTTCAGTCGACGGGCAGTTAAAATAAGTTCTAGCGCTTTCGTTTCTCCGATTAATCTTGGCAAGCGTTGTGTGCCCCCTGCTCCTGGAATTATGGCCAAACTTGTCTCTGTTAAGCCCATAACCGCAGTTTCACTTGCAATACGGAAATCGCATGCTAACGCCAGTTCCATACCGCCGCCAAATGCATAACCATTCATCATGGCGATAGTCGGCTGCGGCAATGAAGCTACCGATGAAAAAACTTCGCCGATTTTAAAAACATTGCGTTTAACTTGTATTTCAGTCAACGTTTTTCGTTCTTTCAAGTCTGCGCCGACACTAAAAGCGCGGTCCCCGGATCCCGTGAAGATGACGACGCGAATATCTGGATTAATGCGGATTGCTTCTGTGATTTGCCCTAATTCAACCAACATGTCATAATTAAATGCATTCATTGCTTCCGGTCGGTTTAATGTGACGTAAGCAAGATTCCCCTTTTGTTCATAACGAATTAGTTCCATTTGTAAATCCCCCTTTATTGTCATTTTCCTTATGTAAAACATACCATGTTTCTGCTAGTTCTACCATAACGATTGTATTTTTGAATCCTTCACAGCCTAGAAAGAGCGTGATTTCATTGGCTGATTTTGTTGATATTTCCTTTCAAAGTTTTCTAACGGGGCGCATATGGCTTCGCGATCACATTCCGTTTAATTCAAAAGTAATTGATGCGCATATCTCAGCAGGTTTTGTTCAAACAATTCCTGGTATTAAGAAAAAGAATTCCTTGTTTCATAACACCTTATTTCAATGTAATCGTTGTGAAAACAATACCCAATCAAGATTTACAACTTTCGATTGCGCAAAATGTAAAGGATCTTGTGTTTACTGCAGACATTGTCTCAAAATGGGGAGAGTTTCTTCATGCACGACGCTCGTTACTTGGAATGGACCTGAACCTGTTTATCCCAAGAATCACATATTGGCTTGGGCAGGCAAACTAACCCCACTTCAACAACGCGCATCGGATGAGTTATTTGAAAGCACAGCTAGAAATCGTCCTCATCTGATTCATGCCGTTTGGGCGACCAAAAATGAAGACCGAACATTTATGTTTAAAACGCCCATTCAAAAGTTATGGAGTTACCGTTAACGATAATACCATCCAGTACCTTTTCTACAATTGCTCTTTTCTCGGTAAATTCGAAGTTACTGAAATCGATGATGTAATCGTCCAGTTGCTTTAAATCGATGTGTATTTTTTCCCCTTGTATATCTGATGATTGCTTTTTTAACAGTGCTTTTTTTTCTTCGTTCAGGGTTCCAATTTTACTTCGCAAAACCTCTTTTTCGATGTCACCATCCGAATACAAATCAATCAATCGATTAATTCTTTCTTCTACGCGACGAATCATCAAATCATAATTCTTTTTTTGTTTCGGTTTGGCAGTAGAAGATCTCCTCATAGTTATCATACCTTGTAATTCACTTAAAAATAAAGATTCTATAATATCGTTTTTCATTGTTTCGTTAAAACATTTTTCATCATATTCGCTTGGGAAACGTCGAGCCCGACAGATATATGACCTGACATAATAGTCACCTTTGGTTTGATTCTTTACCCTATAGCTATATGCGGTATACAATTCTCCGCATTTCCCACAAGTGATGAAGGAGCCGAATAAACTTTCTTTTGCTTTTCCGGCATTTTTTCCTGGTGGATGTCTTGCAAGTAATGCTTGTACACGGTCAAATTGTTCTTCTAAAATAATTGGTTCGTGAACCCCTTCATACTCTTCTCCTTTATAGCTTACTTTCCCGATATACAGACGATTGCTTAATATCTGTCGAATTGTGGTAAACCGTCTACCAGCGTAACCTTCTTCTTTTAATTTCCTTTGAATAACGGTGATTGAATGGAACTTCTCATATAAATCAAATATGCGCTTTACTTTATCAGCTTGTTGATCATCAATAATCAAAGTGGATTCGGGACCCCGCTTATATCCAGTCGGCATATGATTACCACCTAACTGGCGATAACCAGACTGCACACGCTTTTGTATACCGGCTTGCATGCGTTCAGTGATTGTTGCTCTCTCCAACTCAGCAAACACGGCCAGAATGCCAATCATAGCCATACCGAATGGTGTTGTAGTGTCGAGCGTTTCAGATACGGATACGAAGGCTTTACCATTCTTTAAGAAATAGTCTTGAATCAATTCCATAGTATCCCTTTGCGAGCGGGAAAGGCGGTCTAATCGGTATACCATTATCACGTCGAATTCATCTAGCCTTGATAATAAACTTTGTAAATCTGGGCGATCCATATTCGCCCCTGAGTATGCAGCATCGCTGAAATAGTCGCCCACAATCCATCCCTTGGACTTACATGTTGCTTCCATTCGTTCTGTTTGTATTTCTATGCTGTAGTTACCGTCCTGTGCATTCGAACTGTAACGACTGTATAGGGCTACTCTTTTCGGCTGTTCCATAGTATTACCTCCATATAAAAGTAAAGAGCAGACAATCCATATGAGGATGCTGCTCTTTTTTTAATTGCTAGCGCTAGTAATTAATCTAATTCCACAATGTACACTACAACTTTTCCGTGAATTTTTAAGCTTTTAGCCTCTTGATATGAAATAGAGTAATCAGTAAAACTTCTATCGGTCGAGTCAGGACTAAATATGATTCTTTCGTTTTCAACATCGTTGTAATAACGTTTAACCGAGTATTCATGTTCATCGCTAAAAACTACAATGTCATCAGTCCTCAATTGTTCAAATTCTACTTTCTTAACAGCTATTAGTGATCCGTGCGGGAAAATATTATTCATCGAATCCCCGTTAACCTTCATCGTGAAAATATCATTATGGTTTGCCCATTTACCCATAACTGCATTTGGTATAGAAATCTTTTGAACGTCATCACTTGAAATCCCTTCAATAGATGTCGGTAATCCTGCTGCGACTGGTATTGGGTAATAATCATATTGACCATCAATATTAGTTTCATGATTGCCGAAGATTTCCATAATCTTATCGGCATCAGTCTGATTAGACAATTCTTCTAATCGCTCTACCGTTATACCCAATCCCTTACAAACTTTAATGATGTTGTCTACAGATGCTTTACCTACTCCTCTCGTAAGTATGGATTGGAGTGTTGTAGGCGGTATTCCTATGTTTTCAGCAAACTTCTTCTTACTTGACCAGTCTCTATCTATTAAACTCTCTATCACTTCGGCCCTTTTCAAAATTTCACCCCCTAACACTTATAATTGTATACGGAATTTCGTATGAAGTCAATGACGTTATACTCATTTTAGTTCATGTTGTGCGAAAATTAGCGAAAAAGCGGTTTTTATGGTTGACTTTATACGCAACTGCGTTTATAGTTTGATTTAATGAAACGCAGTTGCGTATAAAAGGAGGAGGAAACATGTACAGAAATCTTAAAGCCGAAATGGCTAGGTCTGGAATAACTATGGTAGACGTCGCTGAATTTCTGGATGTTCGCTATGCAACAGTGAATGACAAGGTGAATGGGAAATTCCGTTTTTACTACGACGAAGCATACGCAATTAAAAAGAACTTTTTCAACGATTTGTCAATGGAGTACCTGTTCGAAAAATCAGACGTTGAAGAACCGCATCAATAATAAAGAAAGAAGGTGCTCGACATGCACAAAATAGTGGTACCTCACTTAACGTTTGAAGGTGAAAAAATCGAAACACCTGTTGGACTATCGGAATTGTTGGAACCTGCATGGACGTTGAGGGCTGAATGTGAACCGATATCTGATGTTGCGAATGGTTATGAGCGCAGGGTCTACAAAAGGGAGAACGGTTGTTGGACTACTAAATATGAAAAGAAGGTGTCCGAATGCTAAGTCTACTAGATAAGTTATCGATCGTGCTTTACCTAACACCGTTTTTATTAGGTTATGTGATTTTGATGTACAAGCAGACTGAATAAAAAAAGGGAGGAAAATGGTATGAAAAAATATTACTTCACATTCGGACAAGCGCACACGAACAATAATCGCTATCAAGTGATTTTCGCAAAAGATGTCGAAGCGGCTTATGCAAAGATGTTTGATATACACGGCAAAGAATGGGCTTTCGGCTACACACTTGAGGAATGGACAGATATTAAAGCAGATGGATTCTTCAGCAATCTGAAACCGCTTGAAAATGCCTACACGTTTCTAACTTACTTGGACGTCGCATGATAACGGCAAAGGATAAATTAGTTTATGGTCTGATGATTGGCGTCTTTATTGCGGTAGCCATTATTGAAGCGTTTATTGAGGGGTGGTGATAAGTATGGCAATAAATGTTGAAGCAACAGAAACTATTGAACTGGAAGTTTGGCAAGACGAAGAAGGTATGTGGCTGATTAATGTCGACGGTGTAAGTGTAGCAAAGTCGTTTTTCCAAAAGCCTGTAAGGGATCTCGTGAAAAATGTCATTGAATATAATCCAGACGTCAAATTTAGCGTTATTGGTTAATCTATGAAACTTTGAAAGGTGGAGAGAAAGATGGCTATCAATGTTTATGGAAATGCAGTTCTGAAAGCAAGATTTTCGGTCGAGTTAGATATGACAGAAGAAGAATTTGAAGCTTTAACAGAACATCAGAAAGACAACTTAGTAGATTCGAAAATTGACTGGCACAACGCTATGCAAGGCGCGGAAGTTGATGAAATGGATATTTGGGAATATCGCGAAATTAAAAAATAAAAACGACCCTTTGCAGAGGGCCGCTTGTAACAATAAAAATGTCAACTTAATTATAACACGTAAATTAGAAAGGGGAAAAACCGTGATTAAAATTAATAAATTAGAAATTGAAAATGTGAAACGTGTAAAAGCTGTCAAAATCGAACCGACACCAAACGGTTTAACGGTTATCGGCGGCAGAAACGGACAAGGCAAGACAAGCATACTCGATTCAATCGCTTGGGGGCTAGGTGGAAATAAGTATCGTCCATCCCAGGCACAACGAGAGGGAAGCATGACAGCACCATATCTCCACATTGTATTGTCGAATGGACTGGTTGTAGAACGTAAAGGTAAAAATAGCGATTTGAAAGTTGTTGATCCCAATGGTGAAAAGGCCGGTCAACAATTATTAAATAGTTTCGTCGAAGAATTGGCGATTGATTTGCCGAAATTCATTAATTCTACTAGCAAAGAAAAAGCCGACACTTTACTGCAAATCATCGGAGTAGGCGAAAAGCTTTTCCAGATGGAAAAAGAAGAACAAGAGTTATACAACAAACGTTTAACAATCGGTCAAATTGCAGACCAAAAGAAGAAGTTTGCGGATGAACAAACCTTCTATCCGGATGCTCCAAAAGAGCCTATCAGTGCATCAGATTTGATTCAACAGCAACAAGCGATTCTAGCACAGAATGGTGAAAATCAACGAAAGCGCGAACAAGTATCACAAATTCAATATCAGTTTCAACAAGAAGAGAATAGTATCGCTCATTTAAATCAGCAAATTCAAGAGCTTACGAATCAATTGCAAGCCATGAATGAAAAGCATACTCAAACAGCTGCTGACTTGGAAACAGCCCGTAAATCAGCACTAGACTTGCATGATGAGTCAACGGATGAATTACAACGGAATATCCAACAAGTCGATGAAATTAATAGAAAAGTACGCGCTAATTTGGATAAGGATAAAGCGGAAACAGATGCACACGAATACCGTGCTCAATACGACAAATTAACGGTTGCCATTAATGATCTACGTAAACAAAAATCCGACCTACTAACAAATGCAAATCTACCATTAGAAGGTTTGGGTGTAGCAGACGGTGAGCTCATCTATAACGGGCAAAAATGGGACAACATGAGCGGTTCTGACCAACTGAAAGTCTCTACAGCGATTGTCCGCAAGCTTAAGCCTAATTGTGGTTTTATCATCTTGGACAAATTAGAACAAATGGACTTGGAATCGTTAAGAGAATTTGGTCAGTGGTTGGAAGATGAAGGCTTACAGGCAATTGCAACACGAGTAAGCACTGGTGAAGAGTGTTCCATCATTATTGAGGACGGTTACGTGGACGGACAACCTATCATTCCAGAAGTACGAGCAACAGCACCAATAGCACCACCAACAACTACGTGGAAAGCGGGGGAGTTTTAAATGCAAATCACAACAGGCAAAATTGCTAAAGCACAAAAAGTGGTCCTTTATGGTCCAGAAGGAATCGGAAAGTCTTCATTAGCTGCACAATTTCCAGATCCTTTATTTATCGACACGGAAGGAAGTACTTCAAATATGGAAGTAGCTCGAATGGACAGACCTACCTCTATGACCTACCTTGAACAACAAATTGATTTCGTGAAAAATAATCGACCATGCAAGACATTGATTATCGACACGATTGACTGGGCTGAACAAATCGTTATTGATGCTGTCGTAAGTGAAGCGGGTAAGAAAAGCATTACGGGTTTCGGTTACGGTGAGGGATTCATTCAACTATCAGAAAGGATGGGGAAATTATTAAATCGTCTTTCTGACTTGGTGGAAATTGGTATCAACGTAGTTCTTACTGCACATTCTCAAATTGTACGATTTGAACAACCTGATGAAATGGGTGCTTATGATCGTTATGAATTAAAGCTAGGTAATAAAACAACTGCAAGAACTGCGGCACTAGTTAAAGAATGGGCTGACATGGTTCTGTTCCTAAATTACAAAACGTTTAGTGTCGCAACTGACGACAAAGGAAAAAAATATAAAGGACAAGGCGGGACGCGGACTATGTATGCGACACATCATCCTGCTTGGGACGCTAAAAACAGGCACAACTTACCTGATGAAATGCCGATGGATTACGCGCAAATTGCACATATTTTTAATGCGGTACCGCAAGTGGAACCAACACAGGCACCACCAGTTCAACCACAACCGACTATTCAGCAAACAGCACCAAGTCAGTCGTCAGTCGTTGAAACACCACAGGCGCCACCAGTAGCGTCACCAGAACAGGCACCGGTACAGAATACGGCACCATCGCAACAAGGTGGAGGACTAGACCCAAACATTCCACAATCGTTACGTGTATTGATGGAGCAAAACAATGTACTAGAATTCGAGATTCAAACAATAGTAAGCCAAAAAGGTTACTACCCATTAGATACACCGATTATCAACTATGACCCAACGTTTATTGATGGCGTACTTGTTGGGGCCTGGGCTCAGGTATTTGCCGGGATTGAACAATTAAGAAAAGATATGCCGTTTTAAACTATAAAACTATTAGGAGGAACAAATAATGACACAGAATGAAAGAGAATTAGGTTGGGACGATGAGATAGTAAATGATGGTCCCGAATTTATCGTATTACCTGCAGGAGATTACAATTTTACGGTGGCTGGTTTCAAACGTGGACGATTCCAGGGGAGCGAAAAAATGCCTGCTTGTAACCAAGCGAATTTAGAGTTGAAAATTCAAAGTCCGGAGAATGGAGAGGTTACTGTTTTCCACAGATTACTTCTCCACACAAGAACGGAAGGTTTCCTTTCAAACTTCTTTACGGGAATCGGACAGAAGAAAAAAGGCGAACCGCTACGGATGAATTGGAATGCGGTTGTAGGTTCTACAGGTCGATGCAAGTTGATTATCAATAAATATACCGACAAAGAGGGAAACGAACGCACGAATAACCAAGTAGACACGTTTTACGATCCAGCGGAAGTACCGCAAGTGACACAACAACCAACTTATCAACAACCGGCACAGCAAGTACCAACACAGCCACCGGCTCAACCGCAACAACCGACAACACAAGCGCCATTTCCGACAAATACACCACCACAACAAGGTGGAGGGTTTACGCCAGGTCAATTTTAAGGAGGGAAAACAGTGAAACTCAGACACTATCAAGAAGGTGCGAGGGAAGCGATTCAAAAGGAATGGGAGAACGGAATCAAAAACACACTGTTGGTCCTTCCTACGGGCACAGGAAAAACAATTGTATTCAGTAAAGTAATTGAAGACCGGGTGAAGCGGGGCGAGAGGGTTCTCGTCCTTGCCCATCGGGGTGAATTATTAGATCAGGCTGCAGACAAATTGGAACAAGCTACAGGATTGAAAACAGCGACTGAAAAAGCACAAGAAACATCTATTGGTAGTTGGTACCGGGTAGTCGTTGGAAGTGTACAAACGATGATGCGAGAAAAACGACTTGAACAATTCGATAAAGACTTTTTCGACACTATCATTATTGATGAAGCACATCACAGTATTTCCGATAGTTACCAACGAGTGTTAGCGTATTTCGAAAATGCGAACGTGTTAGGCGTGACAGCTACACCTGACCGTGGAGACATGCGAAATTTAGGTGATTACTATGAAAGTTTAGCCTATGAGTACACGTTACCGAAGGCGATTAAAGAAGGATATTTAAGCCCGATTAAAGCATTAACGCTACCCTTGAAAGTTGATTTATCAGCAGTCGGACAACAGGCAGGCGATTTCTCTTCACGAGATTTGGGTAGCGCATTAGATCCTTACTTGGAATCGATTGCGGATGAAATGGTCAAAAATGCAAGTGACAGAAAGATAGTCGTTTTCCTTCCATTGGTTGCGACAAGTCAAAAGTTTACAGAAATATTGAATCGAAAAGGATTTAGAGCTGCAGAAGTCAACGGAGAGTCCAAAGACCGCGCGGAAGTTTTGCAAGATTTCGAGAATGATAGATATAACGTCTTATGTAACTCGATGCTACTCACAGAAGGTTGGGATTGCCCATCAGTGGATTGTGTAGTTGTGTTACGTCCGACAAGAGTTAGAAGCCTATATTCACAAATGGTGGGGCGCGGTACCCGACTATTTGAAGGTAAAACTGAATTATTGTTGCTCGATTTCCTTTGGCATACAGACAGGCATGAACTTTGTCATCCAGCGCATTTAATTGCTGAAAACGATGAAGTCGCCCAGGCAATGACGAAGCAAATTGAAGCTGCAGGCGTTCCTTTAGATTTGGAAATGGTCGAACAAACAGCAGCAGAAGACGTTGTTGCCCAGCGTGAAGAAGCGCTTGCCAAGCAACTAGCGGAAATGAAACGGAGAAAACGAAAGCTAGTGGATCCATTGCAATTCGAAATGAGTATTCAAGCCGAAGACTTATCCAGCTACGTTCCATCATTCGGTTGGGAAATGGGACCACCAAGCGAACAGCAAGTTAAAACGCTCGAAAAGCTAGGCATATTACCCGACCAAGTTGAGAACGCGGGGAAAGCTACGAAACTATTAGAGCGACTGGATAAGCGCCGACAAGAAGGAATGACAACTCCGAAACAGATTCGATTCTTGGAGCAAAGAGGATTTGAACATGTTGGTGCTTGGTCATTCGATGGTGCCAAAAACTTGATTGATAGAATTGCCGGCAATGGTTGGAGAAATCCACCAGGAATCAATCCAAAGGAATACAAACCAGAATGAACATTCGACACATAAGGTTGAGGAGGAGTTCTTATGAATTGGCTAGATAATTACATCATGAAAAATGACAAGGGGTATTTTATCAATGATGTAGGAGATCTATTTGTCAGTGTTGGGGAGCATCATTTCAGGCATGTTAAGGGCGATGATGAGCTTGTTAATCTGGAAGAAATAACTCAAGACGCATTTCTTGATAAGTTAATCAATTAATCAGCAGAACGACTAAACGCCAAACTAAATTTGATACATGAATTTTAAAATAGAAGGTTGTGATAGCCTATGGAAATTAAAATGGATTTGATTCCGCTATTGGAATACATTGACCCTGCTTACTTGAATTACCAAGAGTGGGTCAACGTAGGCATGGCGCTCAAACACGAAGGATATACAGCAGCCGATTGGGATAATTGGAGCAGTTCGGACCCTCGTCATAAACCGGGGGAGTGTTTCCAGAAATGGACGACATTCGAAGGCTCCGGCTCACCAGTGACAGGCGCAACCATTACGCAGTTGGCCAAAGATAACGGCTGGGCTCCTAAAGGAAACCGGGAAGATCATGAGCTCGATTGGAATGACGAAATTTCCGGTAAAGACGATTATGTCGTCATCGATAAGAACTGGATTGAAGGAATGGAAATCAGAGAGCCAGCCACTTGGAATCCAGTTCAAGAACTTACTAGATATTTAGAAACGTTATTCGATGTATCGGAAAACGTAGGCTATGTTACATCGACCTGGGAAACAGAAGACGGTAAGCATTTGCCGACTAAAGGTAATTACGACCGAACTGCAGGGGAATTGATTCAGGCATTAGGTCAATCGAACGGAGATTTAGGCGCAGTATTCGGTGATTACAATCCGGAAGCAGGCGCATGGATAAGGTTCAATCCGCTTGATGGGAAAGGTGTAAAAAATGATAACGTAACGGAATTTAAATACGCATTAGTCGAATCCGACACGATGGATTTGGAGAAACAAAACGCGATAGTTCGTGAATTAGAATTACCTATTGCCGCATTAGTATTCAGCGGTAAGAAAAGCATTCACGCCATCGTAAAAGTTGATGCAGCCAATTACGATGAATACCGAAAGCGTGTCGATTATCTCTACAACATTTGTAACAAGAATGGATTGAACATCGACAATCAGAATCGTAATCCTTCCCGATTATCACGGATGCCGGGTGTTGAACGAAATGGCAAAAAACAGTTCCTTATTGATACGAACATTGGTAAATCAAATTGGGATGATTGGCATGAGTGGATTGAAGGCATAAACGATGATTTGCCGGATCCTGAAAGTTTAACAGATTTTTGGGATGACATGCCTAACTTATCTCCACCTTTAATAGAAGGACTTTTACGGCAAGGTCATAAATTGTTAATGGCCGGACCATCGAAAGCGGGTAAATCATTCGCATTAATCGCGTTAAGTATTGCGATTGCAGAAGGTAAGAAGTGGATTAATTGGGAATGCACGAAAGGAAAAGTTCTCTATGTAAACCTTGAATTAGATAGAGCATCCGCATTGCATCGATTCAAAGACGTATACGCCGCATTAGGTTGGGAGCCCGATAATTTAGCCAACATTGACGTCTGGAACTTACGTGGTAAATCAGTGCCATTGGATAAGTTGGCTCCCAAATTAATCAGACGCGCAGCTAAAGAGAATTACATCGCGGTTATCATTGACCCGATTTATAAAGTCTTAACGGGTGATGAAAACAGTGCGGACCAGATGGCACATTTCACGAATCAATTCGACAAGATAGCGACTGAATTAGGTTGCGGCGTTATCTATTGTCATCACCATAGTAAAGGCTCGCAAGGTAGTAAGAAGTCGATGGATAGAGCAAGTGGTTCCGGAGTATTCGCACGTGATCCAGATGCGCTTATCGACTTGACTGAGTTGGAGCTTACGGAAGATTTAATGAAGCAAGAAGAAAACAAAGTAGCTTGCGCCATTTATCAGAAATACTTCGAAAAATACAATTTCAATTACTTGGACGAACGTATTTCACAAGATGATTTACTTAGTGTGATAGCGATGGGTGACCACGCAACTAAGGCGATTCCCGACCATATAGCCGCGATTAATGAAGAAATGACTACAGCTATCAAACAGACCCGTATTCGCACGGCGTGGCGCGTTGAGGGTACATTGCGAGAGTATCCGAGCTTTGACCCCGTCAATATGTGGTTCCAGTATCCAATCCATAAAGTAGATGAAGTGGGCAGCCTGAAAGACATCGAACCAGAAGGTGAAACTCCACCATGGCAGAAAAAAGGCAAGGGCAAGGGTACGAAAAAGACGGCAGCTGAACGCAAAATAGAGCGACTGCAAGCGCTGGAATTAGCCTATGAAGCATGCTCAATAGATGAAGAAATCACAGTAGAATCGATAGCGGAATTCATGGGCGTGACTGAAAAAACAGTCCGTAGACGGATAAAAGAGCATAAACATTTCGATGTTCACGAAGGAATTGTAACACAAAAACTATGAGGGACAGAAGGGACATTAGCATACTGTCCCTGTCCCTAGAACAAAGGACAGTAAGGACAATTATAACTTTGTCCCTGTCCTTAGAGGGCTTTTCACAATGTCGAGGGACAGGGACATGACGTTTCCGTCTTTGTCCTTTGAAAACCCTATCAAATCAACGTTCGAAAGTTTGTGAAGCGGCTTGGGACAGAGGGACAGACAAACCCTATATTACATATAGGTAAATGTCCCTGTCCCTCTCACGTTCGTCACAGAGGAAAAAGGTGGTGGGCTTTGCTTACGCCCGCCACTCACTTTCCCCTTTACCGTGACAATGCAGAAAAACCAAAATTTAAAAAATGAAATGTGAAAAAGTGGAGGAATGAAATATGTTACAAAGATTAACGCTTGAAATTAAACAGTGGGCGATTGCTAGAAATTTAGATACCGCGGATCCGAATAAACAGATTCTAAAATTAGGTGAAGAATTCGGTGAGCTTTGCGAGGGAATGGCGAAAGGAAAAAATGATGAAGTGAAAGACGCCATCGGTGATATGTTCGTAGTTTTAACGATTCTATCGATGCAGCTTGATTTGGAGATTGAGGATTGTGTTGCGGCAGCTTATGACGAAATACGAAACCGCAAAGGCAAAATGATAAACGGTGTCTTTGTGAAAGAAGATGATTATACATGAGAGTGGAGTTCTTCATGCCACTTAAAAAAGTACCCACGACAACACATCAGCAGAAGGCAGTGCGAGTTGTAAACGGCAAACCTGTGTTCTATGAGCCGAACGATTTAAAAGCAGCACGAGCGCTCCTGATGGCTCACCTGGGCAAACACGTTCCAGAGAAGAAGTTTACAGGTCCCGTTCAATTAATCGTGAAATGGTGTTTTCCGATTACAGGCAAACGACAGAATGGTGAATGGAAAACAACAAGGCCGGACGTGGATAATAGTCAAAAGCTTTTATTCGATTGCATGACTGATCTTGGATTTTGGAAAGATGATAGTTTAGTTGTCAGTTTAATAGCCGAGAAGTTTTGGGCAAGCCTTCCAGGGATTTATATAAAAATCGAAGAGGTGTGAGCGTGTGGATTATAAAGCCTTTTTCGGAGAAGTAGCCGAATGGATAAATCAAGTCAATCAACAAGCGGTCCAGCACGGAATGGAAAGCAATCAGTTTTGGAAGTGGGTTACTCATTCCATGGGCGAAATCGGAAACAAATACGGCAATAACAGTCTAGTCGTAAAGCAAATGGCGATGTTGTACGAATGGCTGGAAGACGTATACGCAGAAGGGAGAAGAGGAAAATGACCAACTACACGTATGAAGAAAAACAGGCAGCGTTAAACCAAGCGAATGAACTGATGAAGTCTGATACGGAACGATTGAAGGACATCAGGGATTATATTAACAGCGCTAAAGAAAGATTCACTACGCCGATTTTGAATGAACAAGATTTAGGATTCTTAGTTAGTTTGGCAGCAAGGGGATGTCGAAATGATTGAACCGATCATCATCAATCCAACGCCAACTGTTAAAATTTTAAAAGTCAAAAAGGGAACACCGACGGTAATTTAGTACGATGGCGAAACTTATGCTTTACGACACAAAAACCAATATCAGGGTGGTGTGCAGAATGGCAAGACACGGACGAAAAAATAACGGCAATCCAAAAGATATTGTGAAATTAGAACAACTCGAGAACGTATTACAAGAAAATGATTTTGATATAACAATTACGGTCAGCACTGCAAATCTAAAATGGCTTGTGGATAAAGCGGGCCGTTGGGTTAGGAGGGAACTCGATGAAACAGTGTCACAAATGCAAAAAGAAAAGCGATAAGGTTACTCGATACTTCGACGGATTGAAATCGGTTGTCATATGTAAAGACTGTAAACAAAAAGTATATGGGGGAGTTGATCGGTTGTGAAACTAAAAGAATCAACTAAAAAGATTTGTGTCGAATGTAAAGCTGATCGAGTTCGAAATTACGGTAAAGAATTGTGTCGCGATTGTTATAGAAAGGCATTAAGGGTTTTATTAAAGGGGTGAATTCAGTAGTGTTAAAACTAGACTACGAGGTGACTGGACCGACGTTTAAATATATCGAATCATTGTGGTTCCGTTACAACGACATGATCACAAAAATGCGTGACATCGAAATGGACGTAATCAATTATGTGGATGACAACGCGGATATCAAAGGCAAAGGGGCGACTAGCAATCCCACAGAAGCACAGGCATTGAAGAAAGAACGCCTAAGAAAAGGCGGGCAGTATAGAACGCTAGAAACTAACGTGAAGGTAATCGAGGACGTGTTCAACAGTCTACCAGATGATTATAAAAAGGTTGCTCGTTCACGATATTTCACGAAGCATTCGAAGAAGTGGGACAAGATAGCGATGGAAACCAACTTCTCAGAAAGACATGCTAGACGTATACGAGATATGATCGTTGTGGCTACTGCAGAAAAATTGGGGCTGTGGTGAATGATGTCCGTTTTGAAGAGTAGAATCGTGTTATTGTGATATTGTGGTAATGTTTCCACACAGTCCCCCTTTCTTTTTTAAATCACACTCGAAGATTCTAACATAAAATTTTAAACTCTATCACACGATGTTTAATAATCAGCGTACGGAAATACGCAACCATGTTGGTGTCTAACTAATCTTCGGGTGTGGTTATTTTTTATAACTACTAAACTAATAGATAAGCAAAATTATCACTACACCATCACTATCTTAGGTGTGGTTTTTTAATGGGGTGATATACATCAGAGCAGATAGAAAAGGAGCCCACCGTGCTAACTATGAACGCAATAGAAAGCGCATCTTTGCTACACAAAACACCTGTGGTATCTGTGGACACCCGGTAGACTTCTCACTGAAGGTCCCCCACCCTATGAGTGCGACTGCCGACCATATCATTCCAGTCGCAAAGAATGGGCATCCGAGTGACATTGACAACCTACAGCTGGCACACTGGACGTGTAACAGGCAGAAGTCAGACAAGATATTCAAGCAAGGACATGAGACTAAGCGGCAAGTAGTAGGCAATAGGAATTTGCCACAAAGTATCAACTGGATGAATTACAACAGTAATCAACCGCAACAAGTACAGGAAGATAAGAAGGAAGAAAAACAAGGGAATAAGAGGACAGTGGTAAGGGTTAGAAGGAGAGTTTAAAGGGGGGCATACCACCCTCCCTCTCTTCTCATTCGGCCTTCACGCTGTCACTGTGCAGATTTTCTCGCGCGACTTTTACAGACCCCCCAGGAAGGAGTGAAAAGGTGAAAGGAATCGAATATTTACGATCTAAATTACAGGTTTATAGGCAAGGCGCATTATATCATCAGAAGGTTTATGACATGAAAAATGATGATGTAAGCCCAGGCATCACAATACCAGAAAGACTAAGACGTCAATATAAAGCGACGTTAGGCTGGGGAGCAAAAGCAGTTGACAGCTTAGCAGACCGATTGGTGTTTCGTGAATTTGCCAATGACCGTTTTAATATCAATGAAATTTTTCAAATGAATAGCGCTGACATTCTTTTCGATGATGCGAAGTTATCGTCATTAATCAACTCATGCAGTTTTATATACATTTCAGAAGGTGATGACATCATCCCTAGATTGCAAGTCATTCAAGGTTCAGAAGCGACAGGCATACTTGATCCAATTACCCGTCTGTTAACAGAAGGATATGCAGTGCTTTCAAGAGACGAATACGGAGAACCAAAAGAAGAGTTGCACTTTTTAACTGACAGAACGGATTATTATCTTAATGGTGATTTGAGGGATTCGGTCAGTCATAGTGCGCCTGCTCCATTATTAGTGCCGATTATTCATCGGCCGGATTCAAGCAAACCATTTGGGCGATCAAGAATAACTCCATCGGCTATGTATTACCAAAAGTATGCGAAACGCACATTAGAACGCGCTGACATTACGGCTGAATTTTACTCTTGGCCACAAAAGTATGTAGTAGGTACTTCACAAGACTCCGATCCAATGGATAACTGGAAAGCAACGGTTGCATCTTTCCTAGAGTTCACAAAAGATGATGATGGAGAAAAGCCGACACTTGGACAATTCGCGGTACCGTCAATGTCTCCATTTGTGGAACAATTAAGAACCGCTGCATCTGGTTTCGCAGGTGAAACAGGATTGACGCTCGATGACCTAGGATTTCCATCTGATAACCCATCAAGTGCCGAAGCAATTAAAGCAAGCCACGAAACATTGAGATTACAAGCAGAAAAAGCGCAACGTGATTTTAGTTCTGGATTCTTAAATGTTGGATATTTAGCTGCTTCGTTGCGTGACAAAGTGCCATATAAAAGAAATCAGTTGTATCAAACAAAGGCAAAATGGGAGCCAGTCTTCAAGCCAGACGCTTCAACCATTTCACTTATCGGCGATGGCGCAATAAAAATAAATCAAGCTGTTCCGGGTTATTTTGATAACGATAATTTACGAGATTTAACTGGAATAGAAGGTGCGAACGATGGCAATTGATATTGTTCCAGATTTATTGGATAACATTCAAAGAGATTTTAATACGGCAATTAAAAGTAATAAAAAAATACAAAAAATCCAAGTGATGATTGAAAATGGAACGGCAACTTATCGACAAGCTAACGAATATGCCGTTGAAGTCGGTGATGCATTAGCACGGACATTCAAGGTGCATATCAAATCAGAAACGTTACCTGATGGCAAAATGTATTACAACATTGCCGAAAGAGTTTTAAGTCCGACGCTAAACAATAATCATGCGATTGTCGCTCGTGTTTCTGCGGAAATACAAGAAAACTTGAATAGATCAGTTGGTTTAGGTTTAAAGGGAATCAAACCACCAGTTAACCAATTAAGAATTGACAGCATTATAAACCGTGTCGTAGCAGAAGAAGTGTTTGATGATGCGGCTTGGATATTACAAGAACCAATTATTAATTTCACTCAATCGATTGTGGATGATGCTATAAAAACAAATGTCGAATTTCAAGGTGAATCTGGATTAAGTCCACGAATTATTAGAACTTCACATGGTAATCCCCCTTGCGATTGGTGTCGTTCGATGCAAGGAGTTTATAAATATCCAGATGTACCTGCAGATGTCTATCGCAGGCATGATAGATGTCGATGCACTGTCGAATATGACCCAAGTGACGTACGTAGACAAAACATCTGGACAAAAGAATGGAGTGGTTAGTTGAAAGGGTGTTGCTAGATGGCTGTGAGAATCGGAGAACAAACTCCTACAAAATCATTAATCTTACCTTATGACGTATCGATGGGCGATGAAGCCATTGAGTTATATGAAAAGTCCGGTCGTAAAGCTTTTGATTGGCAGCGGTTTATTACCAATGCAATATTAGCCAAAAATAAAGAAGGTTTATGGACACATATGAACTTTGGTTATTCTGTCCCTCGTCAAAATGGTAAGAATGAGATTGTGGCCATTCGTGAATTGATTGGTTTAAAAAAAGGAGAAAGAATACTCCATACTGCACATCGAACCAACACTAGTAAAGCGGCTTTTAATAGACTTGTAGCAATACTTGAAGAAAGCGGTTATGAAAATCAAGTTGACTTTACCAGCATAAAAGCGAGAGGTAACGAGAGTATTGAGTTAAATGATGGTGGGCGAATTGATTTTAGAACAAGAACTTCAACTGGTGGTTTAGGTGAAAGTTTTGATTTATTTGTTGTGGATGAAGCCCAAGAATACACAGATGACCAACGTTCAGCTTTGATGTATACGATAGCGGCAAGTCCGAATCCGCAGACAATTTATACAGGTACACCTCCGACGCCTATATCAAGTGGAACAGTCTTTACTCGACTTAGAGAGAATACTTTACATGGTAATTCAGAAGATACTGGTTGGGCTGAATGGAGTGTGGACAAACAGTCTGATGTAAGAGATAAGGACTTATGGTATCAGGCGAATCCCAGTTTAGGTTTGAGGGTTACTGAGCGTAACATTCAAGCTGAAGTTGGCGATGATGACATTGACTTTAATATCCAACGTTTAGGATTGTGGATCCAGTACAATCAGAAATCAGCCATATCTGAAAACGAATGGAATGAATTGCAAGTTGAAACATTACCTAAACTGAAAGGTAAATTATTCGCAGGTATTAAATACGGTTATGACGGGACAAATATAGCACTAAGTATTGCCGTTAAAACAGAAGATGACAAAGTGTTTGTTGAATCAATCGATTGCCAAACGATACGACAAGGCAACGCATGGATTATCCATTTCCTTAGAAACGCAGATGTACAAGAAGTTGTTATTGATGGGGCAAGTGGTCAGAACATATTAGCTGAAGCAATGAAACAGGCAAAATTAAAGCCACCTATCCTACCAACTGTAAAAGAAATCATAGTAGCTAACTCAACATTTGAACAAGCATTATTTCAACAAACGATTGCACATAAGAATCAGCCTTCATTGTTCCAGGTAGTCACGAACTGTGATAAACGAAACATTGGTACACAAGGTGGTTTTGGTTATCGTTCGCAAATTGAAGAACATGATATTGCATTAATGGAATCTATGATATTAGCACATTGGGCATGTTCGGAAGCTAAGCCACCTAAGAAACAGAAAATAAGATATTAGATCGAAAGGGAGCGAGAGGAATGGAAAAACACGAAGTAGAGCGTACGGCTAGCGAATTTGTTAGAAGTGTAGTTGATGCATTTTCGGCAATGGCGAAATCAATTATTCAAGCAGTAAAGGAAATTTGGAACAGAATAAGGGTGCGAATTACCGATTATGTAGAGCGCACAATTCCCGAACCGCGATACGTCCATCCAATCGTTTGGGACACGCGTAGAAATAGCCAAGTGATGACAAGAAAGCCTTTGTCGATTGTTCGCAGAATGAATATGTGAGAGGAGCTTGTTTATATAAAAAACCCCCTCCCTTTACAGGAAGAGGATGATTGCTACTGTCCAGACCAGTTTGGTTAGGAGTTCGCCGGAAATTTTGATGTGGATTTCCATAACCACACCTCCCTGACGAGAAGAGGATTACGGGTATTCTGGATGCCTTTAATAGCACATCTGAGAGGCCCGTCCTCTCGTCTCTTACAAATTCAAAGATATCATTGATTACGTAAGGTGTAAACAAGAGAAAAACGACAATATTCGACAAAGGAAGTGGTCCAATATCTCGGTTGGCTACTCCGTTATGTAGCTATATAGGAGGTTAAAGCATGTTCAGAAAGAAATATGATAACGTTCGTGTTTACGGCGTATACAGAACCGCTCAAACCTTAGAAGTTAGGGTTGTGGAAATGAAGTTTGAATATATAACCAAAAAACAAGCAACTGAAAAAATGTACGATTATTTATTTGTTGCGCCAGAAAGAGGCGGATTAGGAATTGGACATAGAAGCATTCTTAAAATATTTACAGTAGTTTTCTAGAAACTCGTCTTTAAGCAATAGACGCTATAAACAGGCTTATTTTTTATGCATTCATTCGTTCGTACAACGTAAATGTACAAACCTAACGAGGTCGTAACCTCGTAAAAATAACGTAAGGGAGCAATTAAAATGAATAGAGAGTTTTTAAAAGAACTAGGTCTTACTGATGAACAAATTGAAGCGGCTATGAAAGCACACGGTAAAGCAATCCAAGCGGTCAAGCCGGATGACTATGAGGATTTGAAAAGTGCTAAAGCCACACTTGAACAACAACTTACAGGCCTGCAAAACACACTGAAAACAAAAGAAACAGAATTAAGCAGTGTTGATGATTTAAGGAAAGAAGTAGAAACATACAAATTAAAAGATTTAAAAACATCTGTTGCAATACAAGCAGGAATCCCACTCGAACTGGCTGGTAGATTGAGTGGCGTAACTGAAGAGGAAATCAAAGCAGACGCCGAAAATATGGCTGGATTTATTGGCAAAAAGCCACCTACATTGCCACTAAGGACTACGGAACCACCTAAAGCAGATGCAGCAGAAGAAGCATATGAAAAAATGCTAGAAAACTTATGATAAAAGGAGAGAAATAAATTATGACATTGAACAAAGGAACTTTATTTGACCCAGTATTAGTAACGGATTTAGTAAACAAAGTACAAGGTGAATCTTCAATTGCAAAGTTGGCAAAACAAACACCGATCCCTTTTAACGGACAGAAAGAATTCATTTTCACAATGGATTCTGAAATTGATGTTGTTGCTGAATCTGGAAAGAAATCACATGGCGGCATGTCATTGGCGCCACGAACAATTGTACCAATCAAAATCGAGTATGGTGCTCGAGTTTCTGATGAATTTATGTTTGCAGAAAAAGAAGCACGTATTGGAATTTTAAAAGCATTTAACGATGGATTTGCTAAGAAAGCGGCTCGAGGATTAGACCTCATGTCCTTTCACGGTGTGAACCCACGTACAGGCACAGCATCAACGGTAATTGGGGATAATCACTTCGATGAAGCAATTTCACAAGCGGTTGAAGCGCCTTTAGGAGTTGCAGATGCTAACGGTGTTATTGAAGATGCCATTGCATTAGTACAAGGATCAGGCGGAGATATTACTGGACAAGCAATCGCTCCGGCATTACGTACTGCTTTAGCTAAACAAAAAGACCAACAAGGAAACCCAATGTTCCCAGAATTAGCATGGGGGAACGCTCCGGCAACAATTAATGGATTGCCGACAGAGGTCAATAAAACTGTATCGGATATGTCAGATGATGCTCTTGGATATATCGGTGATTTCCAAAACGGCTTTAAGTGGGGGTATGCAAAACAAATTCCGCTAAAAGTTATCGAATATGGTGATCCAGATAACTCTGGATTTGACTTGCAAGGCTATAACCAAGTCTATATCCGCGCAGAGTTATTCTTAGGTTGGGGAATTTTAGATCCAGAATCATTTGCACGAATTACAGAAGCAACTTCATAAGGAGGAATAAATATGAGATACAAAAATATTAGAACTGGGGCTATCATTGATAGTCCTTTTAACATTTCCGGGGACGATTGGGAAGCAGTAAAGACGAAAGCTTTTACAGAAGAAGTAGAAGAAGTCCTTAGTGAAAACGAAGAATATGTCGAAGAAGAAGTCGATTTAGAAGAAATGACAAATAAACAGTTAGATGAATTTGCGAAAAAACACAAAATCGAACTTACTGCTGAAGATAAGAAAAATAAGCCAGCTCGAATCGCTGCTATCGTTGCTGCCTTCGAATAGGTGGTGTAAATATGGCGGATTTCGCAACTATTAATGAATTAATTACATTATGGAGACCATTGCAACAGGATGAAGAAACTCGGGCTGAAGCGTTATTAACAGTTGTTTCTGACCGATTGAGACTGGAAGCTGAAAACGTTGGTAAAGACATTGACGAGATGATTGCTGACAGTGTCGCATACAAGAGTGTGGTTAAGTCCGTAACAGTTGATATAGTCGCTAGGACGTTGATGACCTCCACAAATCAAGAGCCTATGAAACAGTATTCAGAATCAGCGCTTGGTTATTCCGTTTCTGGAACGTTCCTCACGCCTGGTGGCGGATTGTTCATAAAACGTGACGAGTTGAAAGCGTTGGGGTTAAGGAAACAGCGTTATGGGGTGATTGATTTTTATGGCACTAATTAAAGGAATTACAGTTACCTTAATTAATAAAAAAGAAGTTAATAAAGATCCGTTTGGCCAACCAGTTTATGAAGATGTGGAAATCGAAGTCGATAATGTTCTTGTAAATCCAACATCGACAGACGATATTGTAAATCAACTAAATATAGATGGTAAAAAAGCAGTCTATACCTTAGCGATTCCAAAAGATGATGAAAACGATTGGGAGAATGCTGAGGTGTTTTTTTTCGGTAAACGATGGAAAACATTCGGTATTCCAACACAAGGTATAGACCATTTAATCCCACTGGACTGGAACAAAAAAGTGATGGTGGAACGCTATGAGTAAAATAGATTTTAAGTTAAATCGAAAAGGCGTAGCTGAACTAATGAAGTCGGGGAATATGCAAAGCGTTTTAAAGGGTCATGCGACAACTATCAAGGGTAAAGCGGGCAGCGGTTATGAACAAGATATGCATGTGGGTAAAAATAGAGCCAATGCTAGAGTATACCCAAACACGCCACAAGCAAAAGCAGATAACATGAAAAACAATACAGCGTTAAAGTCGGTGAAATAGATGATTGAATTAATTGTTAAAGACTTTTTAGATGTACATTTGTCTGTTCCTGCCTTTACGGAAAAACCAACAGACGCACCAAAGCGGTATGTTTTGATAGATAAAATAGGCAGTGGAGAAAGTAATCACTTGCCGTCGGCTATAATTGCTTTTCAAAGTTACGCTGAAAGCAAGTATAAGGCGGCTAAGTTAAATGAAGAGTTAAAACAAGTAGTAAAACAGTTGGTGGAGCTAAATGAAATCAGAGGGTTATCCTTGAATGGCGATTATAATTTTACAGATACGACCACAAAAGAATACCGTTACCAAGCGGTGTATGAAATTAGATATTATTAGGAGGTATAAATATGAGTAGTGTAGCAAACGTTTCAACAGCAAAACCAAAAGTCGGCGGGGCTGTTTATTCAGCGCCATTAGGTACAGTTTTACCTGTGGACGCTGCAACAGAATTAGACGCAGCATTTAAGAGTTTAGGTTATATTTCGGAGGATGGACTGACTAACGAGAATTCACCTGAAAGCGAAACTATAAAGGCGTGGGGTGGAGACACAGTCGCATCGGTTCAAACTGGAAAAGATGATGTATTCACCTACACATTGATTGAAGCTACTAACGTTGAAGTCTTAAAAGAGGTGTACGGTCAAGATAACGTTACAGGAACACTAGACACTGGAATTACTATCAAGGCCAACTCTAAAGAACACGAAGAGCATTGCCTTATCGTAGATATGATTCTAAAAGGCGGCAACTTGAAAAGGATTGTCATTCCGAATGGTAAAGTATCTGAACTAGGCGAAATCAGCTATGCAGATGCAGACGCTATCGGGTACGAAACGACAGTACAAGCAATGCCAGATGAAGAGGGAAATACTCACTATGAGTACATCCAAAAACCGACACCAGTAGGAGGATAAATCAATGATTACAGGCGAAACGTCATCAGGGTTTAAATACGAGATTCCAGAAGAAAACTTGAATAACTATGAACTAGTTGAAGTTTTGGGCGAACTTGAAGAAAACCCTTTACTTATATCGAAAACAGTGACCTTGTTGTTAGGAAAAGAGCAGAGGGAAAAACTGAAAGACCACCTAAGAACAGAAGGTGGAACAGTTCCAACAGATAAAATTTCAGAGGAAATTATGGAGATTTTCAACAGTCAAAGAGAAACAAAAAACTCCTAATCCTTGCCAGGATGATAAAAACAGACGAGGACGCGCTAGTTTGCGACCTTGCAGAAACTTACAACATATATGACTACAGACAGCATTCTCCTATGAGAGTAGCTGTCTTTTCTTGTGGTTTACGTGACGATTCAAGAATAAAGATGAATTTAAGCGGACAGGTCGTCCCTATGGACACTCTACTTCTAGCGGGAATGTCAGACAGGCTAAGTACTTTGTTGTGGTTTAAGACAGAGGACGGGCAAAAGGGTAAGAACAGACCCGCGTCAATCATCGATATGCTAACAAATAGGAAGTCGGCGGAGACTGAGAGAGATACAGTCATATTTAATTCTGGTGAGGACTTCATAAGAGCGAGAAACGAATTGACAGGTGGTGAATA
The DNA here is from genome assembly GCF_017921835.1 of Sporosarcina sp. 6E9. Lineage (NCBI taxonomy): Bacteria > Bacillati > Bacillota > Bacilli > Caryophanales > Caryophanaceae > Sporosarcina > Sporosarcina sp. 6E9. Next base: position 1,716,046 of record NZ_JAGEMN010000001.1, on the reverse strand, counting down.
AATGGCTACTGAATTAGGTCAAGCGTACGTTCAGATTATGCCATCGGCTAAGGGAATCAGCGGATCAATACAAAACGTTATCAATCCAGAAGCAACTGCGGCAGGAAAGAGCGCAGGAAGTCGGATAGCTGAATCGATTGCTAGTTCTATGGGGAAAGCCGGGAAAACCTTGACTAAGGCGATAACCGTCCCAGCATTAGGAGCAGTATCCGCTGTGGGTGGAATTGTCGCGGCGTTCGGATGGAAACGATTAGTGGCGCTCGATTCTGCAAGGGCGCAATTACAAGGGTTGGGCTATGATGCTAAGTCTGTCGATAGAATATCAGAGCAAGTAAGAACCGCAGTACAGGGAACTGTCACAACAATGGCAGAAGGTGTTTCGATTGCCGCTGGTGGTATAGCTGCTGGGGTAAAAGAGGGTAAGGAGTTAGAGCGATACATCAAGCTAGTCGGTGATGCGGCAGTTGGTGCAAATAGACCTGTTGCTGATATGGCTCAAATATTTAACCGTGTACAGGGTTCAGGGAAGCTAATGACGATGGAACTCAACATGATTGAGCAAGGTATGCCTGGTTTTGCAATGGCGATGGCCGAAAGTCTAGGCGTTACACAAGAAGAGTTTAGGAAAATGGTTACAAATGGGGCAGTATCCTCTGAACAATTTCTTGACGTAATGGATGACTTCGCAGGTGAAATGTCTGGCGCTTACGCTAAAAGTTGGGAAGGTATGGTTTCCAATACGAAAGCATGGATCGGAATTATAGGTCAAAATATACTAGGTGGAGTTTTCGAAAAATCTAAAGAATCCATAGCGGGGTTTATGGAGTACTTGAAGTCAGATGATGTACAGAAGTGGGCGGCAGAAACAGGAAAGATGATTGGCGAAGCATTCAATAGAATGATTGAAAGCGTGAAAAGCGCAATTGAATGGTGGACTGGTTTAGATGACAGCACTAAAAGTCTAATTACAAAAATAGCGGGAATAGCCGTAGCAATAGGTCCTGTATTAATGATAGCGAGTAAGCTGATTACCACTGTAATGATGGTAGGTAAATGGTTTGGGATAATAAAGGGTGCGGCTGGTGTTTTAATCGGTGCTATCGGTGCTATATCTGCGCCAGTGTTAATTGTGATAGGTGTTATAGCGGGTTTAATAGCAGTTTTTGTCTCGCTATACAAGAACAACGAAGGTTTTAGAGACTTAGTAATATCAGTTTGGGAAACCATAAAAGAAACATTTTTGAATGTAGTCCAAGCGATCTCTGATTTCGTCATGGAAGTATTCGGAGCAATGGTTGAATGGTGGAATGAAAATAACCAACAAATTCTTGAAACTGTTATGAACGTGTGGCAAGCCATTGTTGACGTTATTATGATAGCGGTTGGAAGTATCGTTGAATTTGTACAAGAAATTTGGTCTGGACTCGTTTCTTTCTGGGAAGAACACGGACAAATGATACAACAAGCGGCAGAAAACGTCTGGAATGTAATTTCGGCTATTATTACAACCGTTGCAGAAGTTATTTGGAATATTATTAAAACAATGGCCGATATTGTTAAGAATATCATGATATTTTTATGGCCATTTATTCAATCGTTAATCATCTCCACATGGAACGCTATTAAAGGAGCCATTCAAGGTGCGATAAAAGTGATAACTGGAATCATTCAGTTCTTCGCGGCGTTGTTCACTGGTAATTGGTCAGCGATGTGGGATGCAGTTAAAACCATTTTAAGCGGCGCGGTTCAGTTCCTAGTCAACTTCGTTCAAATTTCTTTAGTTGGCAGAGTGTTGAAGATTGGAAGAAGTTTATTAACTGGGTTCACAGGAATCATTAGAAGCATGTGGACGAGTGTAACAGGCCTATTTAAAAGTGGTATAGGTAACGCCTATAAGGCTGTTACTGGTATGTTCAGTAAATTTAAAAATGCGGGTAAAAATATAGTCACATCAATCGCCGATGGAATTAAAGGCGCAATAAGCAAGGTTACGGATGCTATTGGTAATGTTGTGCAAAAGGTCAGGGATTTCTTACCGTTTTCGCCACCCAAAACTGGACCATTGATGGATATCATGGATGTAAAATGGGGAGAGAGTATTGGCGGTGGAATTGAAAAGGGTGAGGGAGTTGTGGCAAAGGCGATGGAAGATATATTGGCTTTTGACTTACCTAAAAAGGCAACTTTTAATGACGCTAGGCAAAATAGTGAATCAAACTCTTATTCATCTTCGCGACAAAACCAACCAATCATATTACAAGTTGACGGAAAAACATTTGCACAAATCACGGGTGATTATACAAGTCAAGAAGGTGGAAATCGTATTCGTAGGATAGAAAGGGGGCTTGCTTGATGTATGGTATAGAATTTAACGGAAAACATTCATATCGTGATTTTGGTGTGACTGTATCGGAAAAGAATATCGGCTACCCTGATAAAGAAAAAATCAAGGTAAAAGTCCCCTTTTCAAATGTCGAGTATGACTTTTCCGGAATATACGGTGAACAAACTTACACACCAAGACCATTAACATATACATTCAACGTGTTAAACAGGAACACTGTAAACACGACTGAACGAATTAATGTGCTAGAAACTTCAATCTCGAATTGGTTAATGAACAGCAACGGAAAGCAAAAGTTATATGATGACTCCATCCCAGGTTATTACTATCTTGCAGAAGTAGAGGGCGGGTTAAGTTTTGCTGAACTTTGGAATCATGGAACACTAACAATAGGGTTTACAGCTTATCCCTTTATGATCTCCGAATTACAAGAAGGTCACGACATATGGGATGATTTTAACTTTGAGCTGGATATGGCGCAATCTGTCGAGTTCACAGTTGACGGGTCACTTAATATAACCTTGTTTAATGGTGGTGCGCCAAGCGTAACGCCAGAAATCAAGGCTAGTTCTGCAATGCAGATAAAAAAAGGCAGCGTTACTTACAACGTGCCAAACGGAACGAGTAAGAGCGAAGATTTTAAATTAAATACAGGCGAAAATGATTTAGTTATAACGGGTAACGGTACAATCTCCTTTAAATTTTTTAAGGAGTTGATCTAGTGTATAGAGTTACGATTATTAACGATGGTATAGAGACGGTTATCCATAGTCCACATGCAGACGACTTGAAACTGGTAACTGGAACGATTAAGAAAGAAGTTAATAAGATTGATTATTTCAGTATGTCATTCTATCTAAATAACCCCGCACACGGTAAATTAAAGCCGTTTAAGACGCTTGTAAATGTATTCAATACAAAGACAGGCAAGAATGAATTTGAGGGTCGTGTGCTTAATCCTAACAGTGATATGGATGACGATGGCTTACACTCATACGATTACGAGTGCGAGGGTGTATTAGGTTACTTACACGACTCACAACAAAAACACTTGGAATTTAGAGGTAGACCAGAAGAATTATTTATCGAACTATTAAACTACCACAATTCGCAAGTTGAAGATTATAAAAAGTTTCATCCTGGCATTATGGAAGTTACCACAAGCACAGATAATCTATATGTTTATTTGTCAGCAGAATCTAGCACGTTTGAAGAAATAAAGGATAAAATACTTGATCGTGTTGGTGGCGAGTTACGAATACGAAAAGCTAACGGAATCCGTTATTTAGATGTTTTAGAACGTGTCGGAGAAGATAAGCAAACACCTATTAAAATAGCTAAAAACCTTAGAAGTGTTAGCAGAAGTGTAGACCCAACAGATATCATCACACGTTTAACTCCATTAGGTACACGAATAGAATCAGAGGATGAGGAAGAAACTGATGCATCACAAGCAAGATTAACTATTGAAGAAGTGAACAATGGTTTGCCTTACCTTGATAATCATTCTTTAATAGCTGAATTTGGCATACAAGGTGGATCGGTGACTTGGGATGACATAACGTTACCTAATAGACTATTGTCTACGGGGCAAAACTGGTTAGCAAATCAGAAGGTAGCACATACGCAATATGAAATATCAGCAGTCGATTTATCGTTAATCGGATTGGACATTGATAATTTCGAAGTAGGAAATAGTCATCCAGTTATCAATCCAATCATGGGAATTGATGAAAGGCTACGAATAATCGGGAAAACAACCAACATTAACAGCCCACAAGATGCTAGTTTGAAAATCGGTGATAAGTTTAAAACGTTAGACGAATATCAAGCAGATGCGAATAAATCAGCTAGAAAAGTTGTGGAGTTAGAAAGCATTGTAAATAACCAGTCATCAAAAATAGGTGGTTTACTCGAACAGATCAATAACGTAAACACAGAAATCGGAAACGTAAAAAATATAATTGTTGATGCAGATATAGAAGAACTATCAGGAGCAATCAGCGCCCTAGAAACAGCGATTAACAATCTTAATGATGCTTTAGATAGTATACCTATCTATGACGTTGCCACAAACACACAAGACGGCTTAATGGCTTCTGCTGATAAAGTAAAGTTAGATGGTTTGCTAAATTACTCTGAAGCAACAGAAATATTAGCTGGATTGATGAGTGCGAAAGATAAGCAAAAATTAAATAGATTAACGGTCACGCAGTCAATTGACTTAGACCAACTATATCAAGATGTCCAAACCTTATTAGGTAATTAGGAGGTCTTTTTTTATGCCCAAAACTGCAGCAGAAAGGTTAATTGAACTAGCTGAATTACTCAGTCAAAAAGCAGAGGAAATAAGAACGAAAACAGAAGGAGTTGAGGCTCGTGTCAATACCACAACGTATAAAAGAGTTAGCAAACAAAGTAAGAAATGAGATTTACGGTAAAGATGTTCGGGAATCTATTGCGAAAAGTATGGAAGTTACAGGAGAAACAGCAGAAGATGCGAAACAGCGCTCGATTGAACAAATGGACCGTGTGGATACTTTAATTCATGAAAATCCGCAACCGTCTGAGGTGGTTGATGCTCGTGACGGCGAACCGCTTTTGAAGGATCGTTTAGCTAAAACCGACCAGAAAATAGATCAAAACTACACAGAAGTTAGTCAACACTTGGGGGAAAAGGCGAATCAAGCAGATGTAGTTAGTGGCTTAGAAAATAAAGCAACCTATGACACTGTTTGGTCTATGGCTAATATGGGACAAGATATTAAAGAGTCCATATCAGGCGGTAGTGTTGCAGTAGTTGGAGAAAACGCTGTTATTCCCGTAAACATAACGGAAAGTGCGGTTAGTTTAAAAAAACTAGACAGTAAGATGTCAGAACTTATCGGCGTTGAAAAGTTAAGTTTGGACTGGACGGTTGGGTTGATTCAGTCGGGTAACGTTAACGAAAATATCAAGACGGGTGCTGTAACCAAAAACTTTGTAACGCTTGATAAGGAAGTTGAATTTGCTTTCACTGATGGGACGAATTTCGATTTCCAGTTAGCATACTACACAATTAGCGGAGTTTTTACAGGTTCTTATTCTCCATGGTTCACGGCTACAACAACTATATCGAAAATGAATGACCGAAAAGTTCGCATTGTAATCCAACATAAAGACAAAAGAACAATTACATCTTATCATCCTTTAATTCAAGGGCTTTCAGTAATAAAGCTGAAAGAAAATTCGCTGAAGGTGATTGATGAAAGAGTAACAGCTTTGGAGGGTACAACCATAACAGACCCATCGAATGGTGAAGTTTCCCGGATACCTAGTTATTGGCAAAACCATGTGAAAGAAAAGATTGAGGTAATAAAAACTCATCAAGCAAATGCAGGTATAGATGGTACTAGTTTTGGTTTCGTCACTGATATGCACGTTATTGAAAACGCCAAAAAGAGCGGTGTTATAATGGAAAAAGTGTTGACAGAGTGTGACGTACCTTATTTCTTTAACGGCGGTGACCATGTAGGCGGTGCGGCAGGCGTAACAAAAGAACAGACAATCAAAGAATTAAGAGAAGTGCGAAGTCTTTTTAAGGCTGTTGAGAATAAGTGCATTATGACAATTGGAAATCATGATGATAATTCGATAACTAATAACTACGATAAAACGGTATTTGGAAATGAAATGTATAGCGAAGTTTTTCGTTACATCACAACAGACTCGAAATTCAAGGCAGGGAAAACAGGACAATTCCTGTACGCTGATGACGAGGTTAGCAAAGTTCGTTACATCAGCCTTAACTCATTAGACGTGCCGTATATCAGAAATGAAGACGGAACGCTTGTATATAGAGGTATGGACACTTGGGCATTTCGACAAGAACAATTGGAATGGTTTGGAAACGTTGCATTAAACACGCCTACAGATGAATGGGGCGTTGTTGTATGCTCACATATTCCAATAAATCAAGGGTTAATCAAGAATGATAGTATAGCCATGAGTATGTTACAAGCGTATAACGATAAAACTACTTACACTGGTAGCGGTCAAGTAGGTACTGATTTCGAGGTTAATGTATCTGTAGATTATACAGGTAAAGGTGGAGACGCTATTTGTTGGATAGCAGGTCACTATCACAGAGATCAGTACATTACGTTATCGTCTAACTTCACGTTCAAAGCGGTAGTTACCATAAATGACAGCTTAAACAAAGACGCTCTAGCCCCTCAAAAAACGTTAGGGACAAACACGGAAAATGCCTTCGATATCTTCACCATTAACAAAGCTACTCGGACTGTTAACATCACTCGAATTGGTGTCGGTAGCGATAGGAAGTTTAATTATTAAGTGATATTGGGGGAAAATAAAGTTGACAATATTGGAAAAATCCGCCACTGTATAAGTATTGGATAAATGGTGGTGGGTTAATTTGTTGACATTAGGAAGCTTTATTTTATTGATTATTCTGGGGTATGGGTTACTAAGAAAAAAAGATTATTTGTTGTTTGTAATAAAGATTTTAGTAGTTTTTTCAGTGTATATTAATATGGGCTATTTTTTAAAAGTAGGATCATTCGAGTTGGCGTATTCAGAAGTTTTGCTTGTGTTAGCGATCTTAATTAGCTTTATTAAAATACGGCTAGAGTTTAGAATCCCGACAATAATGTATTTATTGATTTTTGCGATAGTCATTTTCACTGGATTCCTTGCTCTAGTTAATGGGAGTGCACCGATGGTTATCCCTATGGGTAGTAGTTGGGATGATTATTTTTACGGAAGAATTGGTATGACAGAAGCTACTTTGAATATATCTCATGTTATTAGGGTATTTCGTATAATTCTATTTATTGCTGTTTACTATATTATAGATAAATATGTAATTAGGGATGTTGCTAGGTCTAATGAAATAAAAAGATTTATCGTGAAAATAGCTGCGGTATTCGCTTTTATGGGGATATTTGAACAGATAACAAAACTATTCAATTCAAATATCTTCATAGATATTGCAGGACAGATTTTTGGAGTGGGCAATAGCCAATTAACTTGGTTGGTCGAAAGAGGCAGTTCTCCAGTTCTCCAAGGGCTAACCTTAGAACCGGGTCACTACGCTCAATCGTTCATTCCTGCGATATTGATATTATTTACTGATAAATTATTTACAGAGCGACAGAGGTTTATGTATTTCGTATTGTTTGGGTATGTTATATTTTTTTGTGGCTCATTTGCTGGCATTGGGATATTCCTGGTTATGTCTATAATGTATCTGTTTAGCAAAGGAAAGTATATCGTCATTAAAGTAGGAACCTTAATATTTTTCGGACTCATCGGGTTGCTCGTATTCGGACAAAGAAACCCACTGATGTTCCAGTATTATACTTTAAGAATTCAGGCAGCCATTAAAGGTGAAGATATTGGGAGTTCTGACGGTGTGAGAATGCTTACCCTAGAAAATGGATTAGACCTATTCCAACACAATCCGCTAATCGGGGTAGGTTTCGGAACGACAAGCATCAATGGCTTTATCCCAAGTTTATTAGTTAATGTTGGAATAATAGGGACGATTCTGTGGTTTGTTATCATGTTGAAGGGTTTTACGAGAACAGTCATAGTAAATCGTTCATGGTTAGTACTGGTAATTTTGTTGTTTATGCTCGTTGGTGGAATGAAAAACTTTTATGGAGTTGAAATGATATTACTATTCGCTTTAGTTTTCAGAAAACCAGTACTTATTAAAGAAAAAGATGTTTGTTTAAACAAATCAATTGCGCAGTAGGAACATAATGTTGACTAAGAAAATATTAAAATTAAAAGAAGGATTCCCTTTTTCTTTTGTCGAATAACGACGGGGAAAGGGGGAATTTAATTGAAAACAAAAATTACATTGCTAAACAAGGACGTGCATATCCTGGAAGGTGACCCACAGAAAGTCATGAATGAATTACAGAATGGTAACGGGGGATTAACTGTGGAAACCACTACAGGTCCAAAGACAATTGATCCTTATGACATTGTCATGTTTGAAAATGTAAGTGAATAAAAGAGGACTTCCCTTCCAATTGTCGAATGATGATGAAAGGGAGGGGATTGTAATGGAAAAACAAACAGGAAGAAATAGTTATGATGTTGCTATGGAGTTAGTTAATTTACACTTTAGCAAGTTGGCAAGCGCAAGTTATCAAATTACTGAAGAAGAAATTGAAAGAGTTTACTTGAAGTATTATAAGTTGGTAAGAGAAAATCGATAAGAACTAATATTAAAAATGCAACAAATTTAAAGTATCTCAATCGAGGTGCTTTTTCTTATATCAAATACACATGAGAACGTCCTTACCGGGCGTTCTTTTTTGATGAAAAAAAATAGAGGAGTGAAAATCTATGTTATTGGGAGTTGTTAATTTGGAACAATTGGAGATTGTGCATATGTATCTATTTGGGGGAGTTAAGTTTTTACATTTACTTTTATTGCTGATGGCGTTGGATATTATAACTGGGGTGTTTAAAGCTTTTAAGAATAAAAACTTGTGGAGTCGGAAAAGCCTATTCGGTTATGCTAGAAAAATGCTAGTGCTAGTCATGATTATTCTTGCAAATGTTGTGGATCAGGTACTCAATTTAGATGGAATTTTGACGTTGGCGACAGTGTTGTTTTACTTGGCCAACGAAGGATTGTCGATAATTGAAAACATGGCTGAATTAGATGTATTGGTTCCGGCAGGACTGGCCGAAAAACTTCGAAATATTGAAAGTGACAGTCAAACTTTCGGTGAAGAAGTACGTGAGGAATTGACTGGCAGCAAAGTAAATGAACAGTTGAAAGAAAAGGGTGACGAGTAAATCGTCGTTCTTTTTTTATACTAAAAAAGGAGATTGATATAAATGGCAGGTTTATTAAACATACCTAAATTTGTGGATTTTAGAAGCAGAGTTAAAAGACATCCGACTAGAAAGTTTCCAGTTTTATCATTAAAAGGTAAAACTACAATCGCAATCCACCATAGTCTAACGCGTAGAGGATTAGCGGGCTCAAATGCAGAGAGTTATTCTCGATATCATGTTGATACTCATGGGTGGCCAAGCATCGGTTACAACTACGTCATCGAGCCAGATGGCACAATCAAGTTTTGTAACAACATCGAATTGAGAACTTACCACGTCGGAAACCACAATAATTATTGTGTGGGGATCTGTCTGACAGGAGATTTTCGATATGAAGAACCAACAGAAGAACAAAAGGTAAGTTTGCGCAACCTAGTGAATGCGCTGAAAAAAGAATACACTCATTTGAAATACGTGAAAGGACATAATGAATTCAGCGGTTATGAATGGAAACCATGTCCTGTATTTGATTTTAGAAAAGTTCTTTCCGAAAAGGGAACTGTAATAAAAGCTTCAGCATTACCGAATCAATACACGATTCAGCAGGGTGATACGTTCTGGAGTATTGCTAAAGGTTTAAAATTAACTGTTGATGATCTAAATAAAGCGAATCCGGGTGTTGAACCAACTCAATTGCAGATTGGGCAAAAAATAAACTTAGGTAAAACGACAAGTAAACCTTCGCCTAAGCCAGCACCTAAACCGCAAGCAAAAAAGAATACGGTCCATTTACCAAAGTCGGCTAAAACATGGCGCACGTACAAACTTAATGTGCAACCTGTAGCGGCTAACAGCGACTGGTCATTAACGCCTAGCGCATTTGGTGGCTTAACCTATGACATACTGGGTAGACCTTACCCGAACGTTGTGACGATTAATACAGGGCGTGGTAAACGCAACATCTACGTTGGACCTGGTACCGGTGCGGTAATTAAATAAGATGTAAAGAGGCGACTACTCTTAATTGAGCGGTCGCCTTTTTTATATTTCTGAAAATTAAAAAGGGGAAAAGGAATAAGCCTTGCAAAAATCCATCCCTAAGTTAGTATTAATTATAAGGGGGAATTACTATGATCCTTAACAGTAATGCACATAAACTACAATTATCAAGTTGGTTGTCAACTAATCAACCAAAAGATTTTACGCAGAATCTAAAGTTACAAAAGTTTTTATTTTTCTATGAAGCATTCTCCAAGATGGATGGCGAAGACGCTGATTTCAATTACCTAAGAGCCTATCCAAATGGTCCTGTCTTCAGTAACGTATACGGAGATTATATTTATCATGGTCCTGCTTTTTTTCCTGCTGTAGAGTCTATAGAGATTGAATTAATCGATTCTATAAATGAAGAACGTGCAAAGTTGTCAGGATTTCTTGTTAAAATTCTTAATGAAGACGAACTTTCAGATTTAACTCACGAGTTAGATGCTTGGAAAGTTCACGAGCCGGCAATTAGACGTGGAGAAAAAAATATCTCCATTAGAGAAGAGGATTTTACTGAAGACGATTTTCTCTTGTTAAGAACATTGAGAGAAATGTACCCTAGTGAATTAATAGACAACTCTGCAGTGATATCGATTATGGATAAAAACTTTCTTTTATCTATCGGGGATTTTATGCGACTTACGGAAGATCAAAAGAATGTATTCTTAAATTTAGTAGATGAAGACTTAGAGAATCCAGTATATGTTTCTTTGTCTGACGAAGGGGTGCTTTTGATTGATTGAAGTTAAAGACGTAATAATAATGAAAATACCGTATTCTACAATTAAAGCAAGTCTTGCAGTTGCTCCACACATGTATATTTACTTAGATGAAACTAATGACAAGAGACGATTCTTAACGTGTCAATCATTAAAACCTTATCATTTAGGGAAAAATAAATTGCCTTATAAACGTGTAATAGAAGATCCTAATCTACAACGTAACCCATTTCTCAAGAAAACTCTAATAGATTGCGACAAGACTTTTGTAATTGAAAATGCTGAAATTAGTAGAGATTTACTTACTAATAGCCGAAAGGATATATGCCAAAGTCTATACAATCAAGTGAACGATACTTCTAATCATTCTGAGCTCGTTGAGCATCCAATCAATGCTCGAACTCTAAGTGAATTAAACTATAAGATAAAAATAAAAAATTAGGTTATAAAAAAGGCGACTGCTCATTTAATTGAGTGGTCGCCTTTTTTTAATTTAAAAGAAATCTCCCATTCTATCTAGATCGGATTCTTTTCCGTATTGAATCTTATTGAATAACTCATTTAATTCCTTCTTCAATTTTGAAACATTTGTATTTAAATATCCATCGCTTTGAACACCGGTCTTTTCATATATACGTCCATTTTCCAATGATGAAAGAATATACTTTATCCTATCTATTTCCATAACGTAACGATTTTCTATATCGATTATTTTTTCTCCCATTATAAATCCCCCCCCTATTTATCTTCAATTGTAAATAATTCATTCATATCAGTGATATCCAATGCCTTGGCTACTAATGCTGCATGTTCTCTATTAATAGTAGTTCGTTGGTTATTAACCATTTCGCTGATCGCATTTGCTCGCAATCCCGATTTTTCGGCTAACTCTTTTTGTGACATGCCTATTTCATTTAGTGCTTCTTTTAATTTAAATCTTATTTCCAAACCTCCCACCACCTTATTTCATATTTTTATTAATTCAAGTATATCACGATATCGCTATTTGTAAATTAAATGTTGACATATCGATATATTGGTATTAGTATAAGTATAACGACATAGCGACATGTTGATAAACCAAGTAAAAGGAGATGGAAACGGAATGACAAATTTTATGCATGCAATTAGATTACTCAAAAGAGGGATGAAGGAAGAAGAGTCAAGAAGAATTCATTCTTACGAAAATAAAGAAAGGGCGTTGGCATTTAGAAAAGCTATGCTCGTAGAGATGCAACAGGAGTTAGATGCGTTGCTAAAATTAGATTCAGTGGTAATCAGGAATGAAGGCAAGGTGAGAGGGATGGATGTAAGAATTTATTTTTTGAATGGTGAAACGGAAGAAGTAAAAATAGAAACGTATTATTCAGGTGAAAATAATCAATTTTTAATTATTCCAGTTCATGGGATGCCATACACAATGAACGATGTTAAAGAAATGATAAAGATTAAATAACCAATCAGGGGAAATGAAAGCGAGGTGACAACATGTCCACACTATTAAATACAATTGATACTTATAAATTATTACAACCGTTCGCTCATATAGACGAACTTAACAAAAATACGATACACGTACGCGAATTATATGCTGATCAATTAACACCATCCACGAAAGAAGTGCTGGACGTGTTGCACCGTTATTCTTGTAAGTATCCTGGTGTTTGTTATTTGTCGAAAAACAAGATTGCTGAAATGGTGGGTGTATCTCGCCGTACAGTTATTAGAGCGTGTAATCAACTTGAAACGCTTGGCATCATTAGCCAACACGAACTTAAACGCCACAACGGGGACAAGCGTCAATCCAGCAACGCAATCGTATTTGTAGCAGTAGAAAAAGAAGATGATAACAACAATGTCACACCGGAATGTCACACCAAAGAAGCTCTTACAAATACTCAATTAAATTCAAGTAATACTAACGATACTAGAAACATAGATTTTGTGGATAAAAAAGAAGTAGTCAAGATTTCTAAAGAATCAAAGACAAATGAACAAGTCAAAGAAGATTTAAAGCGTGGACTACGCGATAAGATGCCAACGTATCTTTATGATTTGCTGTCCCCATATTTTAACCTGGACGACCTGTACGAAGCGTATGGCACATTATTACGTGGTAAAGCAATCATTGATAAGTCAATCATGTTTGAATCGCATGAAGGCTTGTTTAGTGATGCTGTGCTGTCTGTAATCAATGCATATAAACGTGGGAAAGTACGTAACTTATTTGCTGTACTTTATACTGCAGCCAAAGACACCACCGCACAAATTTATCGTAAATCAAATTATAAAGTTGAAAATTGGCTGGAGTGGTGAATATATTTATTTGTCGAAAATAAAGGATAATTAAAATCAATGTCGAATTAGGCACTTTGAAAAAGGAGGGGGATCTGTTGGACTTAATACAAATGACAATGGGGTTAAAGAAAAAAACCGAACAAGTAAGATGCCAAAACTGTAAACGTGGAAATCTCAAATTTAAGAGTGCGGAGTATGCAGCTGACTTTAAGGATGTAAAAGGGGATATAATAATAGTTGATGCCGTCTGCAGTTTTTGCGAAGTTGGTTTACCTGTTGCAGTTAATGTTATTTAAAGGGAAGTGATCTAGTTGATTCCAAAAGAAGCTTTACCATATTTCAATAATGCTATTTATCTTCCAATGTTAATAAAAGTACTAGAAATGGATTTACATACTATAGAAGAGACTCAACTCAAATTTAAACGACCATATGCAAAGATGATTGACCAGGCACTTGAACATGCACGATTAGAATTGAAGAAAACTAATATTTATCTTGGACGTAATAACATGAAATTGATTAGGTATAAAAGTGATAAAGAGTTTACGGAATTCATATTTTCGAGTGTTTCCTTTGAAGAACGCAAGAGGTATTCCAGTGTCCAATTGAAAGAAGGTACTGAAGAAATAATGAGTGAGTATCTGAATAAGTTTCAAATATAAAAAGAGAGCGTTTGGGCTCTCTTTTAAAATCGATTATGATTCAGTCGTCGTTATTAGTCGCTTGCGGAGCGGGGAAGACTGAAATTCTATTTGATCCAATTTACAAACTGCTAGAAGAGGGAAAACGTGTGTGTATTGCAGCACCCAGAGTCGACGTTATCCTTGAACTAGAACCTCGACTTCGTGCGGCTTTCCCTGCAACCCAAATCGCTGCTTTATATGGCGGAGCCACAGTTGAAAATGAGCTATGCCAATTAATTCTTGCGACAACCCACCAACTATACCGGTTTCAAGCAGCGTTCGATGTCATTTTTGTGGATGAAGCAGATGCATTTCCTTATACAGCTGACGAAACGCTTCGGCGTGCCGTTAAAAAAGCGGCGAAAGATAAGGCTCCGATACACTCAGTTACAGCTACGCCTTCAAAGAAGCTAATCATTCAAATAGAACGAGAAGGCGCGGTTTCAACCATCAATCGACGTTATCACGGGTACGCGCTTCCGGAGGCACGTTATGAATCGTTATGGAATTACGCTTCGAAAATAAAAAAGAAAAAACTTCCTGCGAAGCTTATGAAGTGGACTAAAGAAAGATTAAATAGAAAAGAGCCATTTCTAATTTTCTTCCACAATATTATATTAATGGAAGAAGCGGAACCTTTATTCCAAACCTTGGATAGTCGTATTAAATCCGTACATGCGTCCAATGAAAAACGTAAAGAATTTGTACAAAGTCTTCGTGATTCAGAACTTCCTGGGTTGCTAACGACCACAATATTAGAGCGCGGCATTACAATTCCAAATGTTCAAGTGGCGGTGGTAGGCGCAGAGCATTCCATCGCATTCCATCTTTACTAGTGGCGCGCTCGTTCAAATTGGAGGGCGAGTGGGTAGATCTTCGGCTTATCCTTCGGGAGACTTCGTCCTTTTTCATCACGGGATATCGCATGCGATGGATGATGCCAGAAGAGAGATACTTCGTTTGAATAAAGGTGGTGCTTCCTTGTGACAGAGTGTCTTTTATGTAATGTAGAACTTTTAACGAGGCCATCATGGAAATCTTTATTGGCATTGGATGATGAAATGGTCGTTTGCCTTGAATGTTTTTCAAGATTTAAAAGGTCCAATCAAAAATTTGAAGATACTCTATTGAAAAATATTACAGCTCTTTATGAATACAATGATGCTATGAGGGATTACTTGCATCAATATAAGTTTTTGCAAGATATTGCGCTTGCAAATGTATTTAAAAATGAATTGCGCGATGTTGTTAAATCAAAAGTAAATATTATTCCGATACCCATGCATCCCAAAAGAAAAGTTGCACGCACGTTTTCGCATGTTGAAGAACTACTAAAATGTGCACGTATATCGTATAGTGATGTACTAGAAAAAAAAGACGATGAGACGATGGGCGAAAAATCTAAAAAAGAACGACTGGCAATTTCCCCTTTATTCAACCTAAAATCGAATGCAATAATCGAATATGAACCTTATTTAATAATCGATGATATTTATACAACAGGTACAACGCTTCGTCACGCAGCTGCACTTCTAATCGAAGCCGGTGCAAAGGAAGTAGAAGCGGTCACCCTAATACGGGCTAGATTAAACGACTAATACTTTGAATAATTAGGCGTCAAACTATTCAAACAGCTAAAAGTGTGGTAATTTTAAAGTACGGATGGTGTATCTTTTTTATATAAATCCGCTGATTTGAATGAAAACTGAAAAAACATTACTAGACACTTCGCCAAACAAAACCTTGTGAATATTGTCGAAGATTCATTGATTAGTCATACTTTGCTATTGTAGAAAAAGTGGTACCATCGCTGTGGATTGGAGGGGTGGGGAAAGCTTAATCGATCAATAAGTATTTAAATCAAGTCAAAAATAACGGTTATCGACTAACTTTGGCTTGTCGATGTTTCGACACATTTCGTCAAATAATTAAAACTTTTAAAGGTTTTAAAAAGGACTTTTGGGGGAACGTATAGAAGTGTACAGTAAGGTTAAATAAAGGAGGAGTTCATATGCTAGATTTTAACATTCGCGGCGAGAACATAGAGGTGACTCCAGCGATTCGCGATCATGTAGAAAACAAAGTAACGAAGCTCGAACGATATTTTACAAATGGTGCGAACGCTACTGCAAACGTAAATTTAAAAGTGTACAATGACAAACAAACAAAAGTGGAAATAACAATTCCGATGAAGAATTTAACGTTAAGAGCTGAAGAAAGACATGATGACTTATATGCAGCTGTCGATCTAATCGTCGATAAACTTGAGCGTCAAATTCGAAAATATAAAACAAGAGTCAATCGTAAGTTTCGTGAGCGAGAAGGCGTGGCAGCGTTCTTTGCTTCAGTTAACAAGAGCAAAGCGAATAACGGGCAACAATATGATGATGAAGATGACGAGTTTTCTGTCGTCAGAACAAAGCGCTTTGATTTGAAACCGATGGACGAAGAAGAAGCAATTCTACAAATGAATATGCTCGGGCATAACTTCTTTATCTTTACTGACGCAGAGTCAGATGAAACGAATATCGTTTATAAACGAAAAGATGGTAAGTACGGTTTAATCGAAACAAATTAAATAAGTATATTATAATCCTTCAAGTGTGCTTGTCCACTTGGAGGATTTTCTTTACTCAATATAGAAATAAGTAGTGGTACATTTGCACAGGGCATTTCGCAATGGTAAAATAAAGTGTGAACAAAATGAGGATGTGACCTAAATGCTGGGCGTATTAAGTAAGATATTTGATTCAAATAAAAGAGATTTAAAAAGACTTGAAAAAATTGCTGATCAAGTCGAAGCTTTAGCTACTGAAATGGAACAGTTATCTGATGAAGATTTAACTGCAAAAACCGAAATCTTTAAAGAAAGAATCGCAAATGGCGAGACGCTTGATGATATACAAGTCGAAGCGTTTGCTGTCGTCCGTGAAGCGTCACGACGCGTTCTCGGCATGTATCCATTTCGTGTGCAAATTATCGGTGCGGCTACCTTACATGAAGGTAATATCGCAGAGATGAAAACCGGTGAAGGTAAAACATTGACCTCTACTTTAGCGGTTTATTTAAATGCGCTTGAAGGCAAGGGCGTGCATGTCGTCACGGTAAACGAATACCTTGCGAGTCGTGATGCCGATGAAATGGGCGAACTATATGAGTTTCTTGGCTTATCCGTAGGCTTGAACTTAAATAGCATGACCAAGGAAGAAAAACGTGAAGCTTATGAAGCAGACGTGACTTATAGTACGAATAATGAACTGGGTTTTGACTATTTACGAGACAATATGGTGCTTTATAGTAACGAGAGAGTGCAACGTCCGCTTCATTTTGGTGTTATAGATGAAGTTGATTCCATCTTAATAGATGAGGCTCGAACACCGCTTATTATTTCAGGACAAGCTGCGAAGGCGGCAGACCTATATAGATTGGCAAATATGTTTGTCACGACATTGAAAGTCGAAGAAGATTATTCTTTTGATGAATCCACAAAAGGCGTTGTTTTGACTGAAAAAGGTGTTGAAAAGTCTGAAGCAGCATTCAGTATCAATAATTTATTTGATTTAGAACATGTGACGCTTCTACATGGGATAAACCAAGCACTGAAAGCGCATGTTAGTATGCATATAGACATTGATTATGTTGTTGAAGATGACAGCGTTGTGATTGTCGATTCATTTACCGGTCGTTTGATGAAAGGGCGTCGTTACAGCGATGGACTTCACCAAGCCATTGAAGCCAAAGAAGGCCTGGAAGTGCAAAATGAATCAATGACATTAGCAACGATAACATTCCAGAACTTCTTCAGAATGTACGATAAGCTTTCTGGAATGACGGGTACAGCAAAAACGGAAGAAGAAGAGTTCCGTAATATTTACAATATGAATGTAATTGAGATTCCGACTAACCGCCCAATCATCCGTGATGACCGTGCAGACTTGATCTATTCAACAATGGATGGGAAGTTTAAAGCGGTGGCGGAAGATATTAAGGTTCGTCATGAAAAAGGCCAACCCGTTTTAGTGGGAACGGTTGCGATTGAAACATCGGAAATAATTTCTAATTATCTGAAGAAACTCGGTGTAAAACATAATGTGTTAAACGCGAAGAATCATGGACGCGAAGCAGAAATAATTCAAGAAGCCGGTCATAAAGGATCTGTTACCATTGCCACAAATATGGCAGGACGTGGAACAGATATTAAACTTGGAGAAGGCGTTATTGAAGTTGGTGGCCTAGCAGTTCTTGGTACCGAAAGACATGAATCACGCCGAATTGATAATCAGTTGCGCGGACGTTCTGGTCGTCAAGGAGATCCGGGGATCACACAGTTTTATTTATCGCTTGAAGATGAATTGATGCGACGTTTCGGGTCAGACCAAATGAAGGCAATGATGACCAGACTTGGTATGGATGATACAACGCCTATTCAGTCTAAAATGGTTTCCCGTTCTGTTGAATCGGCGCAAAGACGCGTCGAAGGGAATAACTTTGATGCGCGGAAGCGTCTACTTCAATATGATGATGTTCTTCGTCAACAACGTGAAATTATTTACAAAGAACGTAATGAAGTTATTGAGACTGAAAACATTCGCGAAATCGTTGAAAGAATGCTAATCGATGTTATTGATCGTTCGGTCGATGCTTATACAACGGCAGATGACTCAGCCGAGTGGAACTTGAAAGGTTTTGAAGACTTCATTGGTGCAAATTTACTTCCTGAGGGTCAGATCAAGAAATCTGATTTAGAAGGGAAATCAGTTGAAGAATTAAAAGCATATATTAAAGAGGCTGTATTCGCCCGTTACGATGAGAAAGAAGAAGAAATGTCTGAAGAGCGCATGCGTGAATTCGAAAAAGTTATTTTGCTTCGTGCCATTGATTCGAAGTGGATGGATCATATTGATGCAATGGAGCAACTACGTCACGGAATTCATTTACGTGCCTATGGACAGACAGATCCGCTACGTGAATATCAAAGCGAAGGATTCGCGATGTTTGAAGAAATGGTATTGGCAATAGAGAATGACGCAGCAAGATTTGCGATGAAGGCGGAAATTCGCAATAATTTAGAACGTGAAGAAGTTGTCAAAGGTCATGCAGTTAAACCAGAAGACGACGGCGAACCAGTGAAGAAAAAGCCGGTGCGACGCACGGTGAATGTTGGACGTAACGACCCATGCCCATGCGGTAGCGGTAAGAAATTTAAACAGTGTCACGGTAGAAACTAAGCGACACAACCCATTTCAGGAGGAACTTATTATGATTGAATTATCAGATGTACGCAACGAGCTCGACAATACAGCTAAGAAATTAGTGGACTTTAGGGGGTCTCTTTGACTTAGAAAACAAAGAGGCTCGAATACAAGAACTTGATGAAATGATGGCGGAGCCTGGATTCTGGGACAATCAAGAATCGGCTCAAAAAGTTATTTCTGAATCCAATGGGTTGAAAGACGTTGTTGGCGACTATAAAGAATTAACAGATGAACAAGAAAATCTAGAAATGACGCATGATTTATTACGCGAAGAATTTGACGAGGAGCTTCAAGAAGAGCTTGGCGGTGAATTAAAGGCGTTCCAGAAAAAACTTGCTGCATTCGAATTGCATATGCTTCTCAGTGGCGAATTTGATCGACATAATGCGGTTCTTGAATTGCATTCTGGTGCAGGCGGTACTGAATCTCAAGACTGGGCATCCATGATCCTACGCATGTATACGCGTTGGGCTGAACAACATAACTTCAAAGTTGAAACGCTCGATTATCAAGCGGGGGACGAAGCCGGTGTAAAATCCGTCACGTTATCAATAAAAGGTCATAATGCGTATGGCTATTTGAAAGCTGAAAAAGGTGTCCATCGACTTGTTCGAATTTCACCTTTTGATTCATCTGGACGCCGTCACACATCATTCGTGTCATGTGAAGTCATGCCTGAGTTTGACGGAAATATCGACATTGAGATTCGTACAGAAGACTTGAAAATCGATACGTACAGATCTAGTGGTGCAGGCGGACAGCACGTAAACGTTACGGACTCTGCCGTTAGGATTACACATTTACCGACTGGAGCAATTGTAACGTGTCAAACAGAGCGTTCGCAGATAAAAAACCGAGAGCGTGCGATGAACCTTCTAAAATCGAAATTGTATCAAATTAAAGTTGAAGAAGAACAAGCGCGTCTCCTCGAAATTCGAGGAGAACAAAAAGAAATTGGTTGGGGAAGTCAAATCCGCTCATACGTGTTCCACCCGTACTCTATGGTCAAAGATCATCGGACAGATATGGAGACTGGAAACGTCGGTGCTGTCATGGACGGCGAGCTTGATCCGTTTATTAATGCCTATTTACGTTCTCAAATATCTTGAAAATGTTTATAAAAAGACAAATAGGTAAATATAAGTACCATAGCATAAATATCAGCAGTTCATTTTGGAAAACAGAAAAGCATCAAAAAGATGTGTTCACAGAAATGTGACATGTTTTGGAAAACCTTGTCATGACAATGTTTGTATTAATTTCCAGGAATTATGATTCGGCATGAATAGGTTGAATGCTCCGTGTTTTTGGTATACTGAAATAGAGGAATGTATATTTATATTCCTTTGTTACAAACTATAAATCAAGGGAGGAAACAGCATGAAGAAAAAACTTTTAGCAGCAATATTTGCATCACTTCTTGTGCTCGGTGCATGTGGTGGCGGAGACAAGACAAAGGATGAAGGCGCGACTACAGGCGGAGAAACAGCGAGCGTAGATGCTGAAAAAATCGTCAACAACAAATGTATCGCATGTCATGGTAACAACTTGGAAGGCGGCAGTGCACCTGGACTAACAGATGTCGGCTCGAAACTTTCAGAATCTGAAATCCACGATATTATTATCAATGGTCAAGGCGGAATGCCAGGCGGACTCATCAAAGGTGAAGAAGCAGACGCAGTTGCAAAATGGCTTGCAGAAAAGAAATAAGTAATAAAAAATCACTAGCGGAAACTTTTCCGCTAGTGATTTTTTATTGTAGAAAAATGCATTATTTTAGTGTTTGGAAATATTACTACCCAAATAACTTTCGGTTAAACAAATGAAATATAACTGTAATAATTAGATTGAGAGAAACATGCTATACTGTTGTTGTTGAATAAAATCTATTTATTAAAGATTCAGGTGGTTTTAGCATGATTGTGATGAAAGATGTCTATAAAAAATATACAAATGGTGTAGTTGCATCAAATGGTATTAATATAGAAATTGGACGCGGAGAGTTTGTTTACGTTGTTGGTCCAAGTGGTGCAGGAAAATCTACATTCATTAAAATGATGTACCGCGAGGAAGTACCAACTAGCGGTGATATAATTATAGATGGTATTAATTTAGCTACATTGAAAAGAAGAAAAGTTCCTTATTTACGCAGACGAATTGGTGTCGTATTTCAGGATTTTAAGTTATTACCGAAACTTAACGTATATGAAAATGTCGCATTTGCCCTAGAAGTAATCGAAGAAACTCCTACTAGAATACGAAAAAAGGTTACTGATGTGCTGGAATTAGTCGGATTAGCACATAAAGCGCGGATGTTTCCCAATGAATTATCTGGCGGAGAACAGCAGCGAGTAGCAATTGCGAGATCAATAGTGAATGTTCCACAATTAGTTATTGCAGATGAACCTACAGGAAACCTCGATCCAGAAACGTCTTATGAAATAATGGATATTTTCGAACGAATAAACGCAAGAGGTACTACAATCATTATGGCTACCCATAACAAAGATATCGTCAATACTTTGAAACACAGAGTGATTGCAGTTGAAGGCGGGCTTATCGTACGCGATGAACACGGAGGTGCATACGGCTATGAAATTTAGAACATTTAGCCGGCACTTAACCGGAAGCTTTAAAAGCCTTGGTCGAAATGCTTGGATGACATTTGCCTCTGTAAGTGCAGTAACTGTAACGCTTTTACTTGTTGGTGTCTTTATCGTCATCATGATGAATTTAAATAAAATTGCAGATAATATCGAAAAAGATGTTGAAATTAAAGTAATCGTTGATTTAGCTGCAGATGAAGAAGCAATTAGCGAATTGGAAAAAGAAATACGTGAAATAAAAGGTATACAGGATTTGAAGTATTCTTCAAATGAACAAGAATTAGGCAAAATGATTAAAGGATTTGGAGATGAACTTGGTTTATACAAACAAGATAATCCACTTCGACATGCGTTTTATCTGAAAGCAGTCGATCCCCATCAGACAGCTGAAATTGCGAAAAAAATTGATACATTTGAATATACTTACGAAGTGATTTATGGAGCAGGGAAAGTTGAGAAGTTATTCGGTTTTCTTGAATCGGGTCGAAATGTTGGACTCGGTTTAATTATTGCCCTATTATTCACAGCAATGTTCTTAATCTCAAATACGATTAGAGTGACGATTAATGCAAGAAGAAATGAAATTGAAATCATGAAACTTGTTGGTGCGACAAATAACTTTGTTAGAATTCCCTTTATATTAGAAGGGATTTGGCTTGGAATTTTAGGCGCACTTATACCGATGATACTTTTAACAGTTGCTTACTTTAATCTATACGATATCATCGAGCCTAAAATCGAAGGAGATTTATTTAAACTACTTGAGGTAACTCCTTTTATTTACCAATTAAATGCCCTGATTCTCGGTTTGGGGATCTTCATCGGTATATGGGGTAGTTTTATGTCAGTTAGAAAGTTTTTGAGAGTTTGATAGATAAAGAGATAAAGGAATCGAAAGGGGAAATAATCAGTTGAGAATGTCAAAATGGATGCTGCCGTTTTTGGTTGCAATATTAATTTTAACAACCACAATAGAAAATCCTTCAGCTTTTGCTAGCTCTTTGAACGATATGAAAGAGGAAAAACAAAATTTAGATAAGAAAAAAGAGGAATTAAATACCGGTATTAAAGTGAAAGACTCTGAAATCAGTAAAGTTGAATCGAAAGTCGAAGCAATTCGTACTCAAATTAATGAATTGACGAATAAAGTAAATAAAACGAATGCTGATATCGAACAAGTCGAAGAGGAAATTGCTCAGACTACGAAAGAAATCAAAGAACTGCAAGAATCCATTGTGCAACTTGAAAAGCGAATTGAAGAGCGCGACGTTGTATTGCGTGATCGTATTCGTGCGATGCAA